>JAPLGZ010000284.1 GCA_026389895.1 Chloroflexota bacterium | reverse complement strand
CCCTGGCTCACGATCGTAGGCGAAGGTGGTGTAGGCAAAACGCGGCTAGCGCTCACCGTAGCTGCGACTGTCCAGGCAGATTTCCCAGATGGCGTCTGGTTTGTTCCACTGGCAGGCGTTACGCCGGGTGTTAATTTGGCGGATCGGTTGGCGGTGGCCGTGGGCGCAGCGTTAAACTTGACATTTGTGAACATAGAGTCTTTGACCGCGCAGCTCTTCGCACAGTTGCGCAACAAACAACTATTGCTACTCCTTGACAACTTTGAACACCTGGTCGATGGAGCAGAATTTGTCCTCGATTTATTGCAAGAAATCCCCGCGCTCAAAGTACTCGTAACCTCGCGCCAGCGCTTAGATTTCCAGGCGGAGTATATCTTTGTGCTAGATGGCTTGCCAGTGCCAGAGGACGAAGGAGCACCATTTGAGAAAGATGAGTTTCTGGCATACGAAAGTGTGGCGCTCTTTGTCGAACGCGCCAGCCGTACCAACACCGCTTTTGAAATAACCCAGCAAGACCAGCCTGCCGTCATCCGCATCTGCCGATTGGTTGAAGGATCACCACTGGGTATTGAGTTAGCCGCCACGCTAGTTCGTCAACGATCATGCGTCGAAATTGCCGAGGCATTGCGCCAGAATTACGCCATTTTGGCCACGACCCAGCGTGATATGGCCACGCGCCATCGCAGCATGCAAGCAATGTTGACCTATTCTTGGCAACTGCTCACGCCGGCCGAGGCCGATACATTGGCGCGCATTTCGGTATTTCATGGTGGCTTTACGCTAGAGGCGGCCGAAGCAGTCAGTGGGACAACCGTCGCTTTATTAAGGCGTCTAGAAGCGCATTCGCTCTTGCACCAAGGTGATGTCGGGCGTTATACGATGCATGAATTAGTTCGGCAATATGCCGCCGATCAGTTGCACACCATCGCCGAGCAAGCACGCCAGACCTATAACCAACATTGCACCTATTATACCGATTTTCTGGCCACGCAGCAGGCAAATTTCCTAAATCAGGGCCAAACGCGGCGCCAGGCATACCTGGAGATCGATAATTTACGCACCGCCTGGCAGTGGGCGATCACGCAGGCTCGGCTTGATGCGCTGACAAAAAGTGTCTGGGGTTTGCGCACCTTTTATCGAGTGGCTGGTTTTTATCAAGAAGCGGAGGCGACGTTTGGCTACGCCATTGCGCGCTTGCGTGAACTCATGGCCCAAACTGCCGAACCAGCGCCATCATTACAACGTCTGCTCGGTGCCTTACTGGTCGCGCGTGCCTTTTTCGATATCCGCCTGGCGCGCCTGGACGTGGCCGGCCCAGCCTTAGCCGAGGCGATTCACTATGGACAAGCGTACAATGAGCCCGTCTTGACAACCGATGGCCTACGTCTGCTTGGCATGGTAGCCAGACATCAGGGCGATACAGCTTTGGCTTGTGTCTATCTGGAACAAAGTCTGGCGCTAGCCCACGCCCATAACCTGCCAGACTTGATCGGTGGAAACCTGGGCGATTTGGGCGCCATCTACGGCGATCGAGGCGAGACAATGCGCGCAATTGCCTGTTATCGGGAAGCGCTACCTTTTGCCCGCCAGACCCAGAATCGTTTGCTAGAGTGTATGCTGGTGCATAATCTGGGGGTCAATTATTTGCTTCAGGGGAATTTTGCTAAGGCCTTATATTATGGGCAGCAGAACATTCAAATTAGCCGCGAGATGGATGATCCCTGGTTATTAGGGCATGCGTACCGCGATACGGGTTATCTTATGATGACCCTTGGTAACACAGCCTATGCCCAACGTTATTATGAAGATGCACTCCAATACTTTCGTAGCTTGGGCAGTCGCACCGAAGAAGCCAGTGTGCTCTATCACCTAGGCGCGCTCTTTGGCCAGATGGGCGAGGCACCAACGGCATATGATTATTGCCAGCAAGCGCTACAGATCATAGAAGAAGGCCAGTTTCACTGGCACCGCGGCAACGCTTTCGGTTATCTGGGTCATGCCCTGGTTGGGTTGCAACAATTTTCTCGGGCGCAGGCAGCTTATGAGCAAGCATTAGCCGCCTGGCAGAAAGTCGGGTATGCCAGCGCGGCCATGGAGGCACGCGCCGGGCTCGCTTTTGCGCTATTCCAACAAGAGGAGATCACCCAGGCGCAGGCCCAAGTAGAACAGATATTGCAAGATATGGGGTCGATCAGATTAGAAGCCACGTCAGAAATGGCGAATATCTTCCTAATCTGTTATCAAGTGCTGGCCGCGGTGGATGATCAGCGGGCGCTAACACTCCTGAATCGGGGTTATGAGTTGGTGCAAACTCAAGCGATGACCATTGATGACGAAGGGCTGCGTCGCTCGTTTTTAGAAAATGTAGCAGCCAATCGCGAGCTTGGGGCTTTAGCCAAGAAAAAAGTCGACAAAATCCGCAACACCAGTGCGCCTACGCTTGCTGATTGATAGCTCAAATAAGGGTCAGGGCTTATTATGCGACCTCACCCCTCACCAGGTGGGAGAGGGGTGAGGTCGCATAATAAGCCCTATGGTCTACAGTAGATCAGATGATACTACGTGGCGGAGCTAAAGATGGCCCTCAACCGTAGCATCTGATCTCATCCAAAAAATGCTATCCCGTAAATTGAATGTCACCAACAGCACGAACCACACTTCCTGTATAGAGCCAAGAAATCTGGCGTAAGGTCAAGGCTTGATCAAAATCGGTCAAAGCAGACATCCCATTCGCTGGTGCGACGACATGAAACCAACGTAAACCGGCGGAAGCAGCCGTATGCAAAACGCAAATACTGGCCACTGTACCGACAATCACCAAATGCTCCACTTTCCAAACTCGGCTCAAATAGTGATCCAGTGAAGTACCATAAAAGCCATCGTAGCGACTCTTGGGGCAGACCAAATCCTCAGTTTGGGGCTTTAACTCATCAATAATTTGCCAGCCCCAGGTGCCTGCTCGACAATGTTCCGGCCAGATTTTCCACTCCAGATCGTCGGCATAGTGCGTATCCTGGGTATAAGCAATCGGGATCTGGTGAGCGCGAGCCGCGGTTAAGAGTTGTTGGATATGGCCAATGGTTGCGGTCGCATCCGGCACAACTAATGTTCCACCTGGCTTTACAAAATCATTTTGCATATCGACCACAATCACAGCCGTGCGTTGCGCTGGCAACGCCACACTATCCTTAAATGGAATTTCCGGCACATCGACGCGTTCACCAGGCACAAATGCAATCGCCATTTTTTCTCCTTTATTGATACCCTTTTGTTGCGCCACAAACCCTATCGCACAAGACCAACCTCTAGTTAATGTCATTAAAACACTAACAATCCAAATTTATTATGCCTGATCTGATTTATTTTGTCTAGTCGTGCAATTTACAATGTAAATTTGGATTCATGGCTAGACCGTCCGATATGCTAAAATAGATGATGACATTTGCAACGAATATGGCATCGTTGCGTATCAGATTACCAGGTATGCGTGACTGCATACTATCTATATTGTGTGCACCATTGCACACAATATCCTATCAATACGCATATAATTTGGCTGAAGGCCGCAAGCGAGGCCTGCCCACTTATCCATTTGACAAGGAAAGTCTATTGCAACGTCTATTAACTCAAGAACAAGATCAACTGCTGCGTCAGGAACGCGATCTGCTGGAAGAATTGCGCGTTCATTTAGCGCGTTTGGATGCGGCAGAAGAAGATTTAGCTTTATTAAAACGCAGCCTACAACAAATGGATGAGTTCTTTCTGCTGGTTGTCGTTGGTGAATTTAACGCCGGCAAGACAGCCTTTCTGAATGCTTTGCTCGGCAGTCGTCTACTCCAAGAAGGCGTGACGCCAACCACAGATAATATTCACGTGCTACGCTATGGCGAAAGCTTTAATCAGCAACCGAATGGGGATGATTATTTGCTCATCCAAGTGCCAGTCGACTGGCTACGCGAAGTCAGCCTGGTTGATACGCCAGGCACAAATGCCGTGATTCAGCGCCATCAACAAATTACGGAACACTTTGTGCCACGTAGCGATTTGGTGCTCTTTGTCACAAGCGCTGATCGCCCATTCAGTGAAAGTGAACGCACCTTTCTCGAACATATTCGACAATGGGGCAAAAAGATCGTCATCATCGTCAATAAGATCGATCTGATGCCAGAGGCTGCTGATCGCCAACAAATTCTTGATTTTGTGCGCACCAATGCCCGTAATTTGCTGGGTGTAGAGCCGCAAATCTTTGCCGTCAGCACGCGGTTAGCGTTACAAGCCAAACAGGACGCCAAAACCGCTGCACCGCTCGTCGCAGATTCTGTTTTTACCAGCGGTCATCCCCCCATCGACAGTGAACTCTGGGCGGCCAGCCAATTCGGGCCTTTAGAGCATTTTATTACTGAGCAACTGGACGCCACCGAACGCCTGCGCCTCAAGCTAGAGAACCCATTGGGTATTGCGACGCGGCTGCTCGATCGCTACCAACAGGTGATTGATAATCGGCTGGAATTATTAAAGGGTGATGTCCAAACCTTAGATGTGATCGACGAACAGGTGGCGGCCTATGAAAGCGACATGCGGCGCGATTTCAAATATCAACTGAGCCATGTTGACAATATATTATATGAGATGGCCGAGCGGGGTGACCGTTTTTTCGATGAATCGATGCGGCTGGGGCGGATTTTTGATCTCATCAACAGTGCGAAGCTGCGCGGTGACTTTGAGCGCGAGGTGATCGCGAATACAGGCCGCCAGATCGAAAGCCAGGTCAGTGAGTTGATCGATTGGATCGTTGACAAGGATTATGCCCAATGGCGTGCTGTGATGGAGTATCTCAACCGGCGCGCCAAGCAACACAGTGAACAGATGGTCGGTGAAGTGGGTAGCAACTTTGAGTCCACCCGCCAGAATTTGCTGGCGAGCGTGGGACGCGAGGCGCAACATGTGGTTGATAGTTACGACCGCGAAGCCGAATCTTTAAAGCTGGTGCAAGAGGTGCAACGGGCGATTATTCAGACCGCCGCCGTAGAAGTTGGCGCGCTGGGTTTAGGCGCTTTGCTCGTGGTGTTGATGCACACCACTTTGCTCGATTTTACAGGCGTGCTTGGCGCCAGTGCCATCGCCGCACTGGGCTTATATGTGTTACCCTATCGCCGTGCGAAAATTAAGACGGATCTACGTGAACGGATCGGCCAGTTGCGTGAGCAGTTGAACACCGCCATGTCGCGCCAATTCGAAAAAGAGATGAGCGACAGTATTCAACGGCTACGCGAAGCGATTGCGCCTTATACACGCTTTGTACGCGTAGAGCGAGATAAGCTCGAACAGCTAGACAATTCATTGCAAACGGTAGAAACGCAAGTGGCACAGATTCGTAGCACTGTAAAAAAATTGGTCTAGGTGGCCTCGTTCATTTTTAACAAGGTGGCGGATTGATAAAGTGACCAATCAAAATGGGCAAACGCGGGATCTAAACGTCAGACCAACGAGCGACCCGATAGGTTGGTAAAACTGGCCTCAATGCCTTATTGGCAACGCTCACGCAGCTTCTTATCAGGGCATTCTATAACTATGACGACAACCATCTCGCTGCTTCCGCTCTCCCCCGAATACCATACGGCGGCCCTGCAACAGGTTTATCACGCTACGCCCGGTTACTGGCAGTTATATGGTCTGCCGGGCAGCCCAGCCGATCAGGCCGCGCGCGATTTACAAACTGCCGCCGAGACGCCGGGGCGGTATCTGATGGGCATCGTCCGTAGATTAGTGGCCGATGATCCCACGGCTGGGGTAGAGTTGATTGGCTTTATCGATTTTCGTCTGGCGTGGCCAGATCCTGATATAGTCTATATTGGGATGGTGATGGTGGCCGAACCTTACCAACGCAATGGCATCGGCCAACAGGCGTGGCATTTACTGCAACCCTGGTTGGCAACAACAGCCCAGATGAGCAAAGCGCGCCTTGGCATAGAACAGTTCAATCCCCATGCCCTCCAATTTTTTGAACAGATAGGCTTCCAATTAACGGGCGCCTCGGAACGCGTCAAAATCGGCGATAAATTCGTGCGTTTGCTCTATATGGAAAAAACATTATAACCTTATAACGCATGTTGCGTAGGGATTAAGAATACGGGATTAAGAATACGGGATTAAGGATACAGCTAATTCCGTATTCTTAATCCCTACGCAATAGAACCTTATAATAACGACCATCATCAAGTCGGCGCCGATTGGCAACTGCACGATTTCATCAATGATGCCCAAAGCCTATAAACAGAGTCTGGGCCTCAGTGTATGTATTTCGTATTGCCTGGGCTCATATATTTATGCCATCCATTTTGCAATTTTTTACGTCAGGCTATATAAGGCTAGGTAATGCAACCAAGCAGTATAGATAAATACCGCACCTATTCTGATGAAACGCTTCTTCAACTGATCAGCCGCAAGGATCTACTTGCCTACGAAGCATTGTATGATCGCCATGCCCAGACCGTGCATAACTTGTTGAAACGGATTGTGCACGATTCAGCGACAGCCGAAGAATTGTTACAAGAGACATTCTGGCAGGTGTGGCAGAAAGCGGAACAATATGCGGAAAAAGGGGCTGTGGCCGCCTGGTTGAACCGGATCGCGCGCAACAAGGCGCTTGATCAGCTTCGGCATGATAAGGCCAGACCGCGTATGGCTGATGATGATATTGGTATGTTAGAACAATCACCGACCTATTCTTACGAAGGGGCGGAAAAAGTGGTTGAACAACGTCTGCAACAACAGCAAGTCAATCAGGCGCTAGATAACATTCCGGGCGAGCAGCGCCTGTGTCTGGAATTAGCCTACTTTGAAGGCATGAGCCAGAGCCAAATTGCTGAATATACAAGTACACCGCTGGGAACTATCAAGACGCGGATGCGTATTGGTATGGAGAAGTTGGAACGCTTATTACGTGCCAGCGGCTACCCGGAGTAAATAATGCCAGAGAAACAAACACCTTACGATCACGATCCTGACAACCAGGATCAAAACCATAACCCATCCAACCATTCGCTCAGTTACGAAGACGTAGTTGAGCTGTTGCCGGTTTTTGTCTTGGGCGCCCTAGAACCTGATGAGATGCTGGCCGTGGATAGCTATATAAGTCAGCATCAAGGCTTAATCGAGCGGTTGGCACAGTTAGAAGCCACAACCGCCCAATTAGCGTATGCAGCTCCGCCATTGCCTTTACCTGGCCATGTCAAAACGCAGTTGATGCAACGCGTACAGGCCGATCTGGTCGCTCAACAGCCAGCAGCGCTGAATCTGCCGGCGGTCTTTCCACCGCGCCGAAAAATTGCAGCATCACCGAGTGTCGTCGTACCGCCAACCGCGCCGCCTCGTAAGCCGCAGACCCATTGGTTTAGTACAGTTACCCGTACGCTCATCGGGGTCGGTGTGGCCGCGGCCATGTTCTTGTTGGTATTTCGGATGATCCAGTTGCGAGGGCTGGCCAATCAGTTAGCCACACAACTGGCCTCTACCCAACAACAACTGACGACGTTGCAGGCGCAGAATTCTCAGTTACACACGATCAACCAGACACTAGAGCAACAATTGCAAGATCAAAATACGCAAATGGCAGCGCTGAAAACGAATTTAAATACGTTGGCCTATGCGAGTCAGATGATTGAACTTAAAGGAACTGATGCGGCGCCAACAGCTAATGGCGTGTTCTATGTAGCCAATCATGCAGGTGTGTTGATGGTGCACGATTTGCCACCACTCCCCAAAAACCAGACCTATCAATTCTGGCTGATCCCAGCGGAAGGCGCGCCTCTGCCAGCGGGTTTAATTCATGTGACTGAGAGCAAGATGGGCAGTCTTATGGTTAATATTCCAGACCAAAATGGTAATTTTGCCAAAGTCGGCCTGAGCATCGAGCCAAGCGGCGGCAGCCCGGCGCCAACCGGCAGCATTGTCCTCATAAGCTAAGCTACACCGACAACTAGATCGATTTCGTCCTTACGGGGGCGTAAAAACAAAGGCGGGTCCGGTTTGATTAACCGGACCCGCCTTTGTTTTACCTGCCACAATCCAACTTCCCCACTTACGCCGAATAAAAAGTGAATAGTTTTTGATCTACAAAATGAGTATTCACCCCGTGTACACTACAAATAGCTAGACAAATTAGCCTGCCAACGAAATTTGTAACTTAATTTTTAGAAATCTATAGATCCAAATGCTGAGAAGATACGTCAAACTAATTGACCAATCATTAGGCCGTTGGCAAAACAAAACTTCAACAACTAGGTTATTAACCTTACGCAGTTCTCCCTACTGCAAAACCACGCTAGGAAAGGAGCGTCTATCGTCGAATCGTTCGTCGGCCACTTTTATTCTACCGCCATCTATACCAACCATTTACCAGTAAACGGAGTGAATCTTTATGAGTAGTCAACCCAGTCGTCGTCTTTTGCGTCGTATTGGCCTCGTCCTCAGTATTGTACTGACGCCGTTGCTTCTGATCACCGCAGTCTTGATTGGTTTCCATTCACCAGCATTGGCCTCTAGTCATCGCGAAGCGCCCATTATCTCGAAGGACACTTTTGCGGACAATACAGACACCTATGTCTTTATTTCACCCGAAAACCAGAACAACATTGTCTTTGTGGGCAGTTGGATTCCATTCGAAGCGCCAGAAGGTGGCCCCAACTACTATGAGTGGGACGACAGCGCGCTGTATGACATCTATGTCGACAACGATGGCGATGCGAAGGCCGACATCACATACACGTTGTCTAGCAAAGTGAAGGTAGAAAATCAGGCCACGTTCCTCTATAACACGAACACCATCAAATCCTTGACCGACCCGAACTGGAACCGCAAGCAGTATATTACCGTTACCGAAACCATCGAAGGCAATCCGACACCGATCACATTGGTGGCCAACAAATTGACAGCGCCGGTGAATATTGGCAGCAAATCTACACCTAATTATCAGGCATTGGCTGATGCCGCGATTCAAACGATCAGCACGCCACAGGGTGCAGGCAAAGTTTATGCGGGCCAAACCGATGATGCCTTCTGGGTGGATCTCCAAGTCTTTGACCTGCTAACCCTACGCGGCCAAAAACCGCCAGTTGGTTATACCAATGGCACCAACATTCCGGTGGATTCGCTTTCGTCCTTCAATGTTCACAGTTTTGTCGTCGAAGTGCCGATTAGCCATGTGACGGCTGGCTCCGACACTGTAGTCGGCATGTGGGCCGGCACCCGCCGCGCCACCACGCGTGTCATTCAGGCGCTTGGGACACAAGCCCACAGCGGTAACGAAGTCCAGGTTTCACGGTTGGGGATGCCCCTTGTCAATGAAGTGGTCATTCCGCTAGCGCTCAAGGATGCGTTCAACAGCGTCCCGCCCAGCACCGATCTCGCCCTTTACACAGGTGTTGCGGGCCCAGAGATTCAAGCACTCTTGCAAAAGAGCGTTGAGAATCCCGAACTTGGTACACTGTTATGCTCTTTGTACGGTGTCCCTCTGCCAGCCGCGATTGATGCGACTTCCAGCGATTTGGCCAAAAAGTGTAACACAGCGGTCACCACTGGCGTGCCTCGCTCCGGTCGCGGTGATATCTTCGACATCTTCTTGACCGGCATGAAGTTGGCCGCACCGTTCACCATCAACACAAAAACTGGCCCAATGACCTTGCCAGCGGGCTTCAATGTCAATCAGATGAAGACCGTCACGCCGTCTGAGATGATTCGCATCAATACGGCGATCAAAGGCGACCTATGCTCACCAACACCGAGCCGCTTAGGTGTCTTGGGTGGTGATGCTTGTGGCTTCCCGAATGGCCGCCGCTTGACCGATGATGTGGTTGAAATTGAACTGTTGGCCGTGGCTGGCGCCGCTTATCCAGTATTGGATGGCCGTGATACCAGCTTCGCCTTCACCCCGGCGTTGATCGGCGTCCTAACCGATGGGATCGACCACAATGATGTCCCATTCCGCGGGGCCACCGCCGCGGGCGAAGCGCCGAAGCAATTCCCCTATATGGGCACAGCGCAATCCGGCCAAGAACATTGGCACACAAATCCGTTCTTCAACATCTTGTTGACGTGGATTAGCAAGAACTAAGCCTTTAGCCTGGTAGTCTGGGCGGCGGCGTTTAAGGCGCCGCCGCCCAGGCAAAGATTTTAGCAATCACCCCTTGTGGATTCGATTTACAACTCGGCCACCAGGATTCACAATTAAGTTTTTTGTCGGCCCTGTAGCGTTTTGAGGCTGCAACCACCCAGAACTGGGATAGCCACATCAAAGGAGAAGTGCCTATACGTCTAATACGAACCAACCCACGTAGTTTACTCACTTCCTAATGCACCAACATCGGAGTGCCCAGTAAAAAGGTTATTCAAAGGAGACAACAGCATGTTTCGATCTCGATTCCTAACCATCGCGGTCCTACTGGCAATGCTCATTGTTAGCGCTGCCCCAGGTCCAGCCGTTGTTCAAGCAGCCAGTCACCGTGAAGCACCCCTTATCTCAATGGATGCCGAAGCCGACATCACTGACTTTTTTATGTTCCGCAGCTACGAGCCCGGCCATGAAGATAAGGTTGTCTTTATCATGAATGTGATTCCGGGCGAAGAGCCGAGCTCTGGCCCCAATTACTTCAACTTTGACCCGAATGTCAGCTACAAGTTCGAAATTGACAATGATGCGGATGGCAAGGCGGATGATATTTCGATCGATTTCCGCTTTAGCAATGAATTTCGTGGCACCAATCGGGCTCTTGGTCTATTTCTCTCGCATGTAGCCGTGCCACCGATCACGGCATTAGATGGGGAAGGCTCAGAAGGATTGGGCTGGCGGCAGAAATACACCGTCTCGATGACGAAGAAAGATGACCGCGACAAGATTGGCCGCGATCTGATCGTTGTGCCGTCGAATGTTGGGCCGCGCACCATGCCCGACTATGCCGCGCTGGCGGCCCAAGGCATTTATGATCTGGGTGACGGCGTACGCGTCTTTGCTGGTCAGCGCGAAGATCCCTTCTTCATCGACTTGGGCGCCACTTTTGACACGCTCAACTTCCGCAAGGCCCCCTTGTTGACCGCAGCAGAAGACGCCAATGACACCGTCAATCCGTTTGGTATCGACATGCTTTCGGGCTTCAATGTCAACACCATCGCGATTGAGGTGCCAATCAGTTGGGTCACCAAAGATCATAAAGGGGCGGCAGAGACGAAATATCCGACCATCGGCGCCTATGCGAGCACCAGTCGCCGCAGCCAGCAAGTTTTGCGCTCTAGTGGTATCAATGCCAAAACACCCGGCAGTGCGACGGTCAGCGCCGCCGCTGCGCCAGACGCCAGCAAAGCCAATCTTTACCTGCCCTATGTGCAAGCCGGCGCGGCGGATCAGGCAGATCAGGCTGAAGCAGAGGCCATTGAGCCGGTTGATTCCGCAAGCAGCAACTTTGTGCAGGTGCAGCGGTTGGCCAATCCCTTGGTCAACGAGGCCATCATCGGCACGATCGACAAAGATCGCTGGAATGCGCTAGAGCCGAGAGACGAGAAAAAGTTCCTGGATTATTATCAGAACCCGCGCTTCGCCACCGCCCTGCAACTTGTGTTTGGGATTACGACTACCGTAGCGCCACGTGAAGACCTGGTCAATCTGCTGCTAAAGTACAAACCAACCGACAAGCAACTATCGGAATTGTTGCGCTTGAACCTGAGCGTTCCCCCAACCCCGTTGGCGGATCAGAAACGGTTGACCGTTTTGGCGCATGATGCCGCCGGCGTCTCAACGCCAGACAACGCCGGTTGGCCCAATGGGCGCCGTCCAAAGGATGATGTGACGGACATCGCCGTACGCGTCATCGGGGGTGCGAATTACATTGCCGGGATGGCCGGTGATGGCGTCAACACCGACGATGCGACATTACCAGCGGCATTCCCATTCTTAGCCACACCGTTCGATGGGCGCAACCGCACGCACCAGAATCCGTAAAGTGTAGGTTATAATTGTAGGCTAGCCATGGTGTGTGGATGACAAGATGAGCGCCCTTATTTTCTCATCTTGTCATCCAGTTGCCTTGTCGCACTGTTACTTCCCAAAAGGTTCAATTCTATGTCCACCCTTATGACTCAACCCGCACCCACCCGTCGTCCCAATCGGCGACCGCTTGTCATATTGCTCTTTGCATTTCTGATCTTGGTTATCATGATTGTCGTGCGGTTGGTGCTTGATGTGGCGACACCGGCCCCCACGCCAGTTCTAGCGCCCGCACGTTTGAACACGGTTGTACGACCTGCCCAAGGCGCAGTCGCCCCCAATCCTGCGGCGCAGGATGCGATTGCGCAACTTCAAGAAAAACTACGCAATAATCCTGAAGATGCGGAGTCGTATGCAGAGCTTGGGCTGGCGATGCTGCAAAAGGTGCGCGAAACTGCGGACCCTTCGCTCTATCCACAAGCGCAAACGGCTTTTGACGAGGCGCTCAAACGCGACCCCAAACAGCTAAATGCGATTGTCGGCCAAGGGGTGCTGGCGCTGGCACGCCATGACTTCAAGGGCGGCTTGGTGTGGGCGCAAAAGGCCCAGGCGCTTAACCCCTATCGCGCCCAAATTTTAGGCATTGCGGTGGATGCCCAGGTCGAGTTGGGTCAGTACGATGCAGCAATCAACACTTTACAGAAGATGATCGACATGCGCCCGGATCTGGCCTCGTATAGCCGCGTCTCCTATTTACGCGAATTGAACGGTGATGTACCGGGAGCGATGGCGGCGATGCAGACCGCGATCAATACAGCCCAAGCGGGCACGGAGCCCTGGCTGTGGACCCAGGTTCAATTAGGGAATCTCTATTTCAACAGTGGCGATTTGACCCAGGCAGAATTTATCTATCGCGAAGCGTTACAAATGCGCCCAGATTATGCCTATGCGCAAGCCGGATTGGCGCGGGTGCAGGCGGCGCAGGGCCAGCTACAAGAAGCAATTGCCACCTATAACGCCGTGATCCAACGACTGCCATTGGCCGACATGGTCATCACGCTGGGTGAATGGTATACGGTGTCGGGCAATGCGCAGGCGGCCAAACAACAGTATGACTTGGTGAACGTGATTCAACAGTTAAATGCCAGCGCGGGCATGAATGTTGACTTGGAATTGGCGCTTTTTAACGCTAATCATGGCGATAAGGTGCTGGCCGAAAAGCAGGCGCGGGCTGTTTATGGTTATCGCCCAACCATCTTGGCGGCGGATACGCTGGCCCGTGCGCTCTATCAAAATGGCAAATATGCCGAAGCGCAGACCTACAGCGAAAAGGCTCTACGCCTCGGCACGCGTGATGCCACCTTCCACTTTCATGCCGGCATGATTGCCGCGGCATTGGGCGATAAGGCCAAGGCACGCGAGCACTTGAATCTGGCGCTGACGATCAACCCAAATTTCTCGCTGTTATATGCACCAGAAGCCCAGGCAAAACTAAAAGAACTAGGGCAGTAAACGATTTTGTGCAGGGAGATCAATCATGACTGTTAATACTTTGATGAACACGAACAGTAAAATGACCGAGCAGGACCCGCGCGCGCCAATGGCCCCAGCGCCGATGGTCTATAATCCCGATAATTCCGTGGCCTGGGATCGCATGTGGGACAATTTTTGCGTGCTGGCGAGCGCAGGGGGTCCACCCCATCGCGCCACGTTATTGCGAGCGCAAACGGACGCCAATCCGGACAGTGTAGGTTATCGCTTTGCTTGTGAGGAGATTATCCGTGGCATCGCTTTGGTGAGTGGCTTACAGGCCGCGCCGGCACAAACAGGCTGGATCGCCATCGAGTGTGGCAAGGCCAGCCGCGCCCGCTGGCTTAGTGAACAGATCAACCAGGAAAATGTCGAAGCGTATGCCGAAGAGACGCGCGTTTTCGTGCCGGTGGGTGACAATTTTGCGCTCAAAGGTGAAATCAAAAATGTGATTACGGCGGTCGCCAAGACCACGCACTATTGGCGTGATCATTTGGCCACCGAGATCAAAACATCCTTAGAATGGGAAGAGCGCTTCAAAAAGCTTGCGCGACGCTTCTTCCGCCGGTAGGGCCGGCAAGCGGTTCAGTGTGGATGGGCATGGCCGATATGCTGATGCGGATGGCTGTGAATGCCTTGCCCATCATGCGCATGGCGGTGAACATGAATCAGATTGGTGCGTTCTAATAAGCCATTATCGCCCAAAATTGTGGCGGGCGCCCCCTGCGCCATTAGCTGCCCATTCTGGAAGATCAGGCAATGATCGGCGATCTCACCAACTGTGCTTAAATCGTGCGTGGTGGTTACAATGGTTTTGCCGCTGCCGGCCCAACCAGCCAGAAAATCAATGACCATACTCTGGCTTTTGGGGTCCAAGGCGGCCGTCGGTTCATCCATCAAGAGCACTTCGGGATCCAGGATCAAGACCGAAGCCAACGCCACCCGTTTCTTTTCGCCACCCGATAAACGGTGTGGCGAACGATTTTTGAGATGGGTGATCTCAAACAGGGCCAAGGTCTCCTCAACGCGTTCCCGAATCTGCGCTTTCGGCCAGCGCATCTGTAAAGGCCCAAAAGCGATTTCGTCGAAGACGGTGGGGTTAAAAAGTTGTACGTCTGGATTTTGAAAGACCAGCGCCACCCGTTGGCGAAACCGAAAGGCAAATTCCTCGTCTTGCAATTGTTCCTCGGTCAAGGGTGCACCAAGCACGTTAATTTGGCCCCGTTCTGGGAAGTAAAGACCGTCTAAAATCCGCAACAAGGTTGATTTGCCCGAACCATTTGCCCCAAGAATGGCGACGCGCGCGCCGCGCGCCACACTAAAACTGACATCGCTTAGTGCCGCGACTTCACTGTTATAGTGATAGAAGATATTTTGTAAATCGAAAGCTAATTCGCTCATAAATGCTCGCTCTGCTCAGGTGGTTGCTCAGCTGTGCTCTTTTCTGGATTGATCTTTTCTGTCATGGATTGAATAAAAGCTTGCCAAACCGGCAACGCCCGTTGCTGCCAAATGATGGCGCGAAATTGTTGCGCTCTTTCGTCCGACCAGGCCAGATTTTGCAGGGCATACAAAGAAAAGAAGGCTGTCACGCGATAATTCGCGGCGCAATGAATGAAGATCGTTTTGTCGCCTAGCTGGCGCAGCAACTGAGAAAAGGCCACAAAATCACTTTCCAGCGGTTGCTCCCAGACCACCGGAATATTGTAATAGGCCATGCCCAACGAACGAACGAGACCTTCTTCATCGGCCAAGGAATAGCGCGCATCAATTGTCGCCAGATTAATCACAACTTCAAAACCGGCATCGGCAACCGCTTTTAATTCGTCTTCATCCGGCTGCCCAGCCGTGCTGAATTGGTCATCGACTTTTAGATAATTATGAATTTCCTCTAGCCCCATATTCCCCCTCCGGCAAAGTTAACGCCCAAACCAGAATGCAAACAGCGCAACGATCACAAAACCACCCAGCGCCAGCCAATCGCGCGGTTGAGCCTTAAAATCGTCCAACGTATACACTTCACCCCGATAGCCGCGCGCAAGCATGGCGAGGTAAATGTCGCTACTTAGTTGTAGACTCTTGCCCAACAAGACGCCAACACTGGCGGCGGCGAGGCGACGTTGCTCTTGGCCATCCAACCGCCCGACCAACCGGCTTTGGCGCGATTCAAACATATCAGCCGCCGTCTGGAGCAGGACAAAAATATAGCGATAAGTCATGCCAAGAATGACGACAAACACCACCGGAACGCGCAATACACGCAAAGCCTTCAGCACTTGGTTCCAAGGTGTGCACAGCACCAGGAGCACAGAAAGGGTCGTGGCTGTTTCGACCCGCGTGAGCAGATAGAGGGCGGCCTTGATGCCTTGGGCGGTGATCGGCCAATGGAGTAAGGGCACGTGCACAAGCGCTACGCCCGGTGTGATAAAAATTGCCGGCAGTGCGATGGATCCGGTGAAGAATAAAACCCCGATCCAGACGCGAGTTGCCAATCGGCGAATTGGGACGTGTGATAACAGTGCCAATGCCAGGGCCAGCGCGAATAAGGCCAAAATGATGCTGAGCGAATGGGCGGATGCGGTGGCCACCACGAGCAAGAGCAGACCAACGACTTTCACCCGCGGATCGATACTTTGCAAAAGCCCATCCGCTTTGGCGACTTCTTCCGCAAAAAGCGCTTGTTCTAGCACATCGGCTAAACTACGCACCGTGCGCTCGATAAAGCCCTGGCGACGTTTGCGTTTTGATTTTGGATGGACCAACGGTGCTTCACTGGTTGATTGCAGCAAGTGGGTAACCTTTAGGTGTAAATGGCAAGTGATAAGGCGTAAAGGGTAAAGGGCCGTTTGACCAGCTATCGGCAATCATCACTTACGCCTTACCCTGTACGCCTGAACTTTTACAATAAATGCGCCGAGCCCGGCTCGGGCAATGAGGGATCATTCTGTTGGTTTCGTCGCAATAGCCAACTAAGCAACAAGGTTACGGCAATAATTAAACCAACACCAAGCAAGGCCGACATCATATAGCCAAAAACTTCACTCTGCATAAAAGGCGGGGCATAATCGGGCAGCGGGGCCGTCCAGACGGTGGCAAGGCGTTCTAAGCCGGCTGGCGCAACAGCCGGTGCACTGGCGCCCGAAGCGCTGGTAATTTGGGCCCTCAGCGCAGGGTCGGCAAAATCACTGGGACCCCATTCACCCCAAGCGGTACCGGCAGCTAACAGGCCAAGCGGCGTGGCGATCATCAGGACAGCCAACCCAACCCAGAGCGGGCGCGTGACGCTCCAACCACCTTTGCGAGCCACCTCACGCACGCCATCTTCCGAGTTGGCCACGCCAGGCGCCGTTAATTTGAGCAACGCCGGGTCGGTTCGCTGCAGATAGGCCACCAATCCTGCGCTGACGATCAGTTCGGCCAACCCAGCAAAGGTTAGATGGCCAATCATCATGGCCGGGATGGCAATATGCAGTGGGTAGGGCGCATAGAGTGGCGCGCCAGAGGCATCGGTAAAGAGCAACGGTTGGAGACCAAATTCAACGGCGGCAATCAACGCTGCGGCATTGATCGCAAGATAGCCCGCCAGGGCAGCCGCCACCACGCGGCGCGACGAGGTCAACGCGGCGCGACCAGCCACTAAGCGATAGACCGCATAAGCCACCAGTGAACCGACAATGGCCATATTAAAACAGTTCGCCCCAAAAGCCGTTACGCCGCCATCGCCGAAGAAGAGCGCCTGGATCAATAAAGCCACCGAAATCGCCAACATCGAGCCCCAAGGGCCTAGGACAATCGTCGCAATCCCCATGCCGACCGCATGGCCCGTGGTGCCGCCTGGCAGCGGCAGATTAAACATCATCACGACAAAAGAGAATGCGGCAAACACCGCGATCAAGGGCACCAAACGCGTGCTCAACAGCCGCTGCACCTTGCGCAGCGCAATGTACCAAAACGGGGCGGACGCCACATAGAGCGTGCCACAAGTAGCCGGACTCAAATACCCATCAGGAATATGCATAGTCTCTCCTTGGTTGTGTAGATGTTTGCCTCATCGCAACCTTAATTACGTACGCAGTCTGTTAGCTTAAACTGTACAATATATGAACTTTATCTATACAATAGAACATATATTTCTAAATATCCGTAACTTTGTATCCGCATCTACGCTGTTATACTGAAATCATGTTGAGAAGCTGACCTGAGTATAAAAGCCACAGGATCTCTGACCGTCAACTCGCAGTTGGCGTTGCTTGCTCGCGACAATGTCGGCACACCCCCACCAATGCCAGATGATCCGTTTCAACCTTAAATTGCTGTTCTTGTTCAATGCGTGTAAATAGACCGACCACGGTGGCATGGTCAATCTGTTCGATATGGCCACAACAGCGACAAACCAGGTGATGATGGGGAGCATCACCGGCGATTTCGTAATAAGTTTTGCCACTAATCGACATTTCTGTGATCAGTCGCAGCTCGCGTAAAAAGTCCACCGTACGATAAATGGTGGCCAGGTTCACCGCCGGCGCTTTGGCGTGGACGCGTTCGTAGATCTCTTCGGGCGTGGTATGGCCACCACTCTCGTAAATGGCATCCAGAATTAACTGGCGCTGGGGGGTCACTCGAAAGCCCTGGTCACGCATGCGTGACACCCAGTTGCCCATATCATAATGGTTCATCGTTTACCTCGTTATTGCAATTTTTCGCAACAGCGATTGTAACATAATTACGGAATTAGAGCAAACCACGCGGGAGCGCGCGGCAAAAAACTCGGTAGGTTGAGGATAGAATTAGGGCTGACAAATAGGCTTGACGAGCCACAGTAGTGATTGGATCTATCGGAGGGCAAGCTCCGGCAGATAGGCTTGCACCAGCCCAAAGATCCATCTCTTTCAGATAAAAGAGTGCGCAGGTCTTAATGACCTGCGCACTGGAGACCAACAGTTATCGATTTGTACCGTTTCTAATCAAGATCAAACAGCCCTAAACGAGCTCACCCTATTGACCGATGGTTGCAGCCACATCTGGCGGCAGGAGCACAGCATCGACCACATGAATAACACCGTTGCTGGCCATAATGTCGGCCTTGATCACGTTCGCACCGTTGACGGTAACCTTGCCATCCGCTACCTTGACATCCAACTCACTCCCCAGCAAGTCTGCGCCAACGGCCTTCATCTCCATCGAAGGCGCCATCATTGTGGAAACCTGATCCGAGGTAACCTTGCCTTTGACCACATGGTAGGTCAAAATGCGCGTCAACAACTCTTTGTCCGCCAATACAGTGTCAAGCACGCCAGCTGGCAGAGCAGCAAACGCCTCGTTGGTTGGCGCAAAGACTGTCCATTCCGCCTGTGGATCCGCCAATACATCCACCAAACCTGCTGCTTTCACAGCTGTAACCAGCGTAGAAAAATCAGGATCACCCGCGGCAATGTCAACGATCGTTCCCATACCGGCCGTGTCGGTAGTTTCCGTTGTGCTAGTCATGGTCCCGGTGTCAGTCATTGTCCCGGTGTCGGTCATGGTTGCAGTGTCAGTCATAGGCATCGTGTCAGTCATTGTCTCGGTTGCTGCGGTCGGTGTCGCATTTGCATCCGTACTGCCTGCCATGGGCTGGATGGGCATACATGCGCCGAGAAACAGCGCAGATCCCATGAACAGAGGTAACCAGTTTACTGCTTTCATGTGTCACTTCCTTGTTGTGGTTATGATCGAACTTGGATAGTTGAACTATATGGCGAACGGTAACCCTCATAGGGAAAATGAAAGCCACCTAGTAAGATGTAGACGTAAAAAGTTTGGCCACCACAATCACAGTTTATGTGCAATTCATTAACTAAAATTGTGCAATATATTGATTTTATTCTTGCAAAGTATTGTATTTATCTCCGTATGGTTAATTCCAATTCGAAGCAAACCCGTTCAACATGGGTATAGCTAGTATTTGTGACCCAGCTTATTCGCACTAACTGCGCGAGAAGTCAGGTCAATGGACAGGGAATATATCGGCATGGCTTGGCTAACTAGTGCTCAGCACTACGTGATAGACCGCGCACCGTCTTGTGCATAATCTGGACAAGCAGAAAATATACTACCCAACTGAGGTTCGGCTTTAAAGCCCGTTAGATTTAGATGATGTAACCGCCGAGTTATGCCGATGGGCATAAAGTAAGAGAGATTTTGGAATGCTCCACTGACCGCCCAAGTAGCCTGCCGCGCGTAGCCAGAACAAAGATGCCGACCACTAACTAACGTATATAAGCTCCAGCCCACCGGCTTCATATCCACAGGTTTAATAAGTACAAAGGCACGCAATAAGAATCTCGGTAGATCCAATTCAATCTAGTCTGCGTCAGTCTATAGCGAAGGTACAAATTAAATCGAAAGTTTTAATTTAGCTATATTAAGTAATTTTTACAAATTTCCACCAACACTTGCGAACAAGGAGCAACCGTATGTCGATGTATGATAAAGTTTTCGAATTATTAGATTTTGCCCACTCACGCCAGAATTTAGTGCAAGGGAGCACAGCCGGCAATATTGCCATGACGAACACAGCCGGTCTGGCGAAAGCGCTGGCACAAGGGTTGACTGATGTTGATATCCTACAATTTGCGCTGACGTTGGAACATCTGGAAGCGCGGATGTATAAGGATATGCTGGCCACGAATATTTTGACCGGCAAAGATTTGACCTATTTCCAGAACTTCGGCGCCGCTGAAGCAGCCCATGTTGATGCCCTAACCAAAGCCTTAAGCGCAGCAGGCGCCCAGCCGGTACAAGCCAAGGCGAGCTACAACTTCCCGGCCTTCAACAACCGGGGCGATATCCTGAACTTTGCCAAAACGGCCGAAGATATTGGCGTCGGCGCCTATCAAGGGGCAGCGGCAGCGATTAGCAACAAGGCTTATCTGGCCGCAGCAGGCAGTATTCTCCAGATCGAAGCCCGCCATGCCACCGTGATCAACATCTTAATCGGGACAGCCCCCGTGCCAGCCGCCTTCACCAGCAGCTTGACGGTACAGCAGGTGCTCGATAAGGTCAATCCAATCTTGGGCAGCTGACCCATCGTTTCATCACCAGCTAGACAAATTTTTATGGGCTAGTCGTTTCAAACATATTATTCAATTAACCAGACTGGCGTCCCCTGCAATGGTGAGACGCTTTAACAACTAAGGAGTATTTATCATGACAAACGCTGTCATTAACCCAAGTCGCCGCCGCTTTATTCGCAACAGTGCGCTGTTGGCTGTAGGTTCGGCTTTGGCCGCCAACTCATTCACATTCGCTGGCGTCTCGGCCAGTTCAGCCAAGCCGATCCGCATAGCGAATCTGGCGCAGGTGTCAGATGGTGATTTAGCGATTTTGAACTATGCCTTGACCCTGGAACACCTAGAAGCCAAAGCCTATGCGGTGATTAATGCCAGTGGGTTGCTTAGTGGGACAGCCGCCACCTATTTCCAAACCTTTGGCGGCCACGAATCTACCCATGTGGATGTCTTGACCAAGACGATTAGTGACTTAGGCGGTACGCCAGTGCAGGCCCAAGCCAGCTATAATTTCCCGAAATTGAACAACCAGCAAGAAGTGCTCCAATATTTCCACGATGTCGAAGAACTGGGCGCAGCGGCCTATTTGGGCCAGGCGCCTCGGCTCCAAAATGCCGACTTGATCACGGCGGCCGTTAGTATTCATAACGTGGAAGCGCAACATGCCGCCGCGCTCGGCGACCTGCTCGGGGTTTCACCGGCGCCAAACT
>JAPLGZ010000445.1 GCA_026389895.1 Chloroflexota bacterium | reverse complement strand
AGTAAACGTTGGCTAGGCCGCTGTGTAACGCTTCTTGCTGCGCACCATGCGTGAATAATAGAAGGTATGATTTCTATGTCTCCAGATTCAATTGACTTTAGCCGTGATGTCATTGTGATTGGTGCTTCAGCGGGTGGCGTTGAAGCACTTTTTTCACTAATGGCGCAGTTGCCGGCCGATATTCCAGCCGCGATCTTTATTGTGCTACATACGCCGAACAATACGCCTAGCCACCTACCCCAAATTCTCAACCGAGTTAGCGCGCTGCCGGCAAAAATTGCTGTGGATGGCGAAACAATTCGACCTGGGCAAATTTATCTGGCGCCTGCCGATTATCATATGATGGTCAAGGCCAACCAGGTTCGCGTTGTCCATGGCCCGCGCGAAAATTTATGGCGGCCCGCCATTGATCCCTTGTTTCGCTCGGCGGCTGTCACCCACGGCGCGCGTGTGATTGGTGTAATCTTGACGGGAATGATGGACGATGGCGCAGCTGGGCTTCTGGCTGTGAAACGTTGTGGTGGCTGTGCCGTTGTGCAGACGCCGGCGGATGCGACCTTCCCAGAAATGCCCACCAATGCCTTGGCCCAAGTGCAAGCCGATTATATCCTGCCATTAGCCGAAATGGGCGCCATGCTCGATCGGTTAGCGCGCGAACCGGCCGGTGAGTCACCCGCGGTGCCCGAAGAATTATGGCTGGAAAATCAGATTGTCGAACGCATGACGAGCCATGTGGAACAGGCGAGCCAATTGGGCGATCAAGTTCCTGTTAGCTGTCCGGAATGCGGTGGTCCACTCTGGGAAATGAAAACGATTGGTACACGGCGCTACCGTTGCAGTATCGGCCATGCCTATACGGCGCAGACATTGGTGGCCGATCAGACGCAGGGCATTGAGCAGGCGCTTTGGTACGCCTTACGCACCTTAGAGGAACGGTCTAACATGCTAAAGCGCATGGCTGGCGACGAGGAAGGCAAAGGTCGCCAGGCGACAGCCAAGTTGTTTCACCTGCGCGCCGATGAGTCGCAGTCCTATGCCATACAATTGCGCAAGCTTTTGCAAGAGGCGTTTATTACGCAGGAGGCTAACGTAATTCCTTAATGATCTGCGGAAAATCGCTTGGTAGATTTTTGTATTCCTCTATCCTCCACCGAGTCTTCTGAGCGTGTAGCCTTCCCGCTACGATTTAATTTTCAAAGCATGCCTGGCTTGCCCTTATGGCTTTGAGAGATTATAGCCAATCCAATTCATCAATGGTAGAATATGGTTAACGCGTGTTATCCAGCCTAATCGATCTACACAGGGATTCAGAATTTGGTTTGCTCTACTGAGCCTCATGATTCCGCATTCTGGATCTCTCCTCACACCACTAGGGGCGTACAGCGTGTTATCACCGTAATCCGTTGGTCTTGGGTTGGTGCCTATCAATAATCTTGTCTATGCTGATCACGGTTAGCGCTTGGGGTTGGAATCGGTGCAAAGCTAGAGGAGTGTTTAATGGCGTGTGGTTTGTAACCTATACGCATCAAGCTAAGGAATTCGTCGGCCTAGACCGAGGGTTGATGAGCGTGCCGCAGCGGTTAAAACCGCCGCCTGCTATAGGAAACCTGCTGAAGCAGGTTGGGTGACCAATTACCGATTTAATTCGTTAATCGCCATAAACCATCGTCTGCTACAGAAAAGCCTGTTAAAACAGGTTAGCCTGTTCGATCATTTCAGGCCGCCCAGTGCGTTTTAACGCACTTTCCGTATCAGGCGGTGAATTCATTCACCGCAATCGTGTAGGTTTACTTGCCCCTTTGAAATGATTGATCCTTAGAATCGAGAGTCGCCGCCATGAATACAGATGAAAATCCTCAAGCGCTGCCATCTACATCTTCAGACGCGGCTGATTCCCTGCTCGTCACTGCTGAAGAAAGCTCTCCTGAAGCAGTGACGCCTACCTTAGAAGCGCCATCTGCCCAAGAAATGCCAAAGGCAGGCACCCCACGTTTCCCCATTGTCGGGATTGGTGCTTCTGCGGGTGGCCTAAAAGCCCTGGAACAATTTTTTACGTACATGCCTGCGCAAAGTGGGATGGCTTTTGTGGTCATTACGCATATGTCGGCCAATCAGCGCAGTGAGTTGCCAGAAATTTTGCAGAATTACACCTTCATGGAAGTGAGCCAGGTTGAGCAGGCGACCAAAGTTTCCCCCGACAAAGTATATGTCATCCCACCGGGCAAAAGTCTCACGATTGCCGAGGGTGTGCTTCAACCCCAAGAGTTGCCGCTCCAGACCGAGCGGCAACTCTTGATCGATCACTTCTTACAGTCGTTGGCCCACGATCAAGGCGAATATGCGGTTGGTGTGATCCTTTCTGGCACAGGCGCGGATGGCGTGCACGGCCTCAAAGCGCTAAAGGAGCAGGCTGGCATTACGTTGGTGCAGACGCCCGAAGATGCCGAATTTGATGGCATGCCCCGCAGCGCGCTGGCCGCGGGTGTGGTTGATTTTGTTTTGCCGGCCACCGAACTGGCCACCAAACTGTTTGAAATTAAGCAAGTGGCGGCTGAAATTTCACTTTTGAAAGCCACAGACCGGTTGCCGGAAACAGAAGCGGAGACGCTCCAGAAGATCTTCGCACTGGTGCGCGCCCGCACCAGCCACGATTTTATCCATTATAAACGCTCAACTGTCCTGCGCCGGATCGCGCGGCGCATGCAAGTGAATGGGGTGAAGAGCCTTGTGGGCTATCTTAGCTTTCTGCGCGGGCACCCTGTCGAAATTGACGCCCTCTTTAAAGATCTCCTGATCAGCGTCACCAGCTTTTTTCGCGATAGAGAAGCCTTTGATGCCTTGATCGAGGAGGTGATTCCGCGGCTATTTGAACGTAAAACCGGCGATGAGAAGGTGCGTGTTTGGGTGGCCGGCTGCGCCACCGGCGAAGAAGCGTACTCGCTCGCCATGCTCCTGATCGACTATGCAACCCAACATAATATTGCGACGCCAATTCAAATCTTTGCCAGCGATATTGATGTCGATGCCTTACAAGTCGCGCGCGAAGGGCTCTATGCCGAGAGCCTGGTTGGGGATGTGCCTGCGGAGTGGCTCAAACGGTTTTTTGTGCATGACCGCCAAGGCTATCGGGTGACTAAAGATGTGCGTAAGATGGTGCTCTTCACGGCCCATGATCTGTTGAAAGATCCACCTTTTTCAAAGTTAGACTTGATCACCTGTCGCAATGTTTTGATCTATTTCAATCGCGCCGTCCAAGAACGTTGTTTCCAACTCTTTTATTACGCCTTGCGCGAAGATGGCCATCTCTTTCTGGGCTCATCCGAATCCTTGGAGACTTCCAAAAGCCTCTTCTCGATCCTTGATCAGAAATACCGTTTTTTTCGTCGCCGCCCCCTCTCTAATCCAACGTTGTGGCTTAGCGCCCTCTCGCCAGATTTGAAGCGCAAAGAGCTGGTAAATCCATCGGAAACCGCAAGCCGCCGTTTGCCTACTTTTACAGATGTTCATCAGCGTTTGCTGGCGAAAGAGTATGGGCCACCCAGCGTGATTGTCAATGAAAATTACGAAGTGATGCATGTTTCTGGGGGGGCTGGACGCTATCTCCAATTTGGCGAAGGCGAACCGACACGCAATATTTTGGATATGATGCCGCCCGACCTACGGTTGGAATTGCGCACGGCGCTCTATCAGATCTTACACAAAAGTATCCCTGAACAGAATAAGCGCAAGCGTCGCTTAAAAATCGAGATCAATGGGCAGGTCACGCTGATCGATTTAATTGTGCAGCCTATCCCCGAAGAAGAATTAGGGGCTGGGTTTGTGCAGGTGATCTTTGAAGAGCCCGAAATAACCGAGGCTGCGCAACCACTGGAAACCGCTAGCCTGACGCCTGACCAGAATTTTGTCCTGCTAGAGGCCGAATTACGCTATACCAAAGAACAATTGCAAACCGTGATGGAGCAATACGAAGCCTCTACAGAAGAGTTGCAGGCTTCTAACGAAGAGCTGCTGGCCATGAACGAGGAGCTGCAATCGACGACCGAGGAGTTGGAGACCGGTCGCGAAGAATTGCAGTCGATGAATGAGGAGTTGGAAGCCAGCAAAGAGGAATTGCAATCGACGAACGAAGAATTGCTGACCGTCAATGATGAGTTAAGCACCAAACTGGATGAACTAAGCCACGCCAATAATGATCTGAAAAATTTGATCGCCTCTACAGATATTGCCCTGCTCTTTTTGGACAATGTTCTGCGCATTAAACGCTACACACCCAGGATTACGGAGCTTTTTAACATCATCCCGTCTGATCTAGAGCGTCCATTGGCCCATGTAACTGGCAAACTGGTCTACGTTGATTTCGCAAGGGATATCGACCAAGTGCTGCGCACACAGACGCGGCTGCGCCATGAGATCCACACCGCAGATAATCACTGGTACATTATGCAGATCACGCCCTATCGCACCATGGACGAGCGCATTGAAGGCGTCGTGATCACCTTTGTCGAGGTCACGGATCTGCGGGCGACGCAAGCAAAGCTGGAAGCGCTCAACCAGGCATTAGAAGCGCGGGTGAAAGAGCGCACCGATCAAGTGCGATCGCTCTCTTCCTCGTTAACCGTGGCGGAACAATGGGAGCGCCGGCGCATCTCACAAGTGCTTCACGATAATTTGCAACAATTACTCTATGGCCTACAAATGCGCATCCAACTGCTAGCCCAAGAGCTTGCCCAGTCAGGACAACCTCAGATTACGACAGAAATTAACGAGGTGAATACGCTACTCAGCGAGGCAATTCATTCCACGCGCTCATTGAGCGTGGAGCTAAATCCGCCGGTCTTACAGGGTGAAGGTCTACCCGAAGCCTTGCAGTGGCTAGCTCACCATATGCAACAAACCTATGGGCTTACAGTTACGGTCAAAATTCAGGAAAATGTCCAAAATTCGGAGCATACGCTTGCTTTCAGCAAGCGTATGCTATTAGTTCAACTTGTCCGCGAATTGCTCTTTAATGTGGTTAAACATGCCAATGTAAAACAAGCCGAAGTCAACGTATACCAGCAAGATGAGCAGCTCTGTATTGAGATAAAGGACCAAGGCGTGGGCTTCAAAGTTGAAGCGTTCCAGCAAGCAGGAGCACGCGATGGCCATTTTGGTATGTTCAGCATGCAAGAACGATTGGCGCTTTTCGGCGGTCGGCTCGAAATGGCCTCCGACCCCCAAGCAGGCACGCGGATGACGATCATTGCCCCGCTGCTCGCCGAAGATGTGCCAACCAGCCCCGTCGATCCGCTGATGAAATAAAAGTCTGGGAAACGAGAGACTTTCTAGCTAAGCCTGTCGCCTGGCTATGATCTATATGACAAGTAATGCAAGCCAATTTAGCTTGAACATCGTATTCTCAGTACAGTCTACACCCCCAGCACAAGTGGGGCAAGCAAAAGGAGCAGATGGATGCCATACCGACTTTTTATTATTGAAGACCATCCTGTGATCCGTTCCGCCTATGTTCGATTACTCCAACGTCAGACCGATTTCGAGGTATGTGGCGAGGCAGAAAATGGCGACAAGGCGCTGACCCTCATTCCCAGTGCCCACCCCGATTTGGTGTTAGTCGATATATCATTGCCGGGCATGAATGGCATCGAATTACTGAACCGGCTTCGAGCCGATTATCCAGAATTGCCAACATTGGTCATCTCGGGCCATGAAGAATCGCTTTATGCCAAGTTGGCCCTGCAAGCCGGTGCGAAGGGTTATGTGGTAAAGGCTGGCTTGTCTGAAGTCATGATCCCGGCCATTCGGCACGTTCTAAATGGCGAATTTTATATGAGTGACGAACTGCGCCATACCTTACTCCCCGATCAAAATTAAAAACGTCTGGAGCCTGGCGTCGGCCGAGCCGCAGTTTATGACAAACAGGTTAGAGGTCCATTGGTGAATTAAGCTTCAACCTTGTTTTAAAGCGTTTTTCGAGGCGGCTAATGCCTAGCCGACTCGTATTTCTGCGCCCATTACCCTTATCGTGCCGCTTGCTGGTTGAATTGTTCGGCGGCATAGCGGCCCAACGTTGTGAGCAAGTGGAGCATTTGGGCGCGCGCCGGTGCGAGCGTCGCCTGCACCGCGTGCCCGCTAACAATTCCTGCATCGGCGGCCTGGGCTGCTGGCAACAGCGCCGCATTGACCAACCCCAACAATTCGCTGGTTAGACCAGGGAACAAGCCATGAAAGCTTGCGAGGACTGTTGCCGGGATCGAAAGCACCCGCTCTGCCTCACCACGTTTGGTTGCACCCACAATCTGCCGCGCGGCTCGTTCGGCGTCCATCGAAATCAGCGGCAATGTGGCCCCGAGCGAAAACCAGGTGAATTCTGCCTGTTGTTGGCCTTTAAACAAGGCGTTAAGGTGTGATCCCGTCCGCATCAGGCCAGGCACAATCGTCGTCACCCTCAGCCCTGTCTTCGCCAACTCGGCGCGCAGGCCTTCCGAGAACCCCGTCGCTGCAAATTTGGCACAGGCATAGGGTAGCAGATGCGGAACGCTTACCTTGCCGCCAATCGAGGTAACATTGACGATCTGGCCTTGATTGCGGTCTAACATTTGCGGCAACACTGCCAACGTTGTATAGACCATCCCCCAGAACATTGTATCCATCGCATTTTCGAAATCTTACAACGTGACGTTCTGTAGTGGCCCCACTTGAATCGTCCCTGCGTTATTGACCAAGATATCAACGCCGCCGAAATACCGGTTGGCCTGCTGAATCAAATCTGCCACTTGTGCTTGATCGGTCACATCACATGGCACCGCCAGCACCCTCGCCCCCTCGGCTCTGAGGGCGAGGCGGGCCTGTTCCAACGCCGATTCGCCACGCGCACAGATGACAATGCCGCATCCTTCCCGCGCAAACTCACGCGCCAGCACAAAGCCCAAGCCGCGCGAGCCACCTGTCACGAGGACGGTCTTT
>JAPLGZ010000447.1 GCA_026389895.1 Chloroflexota bacterium | reverse complement strand
GTGTGCCTATACTATAACGTAGGCTGGCCGCAAAAAGTATCAGCCTGAATCTGAGGACGGTGTAGGAAAAAAGTAGGTCACCATGTAAGGATCTGTCTGACAAACCCTATCATATACCACGAATCTAGGCCTGAATCAGCGGCTACATCTCAAGCAGCGAATACAAACGGCGCCGAGAAACTCGGCGCCGTTTGTATTGGTGGCTTCTTCTGCTGTTGGGAAACAACACATCTTAGCTCTCAGACCTGAGAGCCAAACAGATATAAGCCTTCAAGGTGTGGGCGGTGTTAGGCCATTACGTCGCATCGCTTCAGCAATAGGAGACGGCAACTTATCAAACTCGCGCGACTTATCAAAAAAGAAATCTGCGCCCGCCTGTTTACATTCAGCACTATACCTAGCATTGGCATGGTTTGTTAACATAATAACAGCTGCCCCCGGCGATGCACTTTTTACCGCCTTTAATACGTCAATGCCATTTTTCAGACCAATACCGCCAGGGACTTTGATGTCTAGAATCGCAATCTCTGGTTTATACTCACTAAACAGCCGAACCGCCGAGACAGCATCTTCAGCCTGAAAAATTGTAGCTACATCTTTGATCTCAGAGAGGAGATCGACAATCAGTTTACGAACAACAGCGGCGTCGTCCATAATTAAAACATTGACTGGTTTCATGGCATATATCAATCAGAGATAATGACTCGGGCTACGCAATTGCTTGAGTTGCAGCCGCGTTATGGCATGTCCCTATT
This sequence comes from Chloroflexota bacterium, assembly GCA_026389895.1. GTDB lineage: Bacteria > Chloroflexota > Anaerolineae > Caldilineales > Caldilineaceae > JAPLGZ01. The sequence continues at coordinate 3,484 of JAPLGZ010000447.1, read as the reverse complement.
CAAAAAACAGCCAAAATGGATAGAGCGAGTTAAGGTCCAATAGAGAATAATTCGTCCAACTATATCTACTATTTATACTATCAATGATTATTAAAAAAGTCTGTAGGGCAGCTACGGCTGATTCTGTCAGCTTTTGTCCTACAAGACCTCACTATATCGCCAAAGCGCGCGATTTCAGGCTGGCCAGGCGTTTAAACCACTGCTACGTAAGTTGATTATCAATCACATAGCGAATCAATTCTGCATTTGATTTAAGCGCTAATTTCTCTAACACCCGCGAGCGATAGGTGCTGACGGTCTTGACGCTGAGCGCCAATTCATTAGCAATTTCGCTGACCGATTTACCAATCCCAATCATGAGCAAGACACTATACTCACGATCAGACAAGACTTCGTGGGGTGATTTGCCATTCTGCCCACTTAGCTCAAAGGCCAGCTTTTCGGCTAAGGTTGGGCTGACATATTTGCCACCGTCAACGACCTTTTGGATCGCTCGCACCAATTCGTCGAGGGCGCAATCTTTATTCATATAACCAGCCGCCCCAGCCTTTAGCACGCGGATCGCATACTGTTCTTCAGGGTGCACGCTCAGAATCAGCACGGGTAAATTAGGTTTACTGTGCTTCACTTCCTGTAAAATATCCAAACCGCTGCGCTTTGGCATCGAAATATCTAGCACGAGCACATCCCACGGTTCATCGCGGATTTTTTCAAGAACTTCTTGCCCATCAACGGCTTCATCGACCTCCATATAGGCGGCCTGCTCTTTGACAATCTGCCGTAAACCTTTACGCACAATGGCGTGATCGTCGGCAATGAGTACTTTAATCATGGGCTTGTTCTCCAATTGTATTGATATCCGGCAAGGGTAAGGTAAGGGTGACCATTGTGCCTTCGCCAGGCGTCCCAACCGTCTCCACCGTCCCCCCTAATTGTCCGGCGCGTTCGCGCATCCCCAACAACCCGAGTGACTTAGATCCGCGCAAATCTTCTTCCGTAATCCCACGCCCATTATCCACGACTTCCAAGGTAAAAGTTGCTTCATCGCTGAGCAAGGCGACTTTCACTTCAGTGGCCTGCGCATGGCGAGCGATGTTGGTGAGGGCTTCCTGCAAAATTCGAAAGGCCGCCGTGCCCATCTCTTCATCCAAACTGCTTTCATTAAGCACCGCGGTCAATTGCCAATGGATGCCAGTGTGCTTTTCAAATTCCTGTAACTGCCATTCAGCCGCAGCTTCTAGACCAAAATCGTCCAAGATCCCTGGTCGCAATCCAGCAGCAATGCGGCGCACCATTTGAATCGTTTCATCCACTTGACCAGAAGCACTGCTCAATTTATCGCTAATTGTACCCTGGCTTGGGTCCAACAGCCGCCTGGCCATGCTCAATTCCATCTTGACCGCCGTGAGCGCCTGCCCAAGTTGGTCATGAATTTCGCGCGAAATGCGGATACGTTCTTGCTCGGCCACTTGCATGAGCTGCCGAGAAAGCTTGCGTAATTCGGTATGCGAATCGATCAATTTAGCATTGGCATTCTGCAACTGGGCCGTACGCGCCGCCACGCGTTGCTCTAGCTCCGCATTCAGCTGGTATGACTCTTCAATGAGACGCTTATTCTCTTGCTCGCGCAGTTGTAATGTACTCGCCATCGTATCAAAAGTATAAGCCAGTTCGCCTAATTCGCTTGAATCATAGGTAAGGCCAGTGCGCGCCGATAAGTCGCCTTCACGCAGCCGCAAAGCGGCACCGGCAATGCGCTTGGTGCGCCGAACAATCACAAACTCAGCGCTGATCCAGGCCGCAACCAGCGCAGCCAGCCCGATCACGCCCAAGCCAAGCAAGCTACTCCCCAGTGTTCGGTTAACACCGGCATAGATATGATCCGGCGAAATGCCCACGACGACATAAAAATCCGGTTCAGCGGCAGCCCCAAACGAGGTAAACGCGTAGAGTCGCTTTATACCATCTAGTCCAACGGCCTCCAGCGTGTTTTCTCGCTGGTGGAGCACATTTTGGATGAGGGGGGCATCAAGTGGTTTTTGCCCGATCAATTGTTCAGGGCCTGGGTAGTGGACAAGCACCGTACCCGCATGGTCAATCACGAACAATGCGGCGTAGGATGGCAACTGTGAGGCAGCGACCTCTTGGTTCAATTTTTCAATATCTAGACTAACGCCAAGCACGGCTCGCACCCCACGGGACGCGTCTAGGATTGGATATCCAAAGCTCAAAACCGGCTTACCCGTAATTCTACCAATTTGAAAACCACCTAGCGCAAAATCTTTTTTTTGTACAGCCTGCTGAAAATAGGGCAGCGCAAGACTATTCAGCGTCACCGTGGGCGCAGTAGCAGGCGCCAAGCAGTAGATATCGCCATTCGGGCGTGCCAGACTAAAGCCTGTGTAATTTTGGGTCTGCTCAAACAGTTGGCGAAGTCGCGCTTGACAAGCGGCCACATCATTGCCTTGGATTTCAGAAAAGTTCGTCATCCAACGCATTAATTGTTCCGTATTAGCAGTCGCCTGTCCATATTGATTTTTGACAAGATGCGCCATTGCCATGGCTTCAATCCTGGCATCGGCCAATGCGCGATTGCGTTCAATGGCACTTACACTCAAAATCAAGAAAAACGCAGGGATTAAAGTTAGAAAAATAATCGCCACCAGGCGGGTACGCAAATTCGAAAATAAATGGGTAGGCAGCATGTCAATCCATTTGAATAGATAACGATTTTAATGGTTGCGAAGCCCAGCCGAAAAAGCATCTAGCCTATGAATGTCAAAATATATATCTCTATATGTATATCATAAACTTAAGGCATTGACAAACAATTGGCTTTTTTCGGTCTGAAAGCTACATTTGGGTACGCCGTCCTTGGCTTAGCACCAGCATCCTGTGTGAATTGATCGGGGGAAATTCACGATCGAGCGGCCTATCTATACGTAATCTTGATCCAAAGGTTTCGTAGGGCTTACATTTGTCAGCCTAATGTTGCTCAGGCGAATTCATCGTGTGTTGAGATAATAATGCCAAAGCAGGCGTGCCGCAACGGCACGCCAAGGTTGCCAAGGTTCGGCCAACATTTCCATGACAAGGGGTAGCGGGCGCGTTGATAATCGTTTGATTTCTTGGACCGCCACCACCAGTCCCAAATCACCAACAGGCCAGATATTAGGCCGGCGTAGCGCCATTAGCAGATAGACATCGGCACTCCAGACGCCAATCCCCTTTAGCTTGACTAGCGCCGCCCGCACAGTCGCATCATCCTGCTCAGCCAAGGCCGCCAGATCAAGCTCACCATTCACCAGGGCCAGCGCTAGATAACGCCCATAGGCCATTTTCTGGCGACTAAAACCTACAGCCCGCAACGTATCATCATCCAGGGCGAGAAATGTCTCGGGTATGAGCGGTGTCGCCACCACCCGCAAACGCTCGAAGGCGGCACGCGCCGAAGCAAGCGAAACTTGTTGTTCCAGGATGATAT
>JAPLGZ010000028.1 GCA_026389895.1 Chloroflexota bacterium | reverse complement strand
AACTGTTCCCCACCCAATGGTGGGCGAACAAATTTCCTGCGCAAGCACAGACTCGTTACTCCCTTGAGGAAAGGAACCAATGTATGCAACATAGTATGCAACGTAAAAGCTTATGGCGCCTGCTGCCCATGCTCGGTTTGCTGTTGGCGATCAGTGGGTGGTTGCCCAATGCGGCGCGTCTCGCCGCCCAAAGTGAACCAAACCCAGATGCGCCGTATCTGAGTGAAATCTCTCCCGCCGCGGATGCCACACATCCGGCCTGGGTTGAGTTGACGGTGGGCCGTGTCGCATTGACGACACCGACCGCCAGCAATCGGATCTTTCTGCCGTTGGTCCAAAATAGTAATGGGCAAGTGGCCGCTAGTCACATTCAAAGTGCTGCCGCTCCCACTGCCGGCGGCGCGCTGGGCAACTGGCGCATCAGCGACGAGGATGGGAACAATTATGTGATTCCTGCCACGTTGCCCGATTTACCCAAGGGAACGCGCCTTGTCATTCTCTTTGACGGCCAAGGATCAGCCGCCGACGAGATGAATTTTGATGACGGTTCCGTGTATTTGCATACGCCGGCTGGGCTGACCGATATCTTCGAAAAAGCTGGCGACCAAGTAGCCTTATACAACGACGCCAACCAGATCGTGGATTTTGTGGCCTGGGGCCAAGCGGCTGGTGAAGACCAGAATGCGGCCGTCGCCGCAGGCCTCTGGACGCCCGATAGTTTTATCGACTACGATCCTGGCTTTGGGGCGGGGGTTGCTTCCAGCCCGGCCAAGCCTGGCGAATCGATTGGCATCTGGCAAGACAACCTTGGCCTGAGCACACGCAGCCTTCAGGAAACTGGCCAAGGCTTACGCAATTGGGTCTCCTATAGCGCACATGACAGCTCGCAGGGTGCTTTGAATCCGCCGCCTGCCCCGCTGCATACCACTGTGGAAGATGGCGCGCTGTTGGATAGCGCGAATCTGGGCTTGGCCTGGAGTGGCATCGCTGGCGCCGATCATTACGAATTTGAGTTGGCAACGACGCCTGATTTTACGAATATTTTGACCAAAACCGAGGTGCCTGAGCCTGGTTGGCGGCCAAGTGCCAAACTGGCCGATGGCGATTATTACTGGCATGTGCGCGGGGTAGACGGCCACGGCAATGCCGGCAATTATTTGGGACCGTTGAAATTCAGCCTGGTTGACTTAAATAAGTTCGTTTCGCTGGGTACCATTAAGATGCTGCTGAAGAGTGACGAGTACAAGATTCAGCACAAGGATAGCCCGTTGCTCGACATTGGCGGTGGCCCAAACAACATTGTCGGCGCCAATAACCCTGGCGATCGCCGTTACCCAAAAAGTAAAAACTGGGATGCCGAACATGTTGACGCCAATAATGTGCCCAGTTTTGGCTGGAACGGCATTGACAACTGGTATTGCGTGCGCGCCTCTACTGCGATGCTAAATGACTATTATGGCGGCCATCTGGCCCAGGATCGCATCTCCTATTATATGTTCGAAGAATGGCCAGCCAGCGGCGTATCGTTGCGCGGCGTGCCCGAGCATGACTTGGGTTTTGGCAGCGGCATTGGCGGCTATGGCGCGCAAGAACAGGTATTAGGCTGGGCGCTCGGCACATCGATCACAGCGGTGAACTATTGCCCATCTGTGCCAGCGGACCCAACCTATAGTTGTCCCAACCCAAACGGCGCACCTATGACGTTCAATGAGATCAAAAATCTGATTGACAGCGGCAAACCGTTCATGTCGATCAATTTGAACAATGCCCACGCCCGCGTGGTGGATGGCTACTGGGAGATCACGCCGCAATCACGCTGGGTGCACCTGATCGACCCCGTGCCTGCCGACACCGGCGCTTGCCCAACCTGCACCAATGCCCAGTGGATTGCCTATACCAGCTTTGCCAATTCGCACGAGCGCGCTTTGTACGCGGCTGGACCGGTCAATGCGCGTAGTGATGAAGCGAGTATTCACACCGACAGTGACGGCGACGGCATCAGCGATTTTGATGAGGTCAATCGCTTTCACACAAATCCACACAACAAGGACACGGATGGTGACTGGGTGAATGACAAAGAAGATATTGCTGAGTATGTCTTCAATTCATCAGCCGAGGGCACTTATGTATATACGCCGGGCATGAAACCGAAAACATCCGACTATGATGGGGATGGGCTACGCAAGGAATTGGACTGGGATAACGACAACGATGGCGTGCCAGATGGTTGTGAGGATAGCAATGCTGATGGCACCTATCAGCCAGCCGCTGGGGAAACCAGCAACTTCAATCCAAATTCTAAACAAATCTGCCAGCCCCGGTTTAGCATTGTCAAGCCGGTGACCGGCCAGGCCGCCAATGCGGGGGACCCCACCAATCCCGACAAAGTGTTGATTCGCTTGAGCGTCGCTCTGCCGTCGGCGCTGCCGAATAAGCCTGCTTTCACCGCGAGCCAGTTTAGCGCCACGGTTGGCGGGTTGAATGCTGCTGTAATCAGCGGTGCCCAGGTCGGCCAGGAATTCTGGCTGCTGGTGCAAGCGCCAGGGCAGGCCGAGAGCAAGTTCTATGATCTAACGGTGAACTTCAGTGGGGCGGCCACCGGCCATCAAGATGCGAGCAAAACTGAGGCCAACGCGATCTATTACATTCCCCGCCCACGGATGGACACGATCGTTGTGGTGGACACTTCGGGCAGTATGAACGATCTGAACAAACTGGGGAGCGCCAAGAACGCCGCTCGCCTCTATATCGACCAATGGTCAACCGACGACCGCATTGGTCTGGTCACCTTTGCGGATAGTGGCAACCTGGCCAAGGCGTTAACCCCAATCCAAGCTAGTGGACAAGCGTTGACCGATACCAAAAACCTGCTTAACGGCCTGGCCGCCAACGGGCAGACGGCGATGGGGGCTGGGCTTAAATTGGGCCAGGATCAACTCACTACGCAGGGGGATGCCAGCCATGATCAATCGTTGATGCTCTTGACCGACGGCCAAGAAAATGTGGCGCCTTATTGGGCGGATGCCACGGTCAGTGGCGTGATTGTGCCGTCAAAGACGATTGTCAACACGATTGGCTTTGGCCCCTATACGTCGACTTGGTTTGGCCTGCTGCAACAAATCGCTGGGGCAACTGGCGGGACGTTTGGCGCCGTGGATGAGCCAGGCGCTGTGAATGCGGCTAAGGCCGCCAGTGTCGATGCAGTTTCGAGCTTCCCGAGTACGGCGGAGAATCGCCTGGCCGATCTCTACAAAGACGCGGCTGAACGTCTGTTGGGTGAGCAACGGCTCTATGAAGCAACCGGCATCGTTTCACGCGAAGTGAAGACGGCGACGCATCGTTTCTTTGTCGACAACGTGCCTTCGCTGGTGGTCAGCGCTAACTTTGCCGTGCCCAACCAGGCTGCGCTGGATGTCTATGATCCGGATAACAACAAGATTGATCCGGCCGCGGCGAGTGTGCAATACCGGCATGATCAAACCCATGAGCAATACCGCATCGCCACCCCTAAGCCTGGTCTATGGCATGTGGATATCCGCTGGTTGGTGAACCCGATTGGCGCGCTGGGTGGCACGGAATACATCTTCTTCGCCGCCGCAGATTCACCGTTGACGATGAACTTTGTGGTCGGTGAGGTACAAAAAGGCCCGGCGGTCGCTGCTGGAACACTGGACTTTGCGCCACTTGCCGTCTGGCTTGCCGATAGTGCTCCGGTACACGCGGCTGCGGTCACCGTGGACGTGCTAGATCCGAATGGTCAAGCCGGCACACCGATCGAACTACTGGATGATGGCGCACACGGGGATGGAGCAGCGAACGATGGCATCTATGGTGGCGTACTGCTGCCCAAGTTGGGTGGAACCTATCTGCTCAAGGCCAAAGCTACGGGGCTTGATAACAAAGGCGCTTCCTTCGAACGCCATGCCCAGGGCACATTGACCTATTGCAGCAACTTTACTGGCGCAGCGATCTGTCGCTGAGAAAAGGCATAACAACCCAGCGCACGCCGAGAAAGAGCTCGTTGTACTACTTTCTCGGCGTGCGCTGTGCTTCCTTGCGCGCGCTGTCAAACTTTTCTTAAGTGTGCTTAATCAGGTGAATTTGATAAAGTAGCGTTGGTCTGGTATAGTTAAAATTATCAGTCTTGTACTTTTCGATTCTAAAACGCTTCAAGTATACTCTATTTGTCAGGCAACATTCAGCGGATTATTTGGGTGAAGATCTGGAGCCGCTTTCTGTGTACCACCGGTTTCGTGATCGATGAACCCCTCCGGATCGGTAGCTCAATGGCAGAGCAGGGGGCTCATAACTCCTTGGTTACAGGTTCGAATCCTGTCCGATCCACACTTTATCCATGAAGCTATACGAAAGATCAAGGCTATTCCCAAGACAACTGGTCTTGGGTTTTTTTATCCCTTGGAAATCGCAAGATGCTCGGAATTAAACGGCTTTTGTTCCCAATGGCCCGCTGGTGGGCGCATTTATTACGCGTCAGTCTATGGCATGTCGATCTCTTCGCCCCGTTATTGATCATGACGCCACTTTGCCTGGCCCTTTTGCCAGGTGGCATTCCCAATACGGCGGATAGCCCCGTGCATTTGATGCGTGCGGCAGAGATGATCCAGGCTTGGCAAGAGGGTCTCTTCATCCCACGTTGGGCCGCTGATCTGGGCAACGGCTATGGACTGCCCCTCTTTGTCTATGCCCCACCCTTGCCCTATTACCTGATGTCGCTGTTGCACACCGTGGGCTTGTCGTTGGAATTGGCCTTTAAGGGGACATTGTTGCTGGCCATTGCGATTGCCTGTTTTGGCGCCTATCAGATGAACCGCACTTTGCTCGGTCAATGGCCGGCGATAGTCGGTGCGGCCGCCTATTTATATGCCCCAATCTTGCTGCGCGAACTTTTTATTCAGGGTAACATCGCACAGCTATTGGCTTGGGTCTTTGTCCCATGGGCCTGTTATGGGATTATCCAGCTTTTTCGGACAGCGCAGCTGCGCAACGGGCTGATCGTGGCGCTGGCCGTGATGGGTACCATGCTCAGCCACAACGCGGCTGCCCTGTTGATGGCGGGGACAGTGGCAAGCCTCAGTATCATTTTATGGGTATGTACTCACCAATGGCGGGCGCTGCTGGCGACAGTGGCGAGTAGTCTGTTGGGGTTGGCCCTCAGTGCTTGGTTTTGGGCGCCAGCCCTCCTCGAAGGTAAATATGTGCAACTGGGGCGGATTGTGGCCAGCGACTTCCGACCTCGTTTTATTTCGCTGGCCGAGTTAATCGCCCTATCGCCCCGCTTGGATACAGGCGCGATCAATTCGTTCTTTCCGCTCACCTTGGGTGCAGTGCAAGTTTGGCTGGCCTTGATCGGTCTGTTGTTCCTGTGTAGTCTGAGCTTGGTTTGGCTGAGCAAACACCAAAGGGTAGATCGGCTGCTAAGCGCCACAGGTCTGTTTTTCAGTTTGTTCACCCTTTTCTGCGCGTTGATGGCAACGGCCTGGTCAGAACCAATCTGGCGCGTGCTGCCTTTCCTTAATCTGTTTGAATGGCCCTTCCGTTGGCACGGCTTTACGGTGGTGGGCTTAAGTTGGTTGTGCGCCTTCGCGATTTTCGCCATGCTGCGTACTCTAGCCCGGTGGCCCACGCCACTGGGCGCCAATATCGTCGGGGCGCTTGCCTTACTCCTCTTCATTGGCTCTGCTTTGGTGAATCTCTACCCCAAACTGCTGCCGCTGGGCACCTTCAAATCTGCACCCGCCGATGTGGTGCGCTTTGAAACGCGCTCTAGCGCCATTGGTACGACCAGTTTAGGTGAATTTAATCCGATTTGGGTAAACAACCCGCTGGCCGATTTACCGACCCCCGATCACTATCGCCGTCATCGCCCGGCGAATCGGCTCCCGAACAAGTTGCCTCCAGGGGTGCGCGCCACTGTGGAGCTTGCCAGCACCCACACCCACCAATTTCGGTTGGATTTGCCAACGCCTATCACCTTGACCCTGGATTTGCTCTATTTTCCTGGTTGGCAGGCCACCGTGGATGGCACACCAATTTCAGTTGTTCCACACCCAGGCAATGGCCTGTTGGATGTGTCGCTACCGGCTGGTCTGCACACGTTGCGCGTCCATTTTGGGGAAACCCCATTGCGTGCCTTCGCTGATCTGATCTCGCTGGTGGCATGGCTTGGCCTCGGCTTATGGATCGCGCTTCGGGTGGTTCGCAAAGTGCTGCAACGCAGAGACGCAGAGCCGCAAAGACGCAAAGAGCTTGGCCGGGAAAGGCCGGTGCAGCCAGGCCGCCAGGCGCTTGCCACCCTCGCGCTCTGCATCGGCTTGCTGCTCGGTGTCGCTCGATTGCTGCCAGATTGGTTTCAGCTGCATTCGCAGGCAGATCAAGCCTTGACCGCGCCGATTCAACTCAAGGTGAATTTTGACGACAAATTACGCTTATTGGGCGCCGATCCAGCGCCGGTTGTCGCCGCGCCTGGCGCAAGCGTCACCGTTGTCACCTATTGGCGCGCCTTGCAGCGGCTGCCGGATAATTATGGAATTTTTCTCCATTTAGATACACCCAGCGGCGAGACCATTGCCACGGTCGATCAAAGCCACCCGAGTGATATTCCCACCTCAAGTTGGTCGCCCAATCTCTATGTGCGTGTGCCATTGCGGCTCACCATTCCAGCGAATGCCCTGCCGATCCGCTATCAATTGCGCGTCGGGATCGTAGATGCCGAGGGCAAGCATTGGCTGGCCTTTACCAATCAACTGCCAGGTGGTTCTGATCACGGCGATGCGTTCCCCATTGGCCAACTGTGGGTTGAACCAGCCGTACCCGCGCATGTCGCGACAAA
>JAPLGZ010000149.1 GCA_026389895.1 Chloroflexota bacterium | reverse complement strand
ATGCTATACTTGCTGGGCCATCGTTGATCAGGCATTAGACGTACAATGGTATTGTACGATTCAGCCTGGTCAACCACTCCCCCTTGTTCAGGAGCAAGACCATGAAAGTTCTAATCACGGGCGGTGCGGGCTTTATCGGTAGCCACCTCGCCAATCAACTTCACCAACGCAATCATTATGTCCGTGTGCTCGATGATCTAAGCAGTGGCGATCCAGCCCATTTACTCCCTGGCATCAATTTTAACCGCGGCGATGTGCGTGATATTCCAAAACTCTGGTCGCTGCTCCAAGGAGTCGATGTGGTCTATCATCTGGCTGCGCGTGTGAGCATCCCAGCTTCTGTACTTTACCCACGTGAGTATAACGACGTCAACGTAGGTGGCACCGTTTCGTTGCTAGAAGCGTGTCGTGATGTCAGTGTAAAGCGGGTGATCCTGGCAAGCAGCGCCACGGTCTACGGCAATCAAGATGTGCATCCGGTCAACGAAGCGATGCCAGCGAGCCCGGCCGTGCCCTATGCGGTCAGCAAGTTGGCAGCAGAACAATATCTGTTTACCATTGGCCAGCTCAGCAATTTCGAGACCGTAGCATTGCGGATTTTTAATGCCTATGGGCCAGGCCAGCCGTTACCGCCCACCCACGCTCCCGTCATTCCACAATTTGTCCACCAAATTATGGGGTCTGGTTCGGTGGTGATCTTTGGCGATGGCACACAGACGCGCGACTTTGTCTATATTGATGACGTGGTCGAAGCCCTGATCAGCGCCGCCCACGTGCCAGACATCGACCGGCAGATCATCAACATCGGGAGTGGAACCGAAGTTTCGTTAAATGAGTTAATTGAGCAGATTGCCTTAATTGTCGGCACGAAAGCCAATGTGCTTTACAATCGCACCGCATCGGGTGGCATTGCCCGCCTGGTGGCCGATTTAAGCAAGGCCAAACAATTATTAAATTTCACGCCTTACACACAGTTAACAAGCGGTCTTCATCACTTAATTGAACAATCACCCCTATTTCAAGCGGCTAACAATAAAGAACAAAATCTTGCTACGAGCGCCCGCCCACCACTCGTCCATAGAACCTTGGGGTTAGGTAGTCATCCATAATGAAATTTAATTTCCCCTTTCTTGCCATCACAATTTGTAGTTTGTTCTGTACGTTTAGCTTGGTCGCCTGTAGCGCAGGCGGCGATACCATGCTGAGCGGATATTTAAAGACCCATCAGCAGCAGCTTAGCCAACCGATCAGTGTTGACACCCGGCCGAGACGTTTTGTCGTAGAACCAGGCACACCAGCACGCCTGATTGGTCAAAATTTGGTCAAGGCAAATTTGATCGGCGACGAGCGGCTTTTCGAAGCATACGTACGCGTCAATGGGTTGGATGAGAAGTTAGCAGCAGGCACCTTTATTCTGGCGCCCTCGATGACGCTTGTCGAAATTGTGGATGTGCTCCAACAAGCCAAAGACACCAGCATTACCGTCACGATCCCAGAAGGCTGGCGGCGCGAACAAATTGCAGATTATCTCGAGGCGGCTGGCATCTTTACCACGACGACTACGGCAGCCGAAGATTATCGGCGTCAAACCGCCACTAGCGATCTAGCAGGACTAGACCCCAGCAGATATCCATTTTTACAAGGCCGGCCAGCCGGCGTTAGTTTGGAAGGCTACCTCTTTCCCGACACCTACCAACTCCCCCCCACCGCAGCCACCGCGGCAGATGTATTGCAACGCCAACTCGATGATTTTGCCGCGCGCGTGGTGCCAATGTATGAACAAGCCGTGATCAGTCATGAAACGAACCTGGACCTATACCAAGTTTTGATTCTGGCCAGCATTGTAGAACGTGAAGCCGTGGTGCCGGCGGAACGCCCGATGATTGCACAAGTTTATCTCAATCGGCTGGCCCAAGAGATGCGCTTGGAGGCCGATCCAACTGTACAGTATGCGATGGGCTATCAGAAAGATACGGGTGTTTGGTGGAAGACACCGGTGTCGCTCGAGGAATACGCAGCGGTCGATAGTCCTTATAATACCTATCTGCACACTGGCTTGCCACCTGGGCCTATTGCAAACCCAGGTCTGAGTAGTATTGAAGCAGTCTTGAAACCAGCTAAACACGACTATCTCTATTTTGTTGCGTTGCCAGATGGCAGTGGCAAGCATGTCTTCGCCAAAACGTTTGAGGAACAGACAAAAAACGTAGAGCGCTATCAGCAGGGCCAATAAAGCCCGCAATTCCCCAATCATCAACGACAAATGATAAACAGGCTTTGTCACAAAATCTGTTGCAAAAACAGTTTTGTACGGTTATGCTGCGGGTTGGTGAAAAAATGCTCTGGGGTGCCTATCTCAACAATTTCGCCGGCGTCCATAAAGACAATTCGTTGCGCCACTTCGCGGGCAAAGCCCATTTCGTGCGTGACCACCACCATCGTCATCCCAGATTTCGCCAAATCTTGCATCACTTCCAGCACTTCTTTGATCATTTCTGGGTCAAGCGCCGAGGTTGGCTCGTCAAAGAGCATGATCTTGGGTTGCATGGCCAAGGCGCGCGCGATAGCCACGCGCTGTTGCTGCCCACCCGAAAGTTGCGTGGGATATTTGTTGGCCTGCTCTGGAATGCCGACCCGATCTAATAGTTGGCGAGCGATGGCCTCCGCCTCTTTTTTATTTTTTTTGCGGACATAAATCGGGGCCAGGGTAATATTTTGCAGTACGGTCAGGTGAGGAAAAAGGTTAAATTGCTGAAAGACCATGCCTGTTTCCATACGAATCGCTTCGATGTTACCCACATCTTCGGTTAGCGGAATGCCATCGACAATGATCTCGCCACTTTGGTGTTCTTCGAGCCGGTTAAGGGTACGGATAAAGGTGGATTTACCAGAACCAGACGGCCCGATAACGACCACGACTTCTTTACGTTGAACGGTCAAACTAAAATCGCGCAGTGCATGATATTCACCATACCATTTATTGACGTTACGACAAACGATAATATCGTCGGTTGCAGATTGTTCAGACACCAAATAGCTCCTTGTCATGGGGTATCTTAATTCATGGGCTTACTGCGCAGTGGCTACACCTGCCGGACATTATACATCGCAAGCGAAAGCTGTCAAACTCTTGTGCTTGCCCCTTAGCAAAAGCCGTGGCTATTTGGTCTTTGTTGCCATCTGCGCTATAATTTGCGAGATAACAGACCAGTAATTTTATGGACTTTTGGGAGATTTTCTTTGGAGATAGTGTATGCCTGTTGATTTGATCAACAATCTTGCTACAGTTGCGGGCATTGTAGTTGCGGCGACTGGGGCATTTCTCTTTGCTTTTTGGGTTGCCATGGGGATATGGACCTTTAACGATATTCGCTCACGCAGCCGTGATTGGTTGGCCATTATATTGGCCTGCGCTCTTGTCTTAATCTTTCCCGTCGTCGGTCTTATCCTCTATATGATGATCCGCCCCAAGGATACCCTATCAGAAGTTTACGATCGGGCTTTAGAAGAAGAGGCGCTGCTGCGCGAATTAGAAGGTACAATGGCTTGCCACATGTGTGGCGTACCGGTCAAAGAGAATTGGGTCTATTGCCCCAATTGTCACGAACAACTCCAACACGCCTGTATCAATTGTGGCAACCTGGTGCGCAACGAATGGGAGATTTGTGTCTTTTGTGGCACAGCCCAACAGCCGACACCGGCCATTGCCGCCCAACGGGCAGCACGAAATCCTTTCCATCGAGAGATGACGCGTCCGCCGGCCGAAGTAGATGACGAAACCGTCTATCGACCAGTTCGGGTAGCTGAGTAGATTAATAACTCTACTATAGCCACTTTTCATAAAAAACGGAGGGTCAGGCATGCCTGACCCTCCGTTTTTTATGAAAAGTGGCTTACACGTTAGCCGCTACGATTTTTCGTCTGCCCATTCCACGTCGGGCTTTTCACCCACTTTCACTTCAACGCGAAAATGTTTGGTTAATTCCTGCACCAACCGGTCGCTGATCGTACAGGCATCATTCGGGAAGCCCAGTTCGTAACGTTTGCCGTTGGCCTCTAATATAATATAAAAATGGTCACGGCCGCGCGAATCACGCACCCGATCATAGATCTCCTTCAAGCGAAATTTGTCGCGTTCCAAATCGCCACTGCGCCGGAAGGTGATATGCATACGGCGCGCCCCTGGGCGTTGCTTGGTGCTTTTATTCGGCGGTGTTGCATGTGGTAAATTCGATGCCACCGAGCGATGTAATGGCTCATCCGGCGGATTGGTCGGCGCGGCTGTTTCTGGTTGACGGTCCTGAGGGCTAGCAATAACCCCGTTTGGATGACCATTACTCGAATGATTGCCATTGCTGGCTAGCGGTTGTTGCTGGCTGGCATCAGGTAGCGCTGAGTCGTTGGCAACTGGCGGCTCGATTGTTGGCTTGTTTGAAGTTGGCGTACGAATGGCCGAGACGCCACTAGCACGCGGCTCGCTTACCGCCGAGTCTGGCGGTGCTTGTGATGCGTCTACAGCCTTCACTGTACCGTTTTTTACAGCGCCATTCTGCGCAATACCGTTCTTCGCTGAGCCATGATGACCATTTTCTGGCGCTTGGGCAGGGACCGTTGTTGCCATTGGTGTGACCACGGGCGGAACTGAGGCCGGCAAAGGGGGTTCACTTTTGGTTGCGGGCCCCAACGTTGCTGGCGTGGCTGCTGTAACGAGCGTTGAATGATTGCCATTCTGATAGACCGGTGGCAAATCGCCTAAGATGGCATTGTCATCCACCTCACCATCATCCTGCAACCAGGCCGGCATCTCCTGGCGGAAGGGGCTTTCTTCACCAGCCTGGCTCCACTCGCCATCCTCGCTGCCGCTGCCATAAAGTTCGTCGGTTTCACGCATGGCGAGGCCGTTGATCGTCGGTGCAACGTCTAAAAGCGGTGTTTGATATTTAAGCGAGTCATCGCCAATGGCGGTAGGCATATCGACATAGGTCTGGACGCTATCCAATAGGAGGCTGGTCTGGCCTTCGCGCGATTGCGCTTTGCCTTTGAAAATCAGGACGCTATCGAGCACTAACTTATCTTTCACTTCCAGATAGGTACGTGGAAAGACGACCACTTCGCATTGACCCTGAAAATCCTCGATCTGCACAAAGGCCATCGGATCGCCTTTTTTGGTGTTAATCGTACGTATATTGGTAATCATGCCGGCAAGCAATACACTTTTGCCGTCGTGTGATTCATCCAGTTCATTGCACGCACAGGTTACCACTTTTTTCAGATCGATCCCCAAATTTTGCAGCGGATGACTAACCGTATAGACGCCCAATAGTTCTTTCTCCCATTGCAATTTTTCCCGCCCTTTTACCTCTTCCAGATCCGGCAGGCGAATCGGCATGATTTCAATGCCTTCTGCCTCACCAACCGCGCCAAATAAGGAAAGTTGACCGTTTTCGCGCGCCGCATGCGTCTCAGCGGAATTCGCCACCATTGAATCGAGCACGGCCAAGAGTTGGCTACGCTTGCCAAACCGATCCAACGCGCCGGCCTTGATCAGACACTCCATCGCCCGCTTATTCACCTGGCGCAGATCCACGCGGTCACATAGATCTTCCAAGTTTTTGAAGGGCCTCAAGGCTGCTATAGTTGATATCGGGCGGCAAAACATCGATGCCCATGCGTCGGCATTCGCTGATAAAGTTGATGACTTTTTCTGTCTTGTCGCGCTCGATCAGGAGCAGCGCCGCCATATAATCGACTGGATAATGCGCCTTCAGGTAAGCCGTTTGTACGGTGATGACGGCGTAGTCGGCGGCATGGCTGTTATGCACCAAAATATCATTGGCAACAAAGTTATGCGTATCAGGCACATTCAAATCATACGTCTGTTTTTCACCCACATATTCGATGCTGACGATGCGATCCCAATAGATATCGCTCTCGCTGTAACGCCGTAGTGCTGCATTGCCAAAATAATCAGCCAATCGCCCGATTGTTTGGCGGGAAAAACCCATCTTTGCAGCATTGCCAACCGGATAAAACTCTCTTTGCGCGACGCCACAATCTGCTTGCATTTGCAACCAGGTAACGCCACGCTCATCCTTGGCCGAACGCACTAAGGTTTTAACCGCCAGCGGGACAACATCTTTCACGCCCGAATTAGCTGGGTCAGTCAGAAATAACTGTTCCAACAGGAGACGGCGTTTGGCGCTTATGAAATGCACACCAATCGTCTGGGCAAACACGGCAATATTATCGTTACCAGTAATGAAAAGTTGGTAGCCTATACGGCCATCTTTGTAGGGGAACTCAACTTTACGTAAACGGCTGATAATACCCAGGCGGATCAGCAGGTGCTGCAATTGGCGGGCCATGCGCTCAGATGCTGTGGCATAGAAAAGACTCCGTCCACGCAAATTAATATGACCATCGCCCTCCCACATCCGGCTGATCAACAAACTAATCTGACCGTTCGTCAGTTCAAAGGCGGCGGCAGGGATCTCTTTTGTATGCGCATTCTTGCCCCAAATACCAAGTTCCTGGGCCCAAGCCACAATGCCTGGAGGTTGAGCGCGGTTAACGCGTTTGGCATAGATTGAAAAAGTCTCTTTATGGATCGCGACTGAGCAGCTAACATTTTCAAATTGTTCGGCGGCCTGGATAAAGTCATCGCGCTGTTCCTCACTCTGCGAATAAAAATAAACGGAATGAGGATGACACAAATTGCCTTCAGCCAACAAATGTCCTAATGCAATTACTTGATTTTCCGGCCATTCGACAGAACCTTCGACGGGCAAATGGCGCGGCACGGCGATCAGGCCATCAACTTTTAGCTCTTCCAGTAAACGCCAGCCATCAAATGTATAAAATGGATGATTCGCCGTTGCTTCAATTTTGCGGCCTAGCGCGGTTGTCAGACGATAAACGGGTTTAACACCATTGTTCATCACGGCGGCAACCCGGCCAGGTTGCAACTTCAATGTTGTCGTATCACAGGTGACAGCCGTTGCGAGTTGTGCCGCACCCGTGTATAAATCTTCAAGCTTTACAACACGTCCGCTTGCGGCATCGACAATCTCAGTATCACCCGGCAAACATTTATTAAAGCCATAGCGCGCAAAAAACTCAATGTCGCCATAAATTGCTTCAGCCGCTTTGGCGGGAATGCCGTTCTTTTCACAGCCGGCGACGAATAGTTTTTTGTGCTTCTCAATGTCTGACAGTTTTTTCTTGCTGATCGCGCGACGCACGAGATCGGCTTCACCGGGTGTGTAGCCGGCCAATTTACTTAAGGCTTGAATGATCTGTTCTTGATAAACCAAAATCCCATAAGTTTCACTGAGGATTGATTCCAAGCCAGGATGTTTATATTCCACCGTCTCTTCGCCATGCATGCGGCGGATAAAGGTCGGAATATATTCAAGCGGACCAGGCCGGTAGAGCGAGATCATGGCGATGATGTGCTCAAACAGCGTCGGCTTCATCTCGGTGAGCACGCGGCGCATGCCTTGGCCTTCCACCTGGAAGACGCCACTCACTTCGCCGCTGGAAAGCAGCGTGAATGCTTCTTTTGCTGCTTCGCCTTCAAAGGGAATATTATGCAGCGTATATTCAATGCCGTGCCGCTCTTTGATCAACTGGCCAGCCTCACGCATGACGGAAAGCGTGCTGAGGCCCAAGAAGTCCACTTTGAGCAGGCCAATCGACTCCAAAATCGGGAACTCGAATTGCGTGATCGCTTTGGTAATGCTGCCCTTGCTGCCGCGCAT
>JAPLGZ010000079.1 GCA_026389895.1 Chloroflexota bacterium | reverse complement strand
TATTTGAATGACTGGAAATCTGGTTGGGTTCCGGCCTTAGTCAGCATTGCCGCGATGCTCGGCTTATTTTCGCCGAATTTGGGTGTACTCTTGGCCATAGGTGGCACGATTCCTGCACCGCGCATGCTTTCCGATGTAATCGGCACCGACGAATACAGCTATGGCACGCGCCTAGACGCCTGGAGCATTGTTTTGAAAATTGTCAAAGTAGACCCAATTTTAGGCTTGGGGCCAGCCAATTACCATTGGTACACACCACTTTTTCCCATCCGTGGCTATGCGGTCCAATTCAATTCACATAGCCAATATATCGACTTGATCGCTCAGACCGGTGCGTTAGGGTTGGGTTGCTTTTTGTGGTTTGCATGGGCGGTAGGTCGTTTATGTTGGCGACTGCGGACGACAGCGCCCGAAGGGTTTGCCAGGGCTTATGTCTATGGCGCCTTTGGTGGCCTGATTGGGAGCCTCGTCGCAGGCGCGCTCGGCGATTGGGTGCTGCCTTTTTTCTACAATGTCGGCCTTAACGGTTTTCGTTCTAGTATCCTAACCTGGTTATTTTTGGGCGGGTTAGTTGTCATTGATAAGTTGAACGATGCGCAACCGATTGCTTGAACTAAAAATTCTGGCGCAACGCACGCCGCAAAAGATGCTTTGTCATCCAAGCGACGGACCAGTGCGCCATACACTCAATCGCTCACTAGGTTACAGTTGAGCTATTTTTTTATAAAACACCTTACAATTAACTAATAATATGAATATTATTAGAGAGGTCTGCATCATGCAGAAGTATCCTGCGGAAACCAGTGGCATTCAATCCTACGAGAATTTATCACCTATGCGCCAGCCCACACCGCCCTATCGCGTTGGCTTGATCAGATGGCCAAGCGATGGCAGTGGAATTGGGGAAGCCATCTACCACGCCTTAGAAGCCCAAGGGCACGAGCCATTTTACTTTTCACTCGGCTCGGACATTACGACGCCAGTAGATGTAATCTTTCTATTTGGCCCGTTTGGCCGTTTTCTAAACGAATTAGGGCAGATACGCGCAAAGCTCGCGCGCCAGCAACCGATCTTCATCTTTTGGAACACCGAGGGTCTGCCTGATCTGCGGTTGCCCTGGCCCTTAATGGCCAAGCTAAGTGCGGTGCGCTCCTGGCTGAGTAACCTGCGCGATACCCACCATTGCCGCCACTATGCGCCTTCGCTATTAGCGCGAATTGATACCAGTATGATCCGCTTTCGTCACCTTGGCGATTTTCTCTACGCCAACCAACAAGGTTGGATCGACGTCTTTGCCGACATCTCAGCCGTCTATGCTAATTTGTTCGAAACGCGCGGCATCCCCACGCTGACGGCGCCATTTGGTGGGGCGTGCGATTGGTATGCGGATCTTAATGTAACGCGCGATATTGATGTGTTATGGATGGGCAAGCGCGCCACCGGCCGGCGCAGTAAATTGCTGGATCAGGTGCGCCTAGAATTGCGCCAGCGGGGGGTGGAAATGTATGTGGTGGATAATATCGAACGCCCCTTTGTCTTTGACGATGCACGCACACAGCTGTTGAATCGCACGAAGATCACGCTAAATCTGCTGCGCACCTGGTACGATGAAAATTCGTTACGCATTTGTCTGGCCGCAGCAAACCGTTCGTTGATTGTTTCTGAGCCATTGCTCGCGCATGTGCCACAATATAAAGCCGGCAAGCATTATGTCACGGCGCCGGTTGAACAACTTGCAGATCAAATTATGTACTACCTAGAGCACGAGAACGAACGTCAACGCATTGTGGAAGATGCCTATCAGTTGGTGACACATGAACTTACCATCGCGAATAGCGTACGTTCGCTGATGGAAGAGACAAATCGGCGCCGTAATGGCAGCTTTTTAACATCGTTGACCGCCGCCAAGTCTATTTATACCTAAGAGCAGCTTGCACCTAACCGTTTTTGCCTTTGCGTACGCATACACGCCTTCCATCGCGCCCCACCCAACTCGCGTTATGGGGCTTTTTATACCCATACGCGTAAAGTAAGGCACTTAAAAACCAATCAAAGGAAGGGGCGCATCATATGCGCCCCTTCCTTTTGACGGGGCCGATAAAGCGTCGCACCCCTGGCAAACAGTAAGCAAACTGTTACGACGCCTCGACCAAAACCTTGTTAAACTAAATTGCTCATAGCTGGCAGGCACCGGTAAGACCCGTCATCAATCCGATCATAACAAAGCAATCCTTTGTGATCAAACACCGAGAATCGACCCGTATGGATCAACAACAAACCAATAATCTAGCCACGGCTGTTCAGTCAGGTGGGGCCGGCCACCCCCAGCAGAAGCCCGATCTTTCGATTGTGATCGTTAGTTGGAATACGCGTGAACTGTTGGCTGAATGTCTACGATCGCTTGGCGAAGACCTGCAAACCTGTCCGCAGTGGCAGGTTGAAACCTTTGTGATCGACAACGCATCACATGATGGCAGCAGCGCCATGGTCGACAGGGATTTCCCGTGGGTGCACTTGATCGAAAATGACCATAATATTGGTTTTGCCAGTGCCAATAACCAAGCGATTCAACTGAGCCAGGGCCGTTACGTCCTATTACTCAACCCGGATACAAAGGTGACCTTCGGGGCCATCCAAGCATTGATCGACTTTATGGAGGCAACCCCGGCGGCTGGCGCAGCTGGTTCACGGCTGGTGAATGCGGATGGCACCTTGCAGCCCTCTTGCCATCCACGCCCCACCCTTGTTCGTGAATTATGGCGGCTGTTACATTTTGATCGATTTTACGCGTATGCCATCTATCAAATGGCAAACTGGTCATCCACCCAGCCGCAGTTGGTTGATGTTGTCCAAGGGGCATCGATGATTGTACGGCGCGAAGTCTTAGCCCAAACGGGCAGCTTAGACACCGATTATTTTATCTATTCAGAAGAGGTAGATTGGTGTTATCGCATTCAACGGGCCGGCTGGGCCATTTATTGGGTGCCCCAATCGGTCGTGGTACATTACGGGGGGCAAAGCACCCAACAGGTGGCAGCCGAGATGTTTCTCCGGCTCTATCAGGGCAAAGTGCTCTATTTTCGCAAGAACCGCGGCTGGTGGGCAGCCATCATCTATAAAATAATCTTACTGCTTGCGGCCGCAGTCAGGCTGGCCGCAAGCCCACTCGCCTGGTTTGCCGCCCCCACGCAACGCGCTCGCCAATGGCAACTAGCCGGCTATTATCGAAGATTAGTGCTGGCTTTGCCACGCATGTAGATCGTTGTCTAGCTCTTATACAAACTCATTCTATCAACTTGACGATTACCTGATTCTTTCATGCAGATTCTCTTTCTAACCCAAGTCTTACCCTATCCACTCGATGCTGGCCCCAAAGTACGCGCCTATTACGTATTGCGGCATCTGGCGCGCACCCATCAGGTAACCCTCGTCTCGTTTGTGCGCAGCAGCGACAGCCCAGCCGCCATCGCGCATCTAAAAAGCTTTTGTGATCATGTCTATACTGTGCCGATCATCCGTTCAAAGCTCAAAGATGCCGCCTTTCTTTTGCAAAGCCTGATCTCGGGTGAACCTTTTATCATTGCCCGCGATTGGGCGCCAGCAATGGCCAAACTAATTGCAAAGCTTATCTGTGGACCAGAGCGCTTCGACGCCATCCATGCCGATCAACTCTGGATGGCGCCATATGCCTTGTATGCGCGCGCCTGTGCCAGAAAAAGTGCAGGTGCGCCCTCGCCATCCATTGTGTTGGATCAACACAATGCCGTCTATATGATCCCACAACGTTTGGCCACGACGGAAGGCAATCCACTGAAACGGGCGCTGCTGGCGCTAGAAGCCCACAAACTTGCCCACTATGAAGTGCAGACCTGTCGCCAGTTTGATCACGTAGCTTGGGTGACGGAAGAAGATTATACAGCGGTACAAGGCCAAGTTGCGCATGGGCCAGCGATCCCGACCGCGGGTGTGATCCCGATCTGTGGCGATCCAGAAGCCGAGCCGGTGCTCACCCGCAGCGCCAAGGCCAAACGCGTGACTTTTCTGGGTGGGCTTCACTATCCGCCCAACGCCCAGGGGATCTGTTGGTTTGCCGAAAAAATCTTTCCTCAGGTATTGGCCCAGGTTCCCGATGCCATCCTAACGGTGCTGGGTAAACAGCCACCGGCGGCATTATTAAGCTATGGCATTCCAGCCGCCAATCTGGAAATTACGGACTATATTGCTGATCCCAAACCTTATCTGGCCGAGACAGCAGCCTTTGTGGTGCCGCTGTTGGCGGGCGGTGGGATGCGGGTGAAGATCATTGACGGATGGACGTGGGGTTTGCCGGTTGTCAGCACTACGGTCGGCGCCGAAGGGATTGAGCGCCAGGCGGACGAAAACATTTTGATCGCTGACGAAGCTGCCGAGTTTGCCAGCCAGGTGATTCATTTGCTGCAAGATCCCGGCTATGCGCAGCAGATTGCCGAGGCCGGACGCGCCTGGGTCGTTCAACATTACAACTGGCATACAAGATACCAAATGTGGGATCAGATCTATGTCTAATTGCCTTTGCAATCGCTACTTATGAAGATATTATTTATCGTACCCTATGCCCCCAATTTAATTCGTGTGCGCGCCTATCAGCTAATCTGTGCGCTGGCAGAGCGACAGCACCAAGTCACGGTCGCCACATTGTGGACAAACGAAGAAGAGCAGACCGATTTGCAACGCCTTCGTGAACTTGGCATCCGAGTCGTGGCGCAACGGGCCGCTACTTGGCGTTCTCTGGCCAATACTGTGCTGGCTTTGCCCACCCGCACCCCCCTCCAGGCCGTCTACAGCTGGCAGCCAGCGCTGGCCGACAACATTCGTCAACTGATGCAAACAGAGGTCTTTGATGTCGTGCATGTCGAGCATTTGCGCGGCGCGCGCTACGGGCTCTTTGCCAAGTCGCTTAAACAGAAAAACAATCAAACAGCGCCGATCGTATGGGACAGTGTTGACTGTATTTCGCATCTATTTGAACAAGCCGTACAAAATAGCCGTAGCCGCAAAGGCCGTCTACTCACCGGCCTCGATCTAACGCGCACACGCCGGTATGAAGGCCAACTTGTCCACGCATTTGATCGCGTCCTGGTGACGTCGCCGGCCGACAAAGCAGCCTTGACACAGTTGGCCAGCCATTGGGAGGCAGGCCAAGCCAGGTCAAACCAAGGAGAACCCAGGCCCCAAAATGGCTACGCGCATCTGCACGTGTTACCCAATGGGGTAGATTTGAGCTATTTTGCCGCCAACAGCGCAAGGCGCGAACCGGCAACGATCGTCTTTAGCGGCAAGATGAGCTATCACGCCAATATCACGGCGGCGCTCCATCTGGTGAATGACATTATGCCCCAGGTTTGGGTCCACTGCCCAGATGTGAAAATTTGGATCGTAGGCAAAGATCCATCACCGCAAGTGCGGGCGTTAGAGCAGTGTGGCCCTGTGAGCCAGCCCCCCGTAGCGGGGCAGCGGCCAGTCACAGTGACAGGCACGGTGGCCGATCTGCGCCCTTATTTGCAACAGGCGACAATCGCAGCGGCGCCTATCCCCTATGGGGCAGGCATTCAGAACAAAGTTTTAGAAGCGATGGCCTGTGCTGCGCCGGTCATTGCCAGCCCCCAGGCGAGCTCAGCCTTACAAATTCACGTTGGGCAAGATCTCTTAGTGGCGCCCGATGCCAAAATATTTGCCGAAACCATCTTACATTTGCTAAAAGCGCCATTACAACAGACCGCGCTGGGCCAATCGGGCAGGGCATATGTCGAAAATCACCACTCCTGGCATGCCGTTGTCGGCCAACTAGAAGCGATCTATCAGACAGCCATCCGGCAACATGCAAGCCTTCATCGCGCATAACCGTCAATAGGAAAGTGTAGTTAGCAATCAATTGAGCAGTGAGGGTGGGGCGCAACTTGGCATGGTGCTCACCGCCGCTGAATGATATTGAGCGACACAGAAGCGAAGGATATTATGAATTGGCAAGGTCAAATTCTGAGAACCGATCTAAAACATGAACCACAACCCAAGGTAAGCGATCGATCTGCCTGGGCGCTCCAACGATCATTGCTGATCATTATGGTGGTCGCCATTTTATTGCGCGTGATCTCTTCCTTCGCGCAAGGGGAAACAGTACAACCACTGCCCGGCGTTTTTGATCAGATTTCATACGACGAACTGGCCCGGCGCGTGGTCGATGGGCACGGTTTTAGCTTTGCCACCGAGCACTGGCCGGCGACGCGCGCGGGCGAACCAACGGCACACTGGAGTTATTTATATACGGTCTACCTGGCCGCTATTTATGCGGTCGTAGGCGTCCATCCGCTAGCGGCGCGGCTGATCCAGGCTGTCATCAGCGGCATTTTGCATAGCTGGCTTAGTTGGCGGCTGGGTCGGCGGCTTTTTGGGCCGCGGGTGGGGCTCGTTGCAGCCGCGTTGAGTGCGGTTTACATCTATTTCTTTTACTACGCGGGTTCGCTCATTACGGAGCCATTTTATCTAGTCAGCATCTTGTGGACATTTGACGTGGCTTTTCGGTTGGCCACAGTGTTACAAGTGCGCCACCAGCCTAACGCTAGCCAAAGCCGGCAGTGGCGACTTTGGCTTGAATTAGGCTTGGCGATTGGCGTAACAGCCCTGCTGCGCCAACTCTTTCTGCTGTTTGTGCCTTTCCTCTATGGCTGGTTAGGCTGGATCTGGCTGCGTGCCAATAGACCCGCCATCAAAGCACCCCAGCCCAAGCCGCAGGCAGGGTGGCAGCCCCTGCAAGGGTTCGTCGTTGCCACCTGTATGATTGGTTTACTCATTGCACCCTGGACCCTACGCAACTATTGGGCCTTTGGCACCTTTGTGCCGCTCAATACCAACGCCGGCTATGCGTTTTTCTGGGGTAATCACCCAATTTATGGCACGCACTTTGTGGGTATTTTGCCCGATGATGGCCCATCCTATCTCGATTTGATTCCTAAAGAATTACGGCCGTTAAATGAGGCCGCCCTTGATCGCGCCTTGTTACAGCGCGGCATTGGCTTTATTACCGCCGACCCCCAGCGTTATATCCTGCTTTCGATCAGCCGGCTCAACGAATATTTCAAATTTTGGCCTTCCGCCGATTCTGGGATGATCAGCAACTTGGCCCGCGTCGGTTCCTTTGGGCTCTATTTACCCTTCATGCTGCTTGGCTTGGGGCTATCGATCCGCCGTTATTGGCGTTCGGATGATCCCCAACAGCGCGCCGATCTGATCTTGCTCTATCTCTTCATGTTCGTTTATACAGCGATTCATCTATTGAGCTGGGCTTTAATTCGCTACCGGCTGCCGGTAGATCTGTTCCTCATCCTCTTTGCCGCTTTGGGTCTGGTAGATTTGGTGAACCGTTACCGCTTACGTGGGCAGCCAGTTCAGCCATAGCTGCGCGGTTTATGCCTAAATTTACAGGCTCAATATCTAAGGGTGCGCAGGCGCACAGCAGAACAATCTTCTCGCCATTGCCTATTTCCCTTCGTCGCCCCGTTGCAGACCTTTTCAGTAAGGCCGGCAACGGGGCGAAAGTTTTTCTGGTATCGACAGACCGGCGATCTGCTCGTTCAACTCCGATGCGTTGGTGACGCCACCCCTACCCTTCGTCGCTATCCCCACACCGCTTATGTTTACGGCTAGGATCTAGTGCGCCCGTCAAAAGACGTAACTGTAAGCAATTTGCAACAGTTATAGCACCTAATATTTGCTAGACTCACACGATGGCGATTGGCACTGAGGCCACGCTGGCTGATGCTGTCATGCCGCTTTACCTCTACAAATCTTGCTCAGCTTGTCACAATTTAAAGCCCACAATACTCCTGGTAGCCCGCCAAAACAACCATTGATTGTCAGGCAAATGTAACACCTAAATCTCGTAGGTTTTGATACACTGGCGTCACGGAAACAGTGTGGCGTAAGCCGTAGTGGCAGAAAAAAGCACAGGCAGAACTGTTTCTGACAAGTCTTAATGACCACCTAAATACGTAGCCAGCAAGTGATCGCACTACAGCTAATTTAGAGCAGAATGCTGCGGTAACATTCAGCCGATAATTTGTACGCAGGATGTCGATCGGCATGAGGTTCTGAATTAGTCCATAGGTCTAGGCTAATCCTGATCGATGACGGAAAAGCGAATAGATAAATAGCCTACCGTGTGTGAAGCACGCTTAGAGTAGAAACCAGGAGAGTTTGGCGGATGATGTTGAATACAAAGTTTGCAACCGTAGATAGCCTAGGAAGCACATCAGGTCTCTTTACGAGCCAGGTGTTCAGCAGACGAATCTATCGTGTTGCCTTATTGGTAAGTGATACAACTATGTTGCTCCTGGCCTTTGCGCTGGCTTATTGGCTACGCTTTACTGTCGGGCTAGCGCTTTCTACTGACGTAACACCATCGCTAGATGTATATGTTCGCGTCACCTTAATGCTGGTACCAGTCTGGCTTATCCTCTTTACTCTATTACGTTTGTATGATTTTCAATATCTGCTCGGTGGCACCACGGAATATGTGCGGGTGCTCAACGGTTGCACAACTGGCATGATGTTAGTCGTTATTTTTAGTTTTTTGGTGCCAGAGTTTGTGATCTCACGCGGCTGGCCAATCATGTCCTGGATCTTTTCCAGCCTTTTGATCTGCACCAATCGTCTGATCTTGCGGCGCCTGGCCTATGCCGCCCGCAGCAAAGGTTGGTTTGTAACGCCAGCCATGATTGTTGGCACCAACTCCGAGGCGATCTCGCTGGCCATGCAACTGCGCGAGAGCAGCAACTCGGGCCTCTACGTCCTTGGCTTTATCGAAGAGCACAGTCTTAAGGATTCAGAATTCACACAATCTACGCTGATGGGGCTACCCATTCTAGGCGGCCTGGATTCTTTGCCAGAAGTGCTAGAACATATGGGGGCCGAAGAGGTCATCATCGCCACAACGGCCTTAACCCGCAGCCAGTTGATCGAAACAGCCCAAGCACTGACGGCGATTCCACAGGTCAAGATGTCGCTCTCTTCGGGTCTATACGAGATCTTCACCACGGGCATGCAGGTCACTTCCAAAGGTTCTGTCCCTTTAATGAACCTGAATCGCCTACGCTTGGATCCAATCGAGGTGGCCTTGAAGACAGTTTTAGATTACACATTTATTTTATCGGGCATGTTGGTCTTATTGCCGATATTTAGCATTATTGCACTCTTGATCAAGCTGGATTCGCCAGGCCCTGTTTTTCATCGACGACGGGTATTAGGGATTGGTGGGAAAGAGTTTGACGCCTTCAAATTTCGCACCATGGTCGTTAATGGCAACGAAGTGCTGGAGCAGCATCCTGAATTGTTGGCCGAACTGCAAGCCACCCACAAACTCAAAAATGATCCGCGCATCACACGGGTGGGCCAATGGTTGCGCCGTGCGAGCATTGATGAACTACCCCAGGTGCTCAACATTCTACTAGGCCAAATGAGCTTGGTGGGACCCCGGATGATTAGCCCGGCGGAGGCAGTCATGTACGGTCAGATGAAACATAATTTGTTGACGGTAAAACCGGGCTTAACCGGACTCTGGCAGGTATCAGGACGCTCAGATCTCTCTTACGATGAACGAGTGCGGCTTGATATGCAGTACATTCGCAATTACAGCATCTGGTTAGATTTACAAATTCTAATCTTCCAGACCTTACCGGTCGTACTAAAAGGCAGCGGGGCATACTAAATTATGAAAGCGCTCATCTTAGCCGCTGGTAAAGGCACACGCATCAGTCATCTGACCCAGAACTGTCCTAAGCCGATGTTGCCGGTTGGCGAAAAGCCATTGTTAGCGCACCTGGTCCATTGGTTGCACAGCCATCACATTACAGAGATTGCGATTAATTTGCATTATGCACCCGATGCGATCATCAATTATTTTGGCGATGGCAGCGCTTATGGTGTTGCACTCACCTACTCATACGAAGCCCAACTTTTGGGGACAGCCGGTGCAGCGAAGCAGCTGGAACATTTTCTGAACGAGACTTTTGTCGTGATCTATGGCGATGTCTATACGAATCTTAACCTGACACGGCTGACTAACTTTCATGCCGCCCGTAAGACGCTGGGCCAGGCACCGGCCTTAACACTGGCCTTGTATCAGGTGCCCAATCCCACAGAATGTGGGCTGGTGGAATTAGATGCCACCAACCGAGTTACGCGCTTTGTGGAAAAACCACCGGCGGACCAAGTTTTTACGAATTTGGCCAATGCGGGCATTATGGTCTGTGAACCGGAAATTCTAAAGGTCGTGCCGCGTAATACCGCCTTCGATTTTGGCCACAATGTCTTGCCACGCTTGCTGGCAATCGATGCACCGATTTTTGGACAAGCAATTGCTGATCATGAGTTTCTGATTGATATTGGTACGCCTGCCGGCTACCAGCGGGCCCAACAAAAAGCCCAAACTCATTCAACCGCGGCAGCCCACTCAACGACAGGCCTGGCCATTTTATGATCGTTACCCAAACACCGCTACGAATTAGCTTTCTGGGGGGTGGTACCGATTTTCGGGAATTCTACCGGCAGGAAGAGGGCTGGGTGCTGACCTCGGCCATTGATAAATATATCTATGTGATCATCAAAGAGCGGTTCGATGCCAAAATTCGGGTAGGCTATACCCGCACCGAAATGGTCGATGACATTGATGAACTTCAGCATGAACTCGTTCGCGAATGTTTGCGTAAAACCGGCATTCTGCGTGGGATCGAAATTTCGACCATGGCGGATATTCCCTCAGAAGGCTCTGGTTTGGGGTCATCGAGTACGGTGACCGTTGGGCTGCTAAACGCCATGTATCACTATCTAGGCACGCCGGTAAGCCACGAACGCCTGGCTGCCGAGGCCTGCGAAATTGAGCTCGATATCCTGGGCAAACCGATTGGCATCCAAGATCAGTACATTGCCGCTTATGGGGGTCAGCGCTTCGTCAAGTTTTGTGCTGACGATCAAGTGACAGTGCAATCGCTCTGTCTCGATGAAAACGTGATGCGCAAATTGAATCAGAATTTATTACTCTTTTACACCAACGTGGCGCGTAAAGCCGAAAGTGTCTTAGCCGAGCAGGTGCAGAATATTGATAATCGCTTGCCAGTGCTACGCGAAATGAAACAGTTGGCGCTCCAGGCAAAGGCGAGTTTATGCGCTCAGGCATTAGATGATTTTGGCCAGCTCTTAGATCAGAGCTGGCAGCTTAAGAAACAATTGGCCAGCAAAATCAGCAACAACACCATTGATGATTTGTATAACGCGGCCCGCAAAGCAGGCGCGCTCGGCGGCAAAATTACAGGCGCAGGTGGTGGTGGTTTTTTGTTGCTCTACTGTCCTCCAGCCAAGCAAGACTCTGTGCGAGCCGCCCTATCAAACTTGACTGAGTTATCGTTTAACTTGGAACGAGATGGCTCAAAGGTGATCTTTAACTATCGCCGTTGGTAATCAACGGCGGCGGGTGGCAACCGGCCACCTGGCTACTGTCAAAGGGATATTCGATGAATTATTACAAACAGTATGTTGTGGACATCAAACAGACGCTAGATGGCTTGCCGTGGGAATCGATTCAAGAGATTGTGTACCTACTTCACCAGGCACGGTTGTCAGGCAAGCAGGTTTTCGTGATGGGCAATGGTGGGAGCGCTTCAACGGCCTCGCACATGGCGTGTGATCTGAACAAAAATACCGTGGCGCCGAATCATCCTCGTTTTCGGGTGATGGCGCTTACCGATAGCATGGCGCTCTTTTCGGCCTGTGCCAATGATTTCAGCTATGAAGATGTCTTTGCCGAACAGTTGGAAAATTTCGTGCGCGAAGGTGACGTTGTTGTGGCGATTTCGGCCAGCGGTAATTCACCCAATGTGCTAAAAGCCGTCAAACTAGCACGCGCCCACAAAGCGATTACGATTGGGTGGAGCGGTTACGATGGGGGCAAATTGGCCGGGCTTGTCGATTTTCCGGTGGTCGTTCCTAGTCAATCAATTGAGCAGATCGAAGATATCCACTTGATGTTGGAACACATGATCACCGTCGCGTTGCGCAACAAGGCAACCGAGCCGGTAGCGCTCAATGGGGATTATATTTTTGGCCTACAACGTGTAGAAGCCTATTAAAGCATTTCTAACCTGCTGGCAGCGGTTACATAGCGGCTTGTGAACCCTATGATCTTTGACCACGGCCCAGCAGGGTAAGCTATTCCAAGATGAGTATCGTACACCATGCAAGGCTTTTTTCTGGATCGAGACGGCGTAATCAATTGTGAGCGGGCAGACTATGTGAAAACATGGGATGAATTCACATTTTTGCCAAATGTATTACCAGCCTTGCGCCGCCTCGCCACTTTAAATTTGCCGATAGTGGTGATTAGCAATCAATCAGCGATTGGCCGCGGCTTAGTGGCTCGTGCCACAGTCGATGCCATTCATCAACAAGCCCAGGCGATTATTGCAGAGGCGGGTGGGCGCGTGGATGATTTTTTCGTTTGTCCACATCATCCCGCGCTGCATTGCGCCTGCCGCAAGCCACAACCTGGGTTGCTGGAACAGGCGGCGGCCAGGTTTAAGCTAGATTTGCCGGAATGTCTCTTTATCGGTGATGCGATCACCGACTTCCAAGCTGCAAAAGCAGCAGGTTGCCAATCAATTTTAGTTAAAAGTGGACGACAGGGTGCGCAATTGCAGCAATTGATGACCACCGATAATCCGGCGCCGATTGTAGCTGACCTAGCAGCGGCGGTTGAACTGATCCTATCATTGGAGCAAAGAAATTATGTCTGATTACGAACAGTTATTGGCTACCAATGCTTATCAAACATGTTGTCCACATTTAGGGCTAGCCCAAGATCGCACAGTCATGTTTACCGGGCCGACACCAGCACATCGCTGTTACGTCCAATTGCGGGCATTTACGCCTGATATCGACCACCAGGAAAAATATTGCCTGGTGGACAATCATGCCCATTGTCCATTCTATATGCCAAGCACCATTGGGTCGTCTATGCCGGAATTTGTCCAAGCAGCGACAGCGTCGATTGTGCCATTTCAAGCACCGGCGCTCCCGGCATTGACCCCTGAACAGCAACAGCTATCTAGTCCATTAGCCAGTGCGCGGCCAAGTTTTCGCGTGCCGGCTTGGGTTTTCAAGGCAATGGTTGTCGCGCTAGGCTTGCTGCTTGCCATGCTGATTATCATCTTAGCGCCTAAATTTTTGGCGCTTAACACGGCCGAGCAGCCCGCCAAATCAAGTGCCCAAGCCAGCATTGTCATCAACCAGACGGAGCTCAGCACCGCAACCCCAAGCCTTGAAGCCAGCGCAACGATTACGCCAACGCCGGTCAAAGCGGCGCTTATTCTGATCCCAACCGCGACTCCCCCAGACACAGCGGTTCAATCCGAACGTTATGCGACACCAACGCCTGAACCGGGGGGCCAGGTCTTGTATCTGAGCCCGAATACGGGCAACGCTGGCTGGTGGGTGAGTAATGATCCTCAACACGCCTATCTAGGGGATTCTTATCTATATGCCGGTGTATCCGGCGGAGATACGCGCATCTCGGCGATGCAATTCGATCTGAGCAGTGTTGCGCGCGGCGCCCCGATGCGCCAAGTGGAATTACGACTTACCGGCTTACGCGGCGACGGTTTAACGCCCCAATCCAAAGGTTCGTGGTTGGTTCAACTTATTGCCGAGAAAGCCTTAAAAACATTGGGCGGAATCGATTTTTTGACCATGTATAGCGCGCCATCGTCGATTACACTACAGCCCGACCTAAAACCGAGTGATGTAGCCATCGATAAAACGAATAGCTGGCTATTGGATGCCAATGCCATGCAATGGCTCTCTCAACAGCTGCTCGACGGGGCAAAGACGCTCACGGTGCGCGTTCTGCCTTCCAGTGCAGGAACAGACGCGCTCTTTGCTTGGGACAGTGGCATGGGCTCAGAAACCAAAGGGAATGCCCCTGCGCTTGTCATCAGTCTAGGGCCGCCGCCGCCCACCCCGCCGCCGCTGCCCACCCAAAACGTCGTTGTGGCCACATTAACACCGGTGCCAGATAATGTAATGACAGTCGTCGCCCAAGATCAAACGGCCACCAGTGTGGCGCTCACCATTGGCACGTATACACCTGAAGCTATCGATGTCGTGACACCAACGCCATTTCCAGAAAATATCGAGACGGTGCAGGCGGTGGCCCAAGCACAAGGCCAGCCAGCTGTGTTACAAGAAACGCCCACGCCGGCCAATATGGCCATAGCGACAGGCAACGCCGAATATGCCACCGCAGTCGCATTGACAACCGGCACCTTTACCCCTGTGCCAACCGGTTATGTGACCCCGATGCTCATCTTCCCGTCACCACCTGCTGAAAATCTGGCGACAGAGGCGGCGCGGATTTCTCAAGCAACGGCGGTGGCGCATCAGGGAGGACCAACGTCGACGCCATTGCCCTTTAATGCGGTGATGGCGCATTATGTCTATGCCACGTCGGCGCCCGAAAATCAGGCGACGGCAGTGGCCCAAAACATTATTGCGACGGCTTTCGCCAAGGTAAACGGCACGCCAACACCTCTGCCCTGGGGTGTCGTTGTCATTACCCAAGTGCCGCCACCACCGCCGACCAATGTGCCGACCATAACGCCATTGCCATCGCTACAACCAGTGACGGACTTTACGCCGACGCCGACAGCCACACCGTTGGCCGTGACGCCCGATCATATTCCAGATTATTATCATAACAAGATCTTGTTTAAGACGAATCGCAGTGGAGCAGAGGAAGTATACGCATTGGATGTTGCCAGCGGCGAACTCTATCGAGTCAACGAACCTTGGGTTTATCCATTGGCGCAAAATCGATTAGGGATTTCTGCAGACGGAAAATATGAAGCCCTGGTCAGGAAAACATCCACCGTGGAGAAGACGGCGGACGGGGGAAAAAATGTCACCGAATCTTTTCAGATCTTCACCCATTCACTGGAATATGACAAGGTTCAACAGATTACGACTTATCAAGGCATCAGTTATGATCCGACGTGGTCTCCCAAAGGCGACCTAATCGCCTTTGTCAGTACGAACTCAGGTAATGATGAAATCTATACAGTGACGCCCGATGGCAGTACGTTGAAACAATTAACATTTAACAAGTTTGAGTGGGATAAGCATCCCACTTGGAGCCCCGATGGCAGCCAGATCGCGTTTATGTCTAATCGCGAAACCAGCCGCCGGCAAATCTGGATCATGGATGCGGATGGCGCTAATCAACGGAATCTCAGCAGCGATGCCTATGAAGACTGGGATCCGATCTGGGTGCCCTAGACCCCTGTTAAACAGGCAAGGCGGATTGGCGTGGCCTGTCGTCACGCCAATCCGCCTTGACACAAGTTCGTTGGTGATAAGAATTGAACATTTATAGCTATGGTGGACAAGCAAGAAGGAAAAATTATGAATAGTATAGATATCCGAGACTATTTACGACCGTTGATGAAATGGTGGTGGTTGTTAGCCGCCGCAACGCTGGTTGCTGCCCTCTCTAGCTTTGTCTACACCTATATGCAGCCAGCCGTCTATGAGGCCCGCACGACTGTTAGCGTCGGCTCCACCATTAAGGATGCCAATCCCACTGGCAGCAACGTCTTTCTGGCCCAACAGCTCGCTGAGGCCTATGCTGACATTGCTGGCCGCACGCCAATTCGACAAAACACAATGGCCGCGTTGAAGTTAGAATGGCTGCCCTATTATGTGGCCAGCGTGATCCCGAATACGCCCATTATTGAGTTCAAAGTGTATGACGACGATCCAAACCGTGCCTATGCGGTCGCCAACGAATTGGTCAATCAACTGATCTTACAAGGACCCGCCGGGCGCGAAGAACAAAAACGGCAATCGTTCGTCGAAGAGCAATTGGCCAAGCTCGAGACCAGCATCAAACAAACAGAAGACGAAATCACCCAGAAGCAAGAGGATCTAGGCAAAATCTTTAGCGCTCGGGAAATTGGCAATGTTCAGAATCAGATTACAGCCTTGCAGAACAAACAAACAACACTGCAAGGTAACTATGCCGCCCTCTTGGCCAATACGCAGCGCGGCGCCACCAACGCGCTCAACATCTTAGAGCCAGCCACGATCCCAAGCGCGCCCACTGATTCTAATCTATTGATCAACGTCCTCATTGCGGCGATGAT
This sequence comes from Chloroflexota bacterium, assembly GCA_026389895.1. Lineage (GTDB taxonomy): Bacteria > Chloroflexota > Anaerolineae > Caldilineales > Caldilineaceae > JAPLGZ01. Next base: position 9,540 of record JAPLGZ010000079.1, on the reverse strand, counting down.
CGGCTTTGCATTAGCCGCCGGTGGCGCTTATTTGATCGAATACCTGGACGATTCGATTAAGCCCAGTGATGATATGCAAAAAATGCTTGGCACGTCGCTGTTGAGTTCCATTCCATTTATCGCCAATAGTCCAGCCGGTAGCATCGGCCCATTAGACGACCGGTTGGTGATGTTGCAAAATAATTCCGTGCCAGCCACCGAGGCGTACCGCGTGCTACGCACCAATTTGCAATTTGCGATGGTGGATCGGGCGCTTAAACTTTTGCTTGTAACCAGCCCATCCCCAATGGAAGGCAAATCGCTTACGGCCGCCAATCTAAGCGCGGCGCTGGCCCGCGGCGGCAAGCGTGTCGTACTTGTGGATGTGGATCTACACCGGCCTAGCCAGCACCGGCTCTTCAAATTGATCAACAATATGGGGCTGACGACAGCACTGTTAGTCGACAGCATTCCCCTGGAAAACTTGCTTCAGAAGACGCTCATCCCCGGGCTCCAAGTGATGGCAACGGGTCCTTTGCCACCAAACCCGGCCGAATTGCTGGGCTCGCGACGCATGCAAGAAATTCTGACGAAACTCACAGAATATGCCGATATTGTCATCCTAGATAGTCCGCCACTGATGGCGGTGGCCGACGCAGTGGTCCTTTCGACCATTGCCGATGCAGTTTTGATGGTAGTGCGGGCCGGGAAGACACGCCGCGATGCCGCAAAGCAGGCCTTTGGCGCCTTGCAACAGGTGAAAGCGCGGGTCATTGGGGTGGTCTTAAATGGGGTTACAAAAAACAAAGGCGGTTATTACAATTATGGCTATTACAGCACCGGTGCTTATACACTGCCAGGGCCTGTTTCCCCGAGTGGTTACTCACCGAAAGAAACACCCTTGCCAGCCAATCCAACTTTAATTGCCCAAAAGCCACTAGAGAAAATGCCCCAGGCTCCTCAAGCAGAGCCCGCCGAACAGGTGCTGGCATCAAAGCGTAATCCGCTGCTATCAGCCAGGAGTAATATTTTCACGAATCATCAACAAGAAGAACGCTAGAGCCGGGCCACGATCTTACGCACGCTGACCTAAGTTTCTTTGTTCACTCATCAAAAATCCGCAACAGAAAGTCAAGCGAGATGAGCAAAGAAACTTTGTCGCGTTGGCCCATCGCATCAAATTGGGCAGGCGCTTATTCTGGGATCAGATTACTGCTTGTCGATGGGCAGAGCGTCAATTCTCGTTCGGTCAGATAGAAATTCTTAAAAACGGTGGGCCGCACCTCAAAGCTGACGAAAAATTGGGTTACCTTGCCCCTCAGAACAAGCTCTTTAATGATTTTGCCTTCACAAGCCGGGACGCCGCCATAGGGGTAACTTGCTCGAACTTTGTCGCCTAATTTCATAACTATCCTCGATTCATCAACAATCACCAACGATTAAACTCCACCATCATCATATCGCCAATTGCGTGCTTTGGGAAAACGGCCAACGGCTCTTTCTACTTTACCGCCAGATGCACCATTAACTGGATTTAGCTTTTTTCCCAGGCTTGGCCGCTTTGTCTTTGCGATCAGATTCAAGCTTAGCCTCTTTCTCCATCTGTGCCCATTCGGTGTAATACTCAGGCGATTCGTTGAGATGGGTGCGAACAACTTTGCCAATCAAGATCGGATCATCGCTGGCAAAACTGGTAACTGGGTTGTATGTCCCATCTTCAAGCTCCACATTCATGCCGACACGAAACTGTTTGGCGTCGAACCGTTCCCAGTTAATCCCTAATTTTTCGCCAATTTCCTTGGCTTCCGCTAATGTAAACTGTTTACGCTTTGCCTTTGCCATCTTATTTCTCCATTCAATACGCTATAGGCCAATGATTTTATCCTGCTTCAAGGCCAAACCGTCTAGCCAAAGCGCAGCTTAAGAAATGCCAATCACGAGACATCTCAACGATTTGACCATTTCAACACTATTTCATTCAGTAGGGATGCTACGGACAGGTGAAATTTTGCCGCCGAGGTCTTGGTCGAATGCTCCACAGAACCTCAAAGACACAATAAAAGCCAGCAACCTTAGCCGTGTTGCCAAGGGGGCTTGATTGATGGTTCTGTGCGCCGCTACGTTCGTTTTTGCTGCTCTTGGCATAACACGTGTTATTAAAATAATGATATGGTTTGCCGCTCGATCTATCCCAATTGCCTACACTTACCAATACGAGCACCCGTCGGCATCATCGGCAATCACAGTCCGCTTAGCGCCCGTCCCCCACATGGCTAGACCACCCCAACAGCTCTCCAAGTAGGCGACAAAGGCGCTATAACCAAACCAATTCATCACCGCTAAAACCACTAAACCTACGAGCAGCAAAACACTCAGACCAACTGAGTACCACAACCTGTAGAATCATCTAGGGAATAGGCAAATGATAGCGCGATAACAGAAGTTGCGCAAGGTGCGCACATCGCCGCTGCACTGGATTTTGAGTTAAAGCGGTAGACGTAACGTGATCTTAGTGCCGCCCTCCGGCTGTGAAACAATGGTTACTTTGCCGCCTAAAAGCGCCAACCGTGCCTCGACACTGTGCAGCCCATAGCCAATCGGGACGGTCGTCTTCTCGATTGCAGCAACATCAAAGCCCTGACCCTGATCGCGGACTTGAATGAGCAGTTGGTTGTCTTCTATACGCAACTCGACCTGCGCTTGCTTCACACCCGCATGTTTGACAACGTTGAATAGTAACTCGCGGACAAGTTGGACCAACAAAATTCGAATTTCTCGGTTGGCTAAGTTCACGTTAGCCGTAGAAACCACTTCTGTCGTAAGCCCGTGTAATTGATGCATATGGAGGGCCAACCAACGCAACATCTCCACCAGCCCCTCGCTTTCGAGAACCGGCGGACTAAGATCCAGGGTAAGTTGGCGCGTCAATTGAAGCGCTTTCTGCAGGCTACCTTGTAGTTCTTTCTGTAGCTCAGTCGATTCGGCTGATTCAGGGGCGCGCGGGGACTCCCCTAACAAACTGAGTTGGATCTGCAGCCCATAGAGTAATTGTTGCAGATCGTCATGTAATAATTGGGCAATTCGCTGGCGTTCCTTTTGTTCGGCCAACACTAACTCCGTCGCCAAATTACGCACTTGCAGGGTGCGTTCCTCAATGCGTACAGACAATGACTCGTTGAGTGCATGCAGTTGCGCCTGGCTGGCCTGCAATGCTTCCTCTGCCTGCTTACGTTCTGTATTGTCACGCATCACTTTGACAAAGCCGCGCAGTTCACCAGCTTCATTCCGCAATGCCGTCATCACCCCGCTGGCCCAGAAACGACGCTGATCTTTACGTACATGCCAGCGTTCATCGAGCGCCTGACCATCGCGGGCCGCCGTGATTAGCTCATCAGTGGCAACGCCCATCGCGCGATCTTCTGGGGTAAAAATAATGGCGCCTGGCTGACCAATCGCCTCAGCATCGGTATAGTGCAAGATCCGTTCGGCGCCTTGGTTCCAAGAAGCAATCCTGCCCTCCTTGTCGAGGGTAAAGATCGCATATTCCCGTACACTCTCCACCGCGAGACGCGTCCACTCTTCGCGTTCCTGCAACGCTTGTTTTGCCTGTTTCACCTGGGTGATGTCACTAAAAGTGATTACAACACCATCATTCCGATCTTCGGCATTCAAATAAGGGCGTAGTTGCACCCGATACCAACGCCCGTCGGCACTGCTTACCTCGCGCTCAAGCCCTTTCCGCCCTTGAATAAGTTGTGTTGCGTCTGCGACTAAGTCGATGGAAGATAAATTGTGGTTTAATTGAGCCAAGGGTTGGCCCAGAGCGGCCGAGTTAAGGTGAAATAATTCGCCAGCCTGGGGTGTAAAACGCCGTATGTGCAGTTGGCTGTCCAAGAAAAGCGCGATGATATGCGTCGCAAGCAATAAGTTCCTTAAGTCATTGGTAGATTGGCTGAGGGCTGCGTCATTATCAATTTGGGTCATATTGGCATCAACCCTTCTCTCGGTTGTGATGTGCAACTTTGTGATGCATTGTCGAGATCGCACATTGTCGAAATTGCACATTGTCGAAATCGTCTACTGTTTGAATCTGCCACATTCCAAAGCAGGTTAACCTGGCCTGTCTCCACCCTTTGCCAATCGTAAAAGGACACCTCGTTTATTCTACGCATCCAAGCCAAAGTACACTATGTGCCTAATGCGCAAGATGTATATAGAAATAGATACATTCGTCTTACAGACCGGTGCTATTCGTAAGGTTAAGAAAAAAAAGGGGTAAACATCCCTGTCACACCGCCAGTTGTCGCATAGGCGCAAAATAATGTAAGCCAACACCTTGCCAATTGGCACCGATTCCCTTGGCTACCGAACAGTTAATTGCCAGCGGCCAAGCCGATCTTGGATCTTCGCTAGTTGAATGGCCACCTCGCTATATTCATGTTCGCCAGTGTGATGCTCAACCGACCAGGCGCCCCGATAGCCGGTGTCGCGTAGCAGTTGCATGCTCGCTTCCAGGCCATTTTCGATAATCTCCCAGGAAAAGTGCGTATGCATCGTCCAAGGCGCCATTACCGCATCGCCGGCGTCGCCGCGAAAGTGTAAGAGCACCCCAAAGCCGGGATGATTGACCGCCTTGCAGAGATTTTGCATATTTTCTGGCACCAATTCTGCGCCCCAATGGTTTTCCGGACCAACCCGATAGCCATGCTCGTGGGCGCGCTGTGCATATTCTTGATAATGGCGGGCGATCCAATCAAACTGCTCAGTGGTGAAGGTATCTTCGCGCACGCCGGCATCAATGCGAATCGTCTGCGCCCCCAACACTTCGGCGACATGCAGATACTTCAAAGCGTCCTTATAATGTTGCTCGCGCACCGCAGGATCGTCTTCCCAAAGGTGCGGCCCATCCACACATAAATTCACCAAGGTTAGGTCGCGTTCGACCAGCGCCTCTTTCACCTTAACCAGGTAGTCATCTTCCGTGCTGCTGAGCATCCCATTCCAGATATCAGCCGTGCGCAAGTCATAGCGATAGCGACAGCTCTCCAAATACCCAAACAGATCCATTTTACCGGCACGCAACAGGCCATAAAATGAGTATGATGCGATGGCTACGTTCATGTTATCCTCTTTTCTTTGTTGATGATGGCTATACCAAAGTTCGCATAGAATCAGGGACTTTGCCGCTTCTACTTGCTTGGGAAGAGATGGATCCTTCATCAGCAGGGTGACGGCTCTCGCCTGGCAAGGGAGCAGGAGCCCCCATGGTGAGAGAGGCATCGTCGTTGAGCCACCTGGCCAGTGTAGCCGCGGTAGCTGGACATGCCGTATAAATTACCATTTTTACAGTGGGATGGCTAGGCACTGTAAGGCGTGGGCTAGCCCCTACCCCACGCCTTTACAACACGCGGACTTGCTCCTCGGCGCGTTGCCAGGCGACCACCGCTTGATAGGCTACGTCGCCGCCAAAAATATCTAAGGCGCTGCCAATGCTCAGGTCGACACGCCCGCGGCCATGCTGTTTGACCAGATCCAAATCGCTGAGGGCGCGAGCGCCCCCGGCATAGGTGACCGGGCAAGGCGACCACTCGCCCAACAGTTCGACCAGCGTGGCATCAATGCCCAACCGCTGGCCTTCACCATCGACGCCGTGCACTAAGAATTCGGCACAATGTTCACCGAGCCGGGTCAGCGTTTCTTGGCTGATCGCGACATCCGTAAAACGTTGCCAGCGATCAGTGACCACCCAGTAGACGCCATTGCGTTTCCGGCAGCTTAGATCAAGCACCAGACGCTGCCGCCCCACCACCGCCAACAAGGCCGCCAACCGTTGCGTGTCGATTTGCCCATCACGAAAGACATACGAGGTGACAATCACATGGCTAGCGCCAGCCTCCAAATAGTCAAGGGCATTGTCGGGCGTGATGCCCCCGCCCATTTGGAGGCCACCTGGAAAGGCTTGCAAAGCGGCCAGCGCAGCCTCGCGGTTGCCAGGCCCCAACGCAATCACATGCCCACCGGGCAACTGATCCGCTTGATAGGCGTGCGCAAAGACGGCGGGCGATTGATCCGTTTCAAAATTAGTCACCGTGCCGGCCGCGTCATCGCGTAACGAGCCGCCGACAATTTGGACCACCCGCCCTCCACGCAAATCAATACAAGGACGAAACCGCATGTTACTGCCTGCCTTCTGTGAATATCGTCATACGCCCAAACTTTTTTTTCAATTATCAATCAGGCTTGTTACTATCGAGTTGCAGTGAGAGGCACCAGCCGAAGATGATAAATCTAGCACATAGAGCCGTTTATCCCATCGCTGGTAGTAGATGGCGTGGCCCCAAGCTAAGCAGCCGGAGCCGCTTGGGCAGCCTGCACAATAAGCGCGGCGGCAACGGGCGCGGGCAGGCGCGCCGTGTCGATCAGCAGGTGATAGTGACGCGAATTCTTCCAGTCGATGCCACTGAAGAAATGCCGAAACCAATTTTTGCGCTGCTCATCCACTTGTTCCACCAACCGTATGGCTGTCTCCAGATTGGCAATCGATCGCCGTTGTTGCACACGGGCCGCGCGTACCGCTGGCGGGGCATAGAGCAGAACATGCAACGCGCCAGGATAATCCTTGAGGACAATCTGGGCCCCACGCCCAAAAAAGACCCCCTGATTTGGTTCGGCCAGCCGCTTCAGCGCCGCCGTCATCTGCTGAATGAACTGCGCTTCGTTCATGGCGCCCACCGCGCCGCGTTGGGCCGCAAACATGGCGCGCATTTCATCGCTGACGCCGATTGGCTTGGCGAGTAAACGCTCCTCAACCTTCATAATTACGTCTAGGGGTACGCCAAGGTGTTGCGCCATCTCGGCAGGCACTTGCTTATCCACTAAGCTGACGCCAAGTTGGGTTGCCACGGCTTCGGCAATCTGAGCGCCATTCGAACCTATCTCGCGTGATATGGTGACGATTGTCATCGCTTCCCTCCGCTTGAATTATTACAAAACGCCGACAAAAATTTCGGCAAAATCCCATGTTCGGCCCGGTGTGTACGCCATTCATTTGTCTGTCGTCGGGTTGTTGAAGCAGATTATAGCACAAAATTTGTGGGATCGAAATGAGGGGAAAAAAGCCAAGCCAGATTTGCAAGCGTAGGTGTCGGGCAGCCAAACGCCACGTTAAAAATAATCTATTCCTACGCGACGACCAGTGGTGGCCCCAACAATTCCATACCGTGCGCCCGCCACAACATTGGATCTTGCGGCGGCATGGCATTGGCCTTGGTCACTTCCCGGAAAAAGGCTTCCATTTTACCCGCCGGCGTAAACGTGATGAGGATGCGGCCGCGCGTCGCGCCAATATGCGCCCAAACATGCGGGATCTGACGCGGTGCGAGCAACGAATCGCCTGGCTGGAGGCTAAATTTTTCTGTGCCCACCTCGATGATAAACTCGCCTTCCAGCACATAAAACCACTCGTCTTGCTCATAATGGAGATGGCGTGCCGGGCCGCCTTTGGCATGGAACGTATTCTCCAGCACAAAGATACCGTCGTTATCCTGCGCGACAACCTTGAAGTCGACCACGCTGATGCCGAGGCCTCGCTGCTCAGCGAAGCGGTCTTGGCCGGACGCGACCCATACAGGGGTTGGCATATTCTGCTCCTTTGTTTAAGGAAATAAGCTGATCAAAGCTCGGGAATGTCTACCCGGTAACATCGCGGCCGACAAAATCACCGCCAGCCGTTACATCACCAGCCACATAAGCGCCGCCCGCCGTGTTGATCTGCGTCACTTTGTCAATCAAGATATGAAGACTCTGGCTGATTTCAGCTCGGCTTGAATCGGTCATTTCGAGGAAACCATCCGATTCAGAGAGCCCTAAAATTTGGTTCTGTAAATCGCGCAAGACTTGCAGCACTTCATGGATCGCCTTGCGCTTCTGATTGGCCAGTTGGCTGATCGTCTTGATATCCTCCGCCGTCTGCAACGCCGTCAAAAGCTGGCTGATCTCCTCGACAGAATCGCGCACCAGAAAGATGATCCGCCCTTCATACTGGTCAATGAGTTGAAAGACTTGCTGCCAAGCTTGATGCTGCGCCAGTTTACTGACAATCGGCGCGATCTGCTGCTTGTAGAGCCGCGTCAAATAATGCAACCGGCTACAAATCTCCTCGGTATCGCGATACCAACTGCGCGAAAAAATCAGTTCTAGATCACGCTCGATATCCGTAACGGCTTCGGTGCCCAAATCGCTGGGTTTGAGCAATTTGATCTCGGTCAACGTCAAATAAACGTTTTGAAAGGCCTGATCCACCACTTGCACCATTTTTACAATGAACTTCAACAGGTGGCGTAGCTCGCGACCCGCCACCTGGCGATCCGTCGTGGCCGATTCGGTCATCAGCAAAATTTGTTGAGCTAGTTTTGTGAGTTCAACTTCGCTGTGTTCGGTCATGTGATGGTTCCTGTTTAGGCAATCTAACCCAATCCGATGTCCAGTAGTCGTATCAATAGGAGAGGGGAGCCCAGCTATCAGCCAGCAGCTCTATCCTTGGCACACGGCAAATCACCAAGCGAGTGTGCTCAAAGGCTGTCTCGTTGAGAGAAGTTTTGGTCAAACTCACTTGCACACTTTCACCTTGTTGGGCGCTAGTATACCATAAGCCATTGATTAAACTTACGGCTAAATTTTTCGGCGCTAAGGCCTATGTAGCCCAGACGCAGGTCGCTGCCTCCTGGCATTACAGACAGATTTTCTTAGACACTTTGCCGCAGCAGGGTATGTTGCTCGCGCTGCTTACGCCGCCCATATCGAGTCATGCCGCGCGGCTTGTAGACTGAGAGCACGGTGGTTACAAGCAGTGCCAGCAAGGCGGCAGCGGCATCGCCCACAAGTTGAATCTGCAACCGGCTAACATCGCCACTGAACAGGCTCGTTGTGCGCGCTACGCCGGCAAGCAGGCCAATCGGCTGTGTGTGCAGCAACAAGATGACGGTGGCCAGGATCGTGATCAGGAGTTTCGCCAGCACCCAATAATGCCGGAATAAGCCCCACGTGATCCCCAGCGACTGAATAAGCCCAGTGAGCAGCGAGGCGAGGGCCAATGGGACGATGACGAACCAGGTGGTCAGATCCATCGCGAGATAGGCGGCCCGCATCAATTGGGCATCGTGACTGGTCAGGCCAGCGATGGCAAGCGCCAGGAAACTAGCGACAGCCCCCAACCAGCCAACCGAGACAATCACATGCGCAGTGAGCGCGAATTTGCGGAGGCGAGATGACATAATCATCGCAAGGTGTGCCCCCCAAGGCTATGACCAGTGAGGTGCAAGATGACAATTATCACGACCAGAACGATGAAGAGCACCCCAAATACCTTCACCCAACCTGGTGTACTGTCGGCGTCGTCGCCGGTGTTGCCGTCGGCGTCCGTCAAGCGTATATCCTCGGCAATTTCACGCTCTTCTATTGGCTTGCGCTCAATCATAGCCTCTGCTTCCTTTCCAATTTACCAATGGCATCGGGAGCGCAAACAGCTGCACCAGACGCCTTCTGAAGAAAAACAGTGCTTAT
>JAPLGZ010000588.1 GCA_026389895.1 Chloroflexota bacterium | reverse complement strand
GCCAAAAGCTTGGTCAGCAATACGAAATATGCCACCCGCGGCCAACGCAGCTTTGGGGGTAGTCGAGTGGCGGCTTACATTGATGCCGATTATCGAACGTGGGCCGACGAGCATCTGGCGATTATGGTGATGATCGAGACCGTCCAAGCCGTCGAGAACGCCGAGGCCATTATGGCGGTGGAAGGTGTGGTCGGCTGTTTTATCGGCCCCACCGATTTGGCGCTTTCGATGGGCATCACGCAAAAGGAGACGGGTCCAGGCACCGAGCATGAGGCGGCGATGTTATCCGTGCTCGCCGCCTGCAAAAAGGTTGGCAAAGCCGCCGGTAAGCACTGTTTTAGCGCATCCGAAGTAACCGAACGTATTCGCCAGGGGTTTCAATACCTGGCCCTTTCCAGCGATGGCGCCTTGATGGTCAAAGCCGCGCGCGAGGAGTTTGACGCCATCGATTTTACCGGCGCCACCCAAGGCAGCGTCGAAGCCAAGGGCAGTATTTATTAATAGCAGCATGTAAGCACCAAAAGTTTTAACCAGCAACCCGCCCCTAGTAAAAGGGAAGTTGATTGGTGGATAGAAGCGACACTTCGTCCATTCACCAGTCAGTCCCTACCTTACCACAGGGCGGGCTAGGGTGGGGTTCATCGTTACCAAAAGTCCAAGGAGACATTTTATGCATTATCGTCAATTAGGGAATTCTGGTCTGAATGTGTCTGTGATTGGCCTAGGCACGAATCAATTTGGTGGCAAGGTCGATCAAGCGGGCGTCAATGAGATCATGGCCGGCGCGATTGATTTGGGCATCAACTTTATCGATACCGCCGATGTCTACACGAAGGGAAATTCAGAAGAGACGTTGGGTGTGGCACTGAAGGGCAAGTGGGACAAGATCATCATGGCGACCAAAGGTGTCAGCGCCACCGGCGAAGGTCCCAATGATCGCGGCGCATCGCGTTATCATTTGGCGAACGCAGTTGAAGCCAGCTTGCGCCGCTTGCAGACCGATCACATTGACCTCTATCAGTTGCATCGCTGGGATGATAAGACCCCTATCGAAGAGACCTTGCGCACCTTAGACGATCTGGTGCGCAGTGGCAAGATCCGCTACATTGGCGCTTCTAACTATGCTGCGTGGCAACTGGCGCGCGCCAATGTGATCGCAGAGCTGCGCAACTGGACGCCATTTGTGAGCATTCAGAATCACTATCACATGTTCGAACGCGATCAAGAGCGCGAGCTGATCCCGTTCTGCAATGCTCATAACGTGGGCATCCTGCCTTTCTTCCCGTTAGCGGGCGGCTTTCTGACAGGCAAATACCAGCGTAACGCCCCCGCGCCGGCCGGTTCACGCGGTGAATCCAGCCCCTATGTACAAAAGTACATGACGGATGAGAACTATACCAAGCTCGAAACCCTGACCCAGTGGGCCACCGAACGCAATCACACGATGGCCGAGTTGGCTCATGCCTGGCTCCTCGCCCAGCCACAAGTTAGCTCCGTGATCTCTGGCGCCACCAAGCTTTCACAACTTCAGGACAATGCCAAAAGCGCCAGTTGGCAGCTCACCGCCGACGAATTTAGCGCCGTCAATGCCGTACTAGACGGCAAGCCAGCGTAGTTACAGATATTTGTAGGGGATCGGCATGCCTGGCCCCATGTGGATCAAGGTAAGGCGTTTATCGACCAAGCGTGCCGGTTTCAACCGGCGCCTGCTACAGAAAACCGGTTAAAACCGGTTGGCCTGGCCCGTGATTGCGGGGCCGCCAGTGCGTTTTAACGCACTTTTTGTACCAGACGGTGAATTCATTCACCGGTGCAACCGGATACATTGTCCTTTATTCCCTTACCTTGATCCACATGGGGACAGGCGTGCCTGTCCCCTACCTTGCCCAACCCACTTCTACGCTACTTTCCGCGTTTCCGCTCAATCCCCGCGTCGGCAAAAGCCTTGCTAAGCACTTTATAGGACTGAGTCGCCGTCGCCAACGGATCATAATTGGGTCGGCGCTGGACCATCATGCTGATCTCGGTCGAGACGAAGCCCGTGTAATCGTGCGCCTGCATGGCCTTTAAATAACGCACATAATCGAACTCGCCTTCACCTGGAATCAGATATTCATGGTGTGGCGAACGACCGCGCTCATCCTTCACATGCGTGTGCGCCGTGTACGGCATCATCTTCGCCACCGACTCTTCAATCGGGACGCCCACCACGTTAAAATGGCTGATGTCAAAATTAAGGCGAACCGCTGGTGACGCCACTTGTTGCATGAGGCCAACCGTCTGGTCTGGCGTTTCCACGGCGGCGCCCACATGATGTTCAAACGCCAACGTCACCCCGCGTGCCTGCGCATATTCGCCGATGGCGTTGAGCCGCTCCACCAGCTGATCTTGCTGGGTGGCTAAATCGCCCGGCTGCCCACCAAAGCCACTGATCACAACCGGCTGTTGCCCATCCCGCGTCCAATCGACGGCGAGATCGATCGCACTTTGGACGTAGGCAAAATTCTGGGCAAATTGGTCTGGGTCCTGCTCCATGAAATTAAGATAGGAGCCGACCGCCGACAAGGCGAGCTTATGTTCTTGGAGCAAGTGGACGATGCGGGTGCGCTCGCTGCTGTCCAGCTTGCCCACAGCCGTGGTGAAGTTGGGGAGGACCGTGATCTCAATGGCATCAAACCCCAGATCAGCGATATGTTTCAGACTGACATCGATGGGGACGGTGGGCATCCCCCAAGTGCTATAACCCAATTGCATGACAGTGGCCTCTTCTGCGCGCTTGGCGCGCAATGATAATGGATTTTTGATACCGCGCGACGGCTCCGTCGAACGGTTTAGACAGAGGTCTGGCTGCGGGAACGGCTATCATTTCAGATCAATTATAACTTTATCCGCTTGATAGAACAAAGTCCACAATTTGCTTCATTTTGCCTATTGACTTTGTGTCATTATTACACTATAATAGTTAGTGTAATAATGACACAAATAAAAGCGTGCCGCATCGCGCCCAACGGGCACTCGATTCGACGCCTGCTACGGGAAACCTTGCCCAGTGGGCGCCCAAAGCAGGTTGGGTACGCCGTTACCGAATCAAATAATAAATAACCATAATTCAGCGTCTGGTATGAAAAACCCGTTTCAACAGGTTGAACCCTTAACCTAACGTGTTTTAACACGTTTTTCATATCAGGCGGCGAATTCATTCGCTGCTTTTTAAACAACTTCTTAGTCAAACTGGCCAAGCGAGGGCATGATGAATCTGACACTATCCGAGCTACTTTCTCAATGGCGCACCGCCACGAGTCCAACGACGCTCTTCGGTCTGGCATCCGCCACAACAGCCGATGCACTCAAACGGCGTTATCGGGAACTGGCCGCCATTGTCCATCCCGACCACAACCCAACGCAGCGGGCAGCAGCGGAAGAAGCGTTTAAATTGTTGCAACAGTGGTATGCGGTAGCCCACGGCCAAACTAATTCGAACCACGCGCCATCCATCGTCGATATCACCACCAAGCGCCACCGTTACACGAGCCGAGCCACGCCGATTGCGGGCGATCTCTGCGATCTATTTGCGGCAGAAGCGGACGGCGCGCCGGTGCTCCTAAAAATCGTGCGTGATGGACGCAATAACGATCTGCTACAGACCGAAGCCCAGACGTTGCGCCGGATTAGTCGAGCAACTGAGGGCCAACCCGTGCGGGCACACTTTCCGACGCTGATCGAACACTGTGCCCTGCGCGATGCCGCGGGCCGCCAACGCCAAGTCAACGTGTTGCAAAATGAGACGGCCTATGTCTCGCTCGCGGCGGTGGCCCGGGCTTATCCCACAGGGCTTGATCTTGCCGATGCCGCGTGGATGTTTAACCGAATGTTGGCGGCGCTGGGCGTGATTCATGGGCTGGGCATTGTGCACGGGGCGCTAACCCTAGACCATATGCTGATTCGCCCAGCCGACCACAACGGGATGTTAATCGACTGGGCATATAGTGGGCCGTTTGGCGAGCCCATTAAAGCGGTGAGTCCGCCCTACCAGGCTGATTATCCACCGGAAGTGTGGGCCAAACAGCCGGCCAGCGCCGCGACCGATCTCTATATGGCGGCGCGCAGTCTGCTACGCCTGCTCGGCGGTGCGCAATCGACACCAGGAGCCAATCTCGTGCTGCCCGACCGCGTGCCCAAACTGATCCGCGAACTCTTGCGCGGCTGTCTGCTTCCCGCGCCCCAACGGCGCATGGGTGATGCCTGGGAGCTATTCACGGATTTCCAGGCGATCCTAGAGCGACTCTATGGGCCACGGGTTTTCCGACCGTTTACGCTTTAGTGATTGGAGACGAGCAGCGCCATTCGCCAACTGCCGTGACCACGCACTAATAACCATTTTCCATTTTTCAACAACGTAGGAGGTTTTTATGGGTTATTCAAACTGGAGCGATGGGGCTTATGAGGCCCGCCAAAATTATCGCCAAGCCACAGACCAGAGCGCCTTTACCTATGATACACAGGTGCGGACCAGCGGCATCAAACGGGTCCATGATCAGATGAATCCGTTGGGCGTCACGCGGGAAAGCCGCGACAGCGCGCAACATCCAAACTCGGTTGCCGTCGCTGTGATCTTCGATGTCACCGGTTCGATGGGCAATGTACCGCGTGTCTTGCAAACAAAACTCGGCAAGTTGATGCGGCTGTTGATCCAAAAAGGCTATCTCGAACAGCCCCAAATGCTCTTTGGCGCGGTGGGTGACGCCTATTGTGACAGTGTGCCACTGCAGATTGGACAGTTCGAAGCTGGCCTGGAGATGGACGACGATCTGGGCAAAATTTATCTTGAAGGGGGTGGCGGTGGCCAGGTGCATGAGACCTATGAACTAGGGCTTTACTTCTGCGCCCGCCACACGAAACTCGATTGTTATGAAAAACGGGGCCACAAAGGCTATCTGTTTACCATTGGCGACGAAAAACCCTATGCCGTGGTGCAGCGCCAACAGGTCCAACAGCAGATCGGTGACGTGTTAAAACGCGACATCCCGATCAACCAGATCATTGCCGAAGTGCAGACGCGTTATGAGTATTTTCATATCATTCCCACCAACACGTCACATGGCCAGAACCCAGCGATCCAAGAACACTGGCGCGCCTTGCTTGGCGAGCGGGTGATCTTGCTTGAAGATGAGACAGCCGTCTGCGAAACCATTGCGCTGGCCATTGGGCTCTGTGAAGGGACAGTCTTTGATCTGGAGGATGGCATCGAGGATCTGCTGCGGGCTGGCTACGATCCCGCAGCCACCGCCACCGCCGTCACAGCGCTCGCCCCCTACGCGGCCACCCACGTGCCTGTTGCCCCCGCGGCGGTTGGGATGTTGGCGGTCAGCCCCACGGGGCATGATGGACGATTATAATTCTCATTGATCTTTTTCTCATTGATCTTCTTCAGGGTCGGGGCTACAGAGCCCCGACCCTGAGCAAATACATTCACTCCAAGGAGTAAACAGATGCAGCAGGCATTCTTGACCGTTGATCTGTGTTTTGGCGATGCGGGGAAGGGTTCGATCGTTGATTTCCTTGCGCGTGAATATGCTGCGCATACGGTGGTGCGCTATAACGGCGGAGCCCAGGCGGGCCATCGCGTGGTGGCGGTGGGTGCATCAGGGACGCCGCAGGCGCATGTCTTTGCCCAGTTCGGCAGTGGAACCCTGGCGGGCGCCAAGACCCATCTTTCGCGCTTTATGCTGCTGGAGCCATTTGGCATGTTAGAAGAGGAAAAACATCTGCACACAGTAGGGGTGATGGACGCCTTCCAACGCACAACAATCGATCAACAAGCCCTTGTGATCACGCCGTTTCAACGCGCCGCCAACCGTCTCCAGGAGTTGGCGCGCGGTGACCAGCGCCATGGCAGCTGCGGTATGGGGATTGGCGAGACGATGGCGGATGCATTGGCGCATGGGCCACAAGCCTTGCGCGCCGGCGATTTGGCAAACCCAGACATTCTCTATGCGAAGTTAGCCAATTTGCGCACGGTCAATCTTGCCAAGGTGGCGACACTGCAGACCACCTGGCCACCGACCCAACGCATGGCAGCCGAATGGGCTTGGTTAACCGATCCAGATTGGGCGGATTGGCTCATCCCGGCCTACCAAGCTTTCGCAGCCCAGGCGCAGATTGTGCCCGGCCACTATCTCAACACGCTGCTCCAGCAGGCGGGCACGGTGGTCTTTGAAGGCGCGCAAGGTGTGCTGCTGGATGAGTGGGCTGGGTTCCATCCGTATACGACATGGAGCACCACGACGTTGGCGAATGCCGACATGCTGCTCGCCGAAGCGAATTATCAAGGCCAGATCACCCGCATCGGCATCACCCGCGCCTATGCCACCCGTCACGGCGCGGGGCCATTTGTCAGCGAAGTTGCCGAACTTGCCCCGCTGTTGACGGATGCCTGCAATACGTTTGGCCCGTGGCAACAAAGTTTCCGCGTCGGCTGGCTTGACCTGGTAATGCTCCGCTACGCCTTAGCAGTGGTCGGCCCACTCGACTATCTGGCCGTTACCTGTCTGGATCGCTTAGCGGCGCTACCAGCCCATGCACCTGGTCTGCAAATCTGTCGGCGGTATCAGTGTGGGACCACGACACTCGACCGCCTTGCACCGGCGCCACAACCGCGCGATCTCGACTATCAAGCGCAACTCACGCGCGAGCTGGCATGCGCCCACCCACAATTGGAACCGGTAGAGCATGTCGCCGCCCTATTGGCACTGCTCAGCGAAACATTGGGCGTGCCAGTTGGCATCATTTCAACAGGGCCAACGGCGCAAGACAAACAATTGGTAACTTGCCTGGGCCATTCAAATGGCCCGCTGACAGCGCAGGACGTCGCCGTATTGAACACGAAACAGGATGCGCTGCCACTGATTGACACGCCCACTTTCAGTACTCACTCTTTTGAGTCGTGAAATTGAACAGGCGATATCGATGTTAGACACACGGCAAGTTATTGACTTTCAGTACTCACTCTTTTGAGTCGTGAAATTGAACGGAGAAGAAATAAGAAGGAACGTCCAGAATCATTCTCTTTCAGTACTCACTCTTTTGAGTCGTGAAATTGAACGCGGCGCGAGAAGGTCGCATTAGAGACAGTTAGAGGCTTTCAGTACTCACTCTTTTGAGTCGTGAAATTGAACCGGCTTACCATGCTCTGCTCGGCAATCTGGATAAGCCTTTCAGTACTCACTCTTTTGAGTCGTGAAATTGAACCTGGCATCGCCACCACTGTGGCCACCTACACATCCTTTCAGTACTCACTCTTTTGAGTCGTGAAATTGAACGGTTCATTCGATATCGTGATAGGCCGGTTATTTATGCTTTCAGTACTCACTCTTTTGAG
>JAPLGZ010000772.1 GCA_026389895.1 Chloroflexota bacterium | reverse complement strand
TTCCTCTACATCGTGGGTGATCAGCAGCGCTGTGAATTTTTCTTCGGGCCAGAGGCGTTCAATCAATTGTTGCATCTCGATGCGTGTCAACGCGTCGAGCGCGCCGAGCGGTTCATCCAGCAGTAACATGGATGGGTTGGTAAGTAACGCCCGCGCCAAGGCGACCCGCTGCCGTTCGCCGCCCGATAGCACACGGGGCCACTCTTTGGCGCGATCGAGCAACCCAACATGGGCGAGCGCCACTTCGGCGCGCCGGTGCCAATCACCTTTCAGGCCCAAGCCGACATTGTCGATCACCCGTTTCCAGGGCAGCAAGCGGGCATCCTGAAACATAATGCGGGCAACTTTATTCAGGGCTTGCAACGGCTGATTATCGACCAGGATCTCGCCACTGCTCGGTGTGTCTAAGCCGGCCACCAGGCGCAAGAGTGTGCTTTTACCACAGCCGCTTTTGCCCACAATGGCGACAAAATGCCCCCCGGTTACCTGAAGATTAATGCCTTGGAGGACCCGTTTTTCGCCAAAATGTTTCTCGATGCCTTGGAGCGCCAATGGCGCACCGCGTCGCGTCGTTGTCATCAGATGCTCCTTGTCTCTACACTGTTCTGGTGGCGCGGATGCCATTGCAGCAAGCGGCCTTCGAGCGCACGGGCGATCACATCGGCGAGTTTGCCCAAGAGTGCGTACAGAATGATCGCAAAGACCATCACGTCGGTGCGCATAAACTCACGTGCCTGATTTGCCATGTGACCAATGCCGGAGTCCGCGGCAATGGTTTCGGCGATAATCAACGTGAGCCACATAACGCCTAAGGCCACCCGCAAGCCGAGCAAGATGGAAGGTAACGCACCGGGCAAGATGACTTCCCAGAAGAGTTCGCGCGTCGAAAGCCCATACGCGCGCCCCATTTCAATCAGACCAGGATCGACCTGACGAATGCCATGGAAGGTGTTGATGTACATTGAAAACAACACCCCTTCGGCAATCAAGAAAAGCCGTGCGCCATCCCCGATGCCAAACCAGAGGATCACGAGTGGCACTAGCGCCAGATTGGGCACAGTGCGTAACATCTGGAGGGTCGTGTCTAGCAACTTTTCGCTGCGTGGAAACATGCCGTTCATCAAGCCGAGCAAGAGCCCAATGCCCCCACCCACCAGCAAGCCCGTCAAGGCGCGCAGGGCACTGATTGCAATCCCCTGGAGCAATTCGCCCGAAGCAGCCAGACGGATGGCAGCGCGCAGAATGGCAACCGGCGCAGGCAGGATGCGCGGCGTGATCACGCCTACTTGGACCAGTACATGCCACACAACGAGGATAGTCAGCGGTAAAGCCCAGTAGATCAAATGGCGATTGAAGAAGATGGCAACTTTGCTGCCGATGCCCAAATTGCGCGAGTTGCCTTTACTTGTTCCTTGCGGCCGTGATGTAACGGTGTTGCTCGCTAAATGATTTTGTTTTACTGTGTTTTCACTAAACATGGTTTCTCCTTTTTACGTGTGCCCACATGTTGGTGTGGGCACACGCATCCTGCTCGCGCTGGTTAAGCCTTATCGCCGGACCCACTGCTTCGCCTTCTCTGGGGCAAATTCCCAGCGATAAACGTTGTCGGTATTTTCCTTTGGTCTATTTGTGGTGAAATACTCTTTGGGCAGCTTGGGGAAGAGCAACTCGGCTGTGCGATAGGCTTCTTCCAGATGTGGATAGCCGGAGAAGATAAACGACTCCACGCCCAGATCGACGTACTCCTGCATCCGCGCCGCCACGGTGTCGGCGTCACCGACCAGGGCTGTGCCTGCGCCGCCCCGCACCAGGCCGACGCCAGCCCATAAGTTGGGGCTGATCTCCAGTTTGTCACGGCGGCCATTGTGCAAGGCTTGCATGCGATGTTGCCCTACGGCCTGACTGCCCGTCTGGAATGATTGCGCTGCTTTGATGGCGTCATCGCTCACATACTGGATCAGATCATTGGCGGCGTCCCAGGCTTGGCTGGTGGTCTCGCGCACAATAATATGCAGGCGAATGCCAAAGCGGATTGCGTGACCGTTTTCCTCGGCATAGCGGCGCACCGTGGCGATCTGTTCCGCCACTTGCTGGGGCGGTTCGCCCCATGTCAGATAGAGATCGGCATGTTTGGCCGCTACATGGTGCGCAGCGTCTGATGAGCCGCCAAAATAGATCGCTGGATAGGGCTTTTGGACGGTTGGAAAAATATTGCGCCCGTTCTTGATCGTCAAGTGTTGGCCGTCAAACGTGATATCTTCGTTTGTGCCAAGCAATTGCCGGTAGATCGTCAAAAATTCGTCGGTTAATTCATAGCGTTCATCATGCGATAGTTGCAACCCATCCGCAGCGGTGTCGGCGTCGCTGCCACCGGTGACAATGTTGACCACCAAGCGACCATTCGAGATGCGGTCGAAGGTTGCCGCCTGGCGAGCGGCCAAGGCGGGGGCAATCAAACCTGGGCGAAAGGCCACAATAAATTTCAAACGTTTGGTGACGGCCGCCAGTTTGGCGCAAATCAGCCAGGCATCTTCGCACTGCCGTCCGGTGGGGGTCAAGACGCCGTTAAACCCGAGGGTGTCCGCGGCCTGCGCGATTTGTTGCAAATAATCAATATCCGCCACCCGATTGCCGATTGATGTGCCCAAATAGCGACCATCCGTGCCACCTGTGGGTAAAAACCAATTGATTTCCATGTGAGTATTTCCTTGTTGTGTTAGCAGGATTAAGGGGTAGGGATACGGGATTACGACACAATCACCTAATCCCGTATCCCTACCCCTTGCTTTATGCTATCCCTACCTTACTTCGCCTTATTCCCTTCCCAAATGACAGACTTGATATCAAGTTTTTCGGGAATGAGCTGTAAATCGAAGAAAATGTCGGCCACCTTTTGCTGGTCGACCGCCGTCTGATCGTCGAGCAGTTGTAACTCTGGCCGTTCGCGATTGAAGGCGCCTTTCCAGACGGCTGCCGAAAGTTGCGTCTCCTTTTCTAAGAGCGCTGCATATTCGTCCACATGATCCTTGGCCCACACTTGCGACTTTTTCAATTCGTCGATGATGGCGAGCACTTTGTTGGGATTTTTCTCTACAAAAGGCTTGGCCGCGATCACATAACTTCTGGTGGGTGAGACGTCCGCCCCATCAATCAGAATTTGGGCTTTTAACTCCTGCACGGCTGCTTCGAAGAACGGATTCCAGATGACCCAGGCATCGACGCTGCCCCCTTCAAAGGCAGCGCGCGCATCGGGCGGGGCGAGCAGAGCCGGTTCGATGTCGCTATATTTCAAGCCGTTCTTTTCCAACGCACGGATCAAGAGCAAATGGGCGCTTGAGGCTTTGGTGAAGGCTACTTTCTTGCCTTTTAAATCGGCCAGGCTTTTGATCGGCGAGCCGTCGGGCACCAGAATTGCTGACCCGGCGCCACTGCTTGCTTCTTGTGCCACATAGAGCAAAGGTGCACCCGCTGCCTGCGCAAAGATCGGCGGTGTCTCGCCTACTTCGCCAATGTCGATCGCACCGGCGTTGAGGGCTTCTAACATGGGTGGCCCGGCCGCAAAGAGCGACCAGGTGATCTTGACATTCGGGCCAAAGAGTTTCTCTAAGGTGCCTTCGGCCTTGAGTAGATTCCAATACTCACCGCCGCGCTGATAGCCTATCCGCAATTCGGCTACCTCGCCGGACGTGCTGGCGCTTGTGTCTGAAACGGTTGTTGTGTTGGAAACCGTGCTGCTGGCGGTTGTACTGCTTGTTGTGCTTGCCCCACTGGTTGGATTGGCCGCGGCTGGCGCACACGCCGCCAACAATGTGACGATGAGCATAAGGGCAAAGCTTGAAAAGGATCTGACGTTTAATGGCTTGTTCATTTTTATTACCTTACGTGGGCGATTGAGTTGAATGAGATACGCTCAGGTTGAGCTGGCATAAGCTGACCGACTACCTTCATTAGCGAAGTATGCAGGCGTTTTTCGATGGCCACATCCAGCGCAGTCAGTTCACCATTCGTGTGTTGAATCTGCGCATCCTGAATATAGAGGCCATGTAAAATGTGATGAGCGCCCAAGGCATTGAGCACTGGTTTTAAGGCGTAATCAATGGCCAATAAATGGGCTGGTGAGCCACCCGTGGCAATCGGAAAAATGAGTTTATCAGCTAAGGCATCCTGCGGTAATAGATCCAGAAATGCTTTTAAAACCCCGGAATAAGCGGCTTTGTAGATCGGTGTGGCGATCACGATGGCGCGTGCCTGATGGACTTTGGCGACCGCGGCTCGGACACTTTCGCCATTAAAGTTGGCGGTAAACAGTTCCGTTGCGTCAAGGTCACGCACATTCAGTGCATCGGTCGACAGGCCATGACCCTCAAGGACATTCCGTACCAGCTCTAGCACGGCCGACGAGCGCGAATTATTGGATGGACTTCCCGCAATGGTTAATATATCGGACACGAAATAGTTCCTTTCACTGATTTTAGGTTACACAAACCTAAGCTGTGAACAGTTGTTCAACAAAAGTTATCGGGACGAATGGAAAAGATGGCGTAGAGGCGCGGACAATTTGTAACGCAGGACTTGGCTGATTGTCTGCCAACTGCGCCGGTTACAAGTGCCCGCTAGCTACAGTTGCCAGCTCTGCCGGATGTACAGCGCAGGCTCAACAACGAACGCGGCGCGGATTTAGTGGTGTTCTTAGAAAAAACCATAACTATCCCTGGATGCAAGCGAGATTTTATGAAAGTAAGGCGAAACAAGTGGAGCCCACAGACCTTTGCGTCTCCATGCCGAGCAGGCGACGTTTTAGCCGCATGGGAAAGATCAAATTGGAGGAACGCGGGCCGATTCCATGGCCAGTATGTTGCGCAGAGCCGCACGCCACACTGTTAGGAACGCCCGCTAGCTACAGAGGCAGGACTCAAGGAGGGTGGGACAGGAGGTATTTAGGTGTAAATGCATCCGATTTGACATTGCAATTAGAATAGTATTTAGAATATTTAGATTCATCACATCATCCTTTTCCGTGCCAGGGAACGACGACGTGTTCAAAAAAACGAACAATGGCATCTAGCAGAGCGCCGGTGCCACCCATGAGAATGATGCCGACAAAGATCACATCGCTCTGCAAAAATTTGCTAGCATCCAAAACCATCCAACCGATGCCATTCACCCCAGCAACCATTTCAGCCGCCACCAGGGTGGTATAGGTAAACCCAATCGAAACCCGCAAGCCAGTGAAAATTTCCGGTAAGCAGGCAGGAAAGATGACATGCCAAAAGACTTGCCAGCGACTAGCGCCCAATGCCCGCGCCCCGTTCACATAATCGCTGCGCACCGAACGCACCCCCGATGCCGTCGCGATGACCAGGGGTGGCAGCGCCGCCAAAAAGAGCAGCGCCACTTTCGAAGCGTTGTCAATGCCCAACCAGAGCACCAACAAAGTGTAATAGGCCAGCGGTGGCAACGGGCGATAAAACTCGATCGGCCAATCAAAGATCGCCGCTATTTTTGTGCTGCTCCCAATCGCCAACCCCAACGGCACCCCGAGCAACGCTGCCGCGCCAAAGGCCATTAAGACCCGTGTTAAGCTAGCCAGCAAATGTTCAAAAAGGCTATGCCCGCGATACCCTTCAGTCATAATTTTAACGAACGTCTGCCAGGTATGCTGCGGTGTCGGCACAAAATAGGCCGGCACCCAGCCGCTGGTGGAGATCACGTACCAGGCCAGTAGAATCACCCCTAACGTCGCTACCGTGATGTAGGGTTCTGGCCTTCTGCGCCTTTGCGCACCACCGGTTGCTCGTCGGCGAATTGGCGGCGCCATCCGTTCATCAACTACCATCACAGGGTCCTAGCGTGAAGCTGGTAAATAATCATTCGCCACGATTTCACCAATCGGCCGCTGGATCGGCTGATCGCCATTGGTTGCCTGAATGGAGCGCGGTAACAAAGGAAAGACGAGTTCTGCAAAGCGATAGGCTTCTTCCAGATGCGGGTAACCCGAGAAGATAAAGGTCTCGATGCCCAAATCTGCATACTCGTGGAGGCGCGCTGCTACGGTCTTCGGATCCCCGACCAGCGCTGTACCCGCCCCGCCGCGCACCAACCCGACGCCAGCCCATAAGTTGGGGCTGATCGTCAAGGCTTCGCGGCTGCGACTGCTGTTACCCCGATGCAGCGCGTTCATGCGTTGTTGGCCCTGTGAATCGTAGCGACCGAGCACTTGTTGCGCCGCCGCCACCGTGTCATCGTCCAGATATTCAATAAGTTCATCGGCGGCCTGCCAGGCCTCGCGTTCGGTGCGCCGTACAATCACATGCAGCCGCATCCCAAAGCGAACTTTCCGGCCCAACGCTGCGGCACGACGCCGGATATCGGCGATCTTTTCGGCGGCTTGCGCCGGTGGCTCACCCCAAGTCAGGTAGACATCGGCGTGCCGCGCGGCCACGGCATGGCCAGCTGGTGACGAACCACCAAAATAAAGCGGCGGATAGGGCCGTTGCACCGACGGCAAAATCAACTTGCCACCGCGCAATTGATAATGCTCGCCCTCAAAATTTACTTCTTCGCCACTCGTGAGCTTGCGCCAGACAGTCAGAAATTCATCCGTCACGGCATAGCGGGTGTCATGGTCATAATGCACCCCATCACCCGCCAACTCGACCGGGTCGCCACCCGTCACTACATTGATCAGCAAGCGTCCTTCTGAGAGACGGTCGAAGGTGGCTGCCATGCGGGCTGCCAACGCCGGTGAGATCAGCCCTGGGCGCACCGCCACGAGAAATTTCATCCGTTGTGTCACGGGCAACAGGCTGGATGCGACCAGCCAAGCATCTTCGCAGCCTCTTCCCGTTGGCAAAAGCGCTCCTACATACCCCAATTCGTCAATCGCTTGGGCCACCTGCCGCAGATACCCTGGCGTCAGTGGTCGTCCGCCACGGCTTGTGCCTAGATAGTGGCCATCGCCGTGCGTTGGTATAAACCAAAAAATGTCCATCCATCAATCCTCAAACAGTTGCTTCGCATCGATTGAAATCGACGCCTGGTACGCGAAAACCTGTTGAAACAGATTCTCGCCCATCTTAATAGTGGGCCGCCAATGCCGGCAGCACAGGAATGCGGCCAAATAACGCCGAACTGGGCTTTTGTGCCAGTTCGCTGGTCAATCTTTGTAAAGTCCAGTGCAGGCTCTGTCGCGCCGTTTCGTCAAACCAGATCTGCCGATCATGCAACTGCACCTGGTTATCTAACAGATAGATGCCTTCCATGATCTGGTTGGTCCCAAGCGCGCTGAGCACAGCCCGCAGAGCTCGGTCAATCTCGGCAAAGTGCGCCTGATCTGCGCCTACAGCCACGGGTAAGATAATTTTTCCGCTAAAGGCATCCTGTGGCAAGAGGTCAAAAAAGGCTTTTAACCCGCCACTGTAAGTCGTTTTGCAAATGGGCGTTGCGATGATAATGGCGTCGGCTTGTTTGATCAGGTGGCTGCTCTGCCGAATTGGCTTGCTATAGGTGTGACCCAAGAGTAAATCATCTGATGGCAGCTCACGCACATTGATCACGTTCGTGCGGTCGCCTGCTTTGGCCAGAAATGCCTGGGCATAGTTCAGAACAGCCGTCGATGGCGAGGTAAGTGAGGGACAGCCAGCAATCGTAACAATATTGGACATGGGTTACTCCTCTCTAACTGATCAAATCAAACGCATCTTTGTCGCGCTTGTATGCAGCAGCAATGAGGATCAATATAGTCGTTGGCTGTAACAAAGGTGGTTATATAGCCGTAACAGTGGGGTAACAGAAGGAGCGGCTGGGAGGAGGTGGTAAGTTAGCGCCCCGACACGTTGGTGCGGACCATTCAAATGGTCGGCTGATAGCGCAGGAAGTGTCCTCAGGCTTCGACGTGAGCCGGGAGCCCACTCGGGCGCGAACGGCACTAGCCTCCTAGTCGCTGAGGCGATTTCCTGAACCTGTCAGCGCAGGATTTATGGTAGTTAACAATTTGTTTCGGTGATTGGCGGGCGTGCCGCAGCGGTTAAAACCGCCGCCTGCTATGAGAAACCTGCTTCAGCAGGTTGGGCGACCAGTTACCGCTTTATTTTGTTAATGACCATTAACCCTGCTGCTGGTGATTTATCGTCACCGCTTATTGTTTCACTGCTCAACGCGGTGCGGTTGTTCACGGGGCGCGATCAACGTATAGCCAATACTCGGCACCGTCTCGATGTAGGTCGGATGAGAGGGGTTCGGTTCGATCTTTGTGCGCAGCCGGTAGACGAGTTGTTTGAGCATGGTCCGGTCGCCACCTTCTGCACCCCAAACGAGCGTGATCAATTGATCACTGGAAAGCACCTGGCCAGCGTTGAGCATAAGGGCTTCTAATAGACGAACTTCTAGCTGGGTCAGCCGGATTGGCTGTTGGCCTGTTCGTTGGATTTCGTTGCGCGCCCGCTCCAGGGTTAGATCGGCTACCGCGAGAATTCCAGGCGTCTCGATAATGCCAGCCCGGCGTAGGACGGCGCGAATACGCGCCACCAGTTGGCTGGGACTAAACGGTTTAACAATGTAATCGTCGGCGCCCAATTCCAACCCTTTGACCACAATTTCGTCACCGCTGCGTACGCTCAGCATAATGATCGGCGTCTTTTCTACCGTACGAATTCGCCGACAAACTTCCAAGCCATCCAACTTTGGCAAATTTAAGTCTAGCACCACCAGGCCGGGCCGATTGGTTTCCCAACTCGCGAGCGCCGCCAGGCCATCATAGGCGGTCAAGATCTCAAAACCGGCGCGCCGTAACGTAAACGCGATTACATCAGATAATGCGAGATCATCCTCTACGACCAGGATCTTCATATGTCTATACCTTTGGCTTTACCATACCTTTATTGATCAACCTCTACGAGTGAATCTGTAAGTTTATCATCTGTCTTTCATGCCTACTCGTCTGTCATTAATGGATTGTTCTCGATGGGCAGTTCAAACCAGAAGATAGAGCCACCGCCTGGACGGTCATCAACCCCAACCTGACCACCATGCGCTTCAATTGTTGTTTTCACGACATATAAACCCAAACCCGTGCCATATTCTTCTTCGTCTTGGGCATCTAAGCGCACAAAGCGCCGAAATAAATTTAATCGTTCGCTGGCTGGAATGCCTGGCCCGCGGTCGGCAATCGAGATCCGTAAGCGGTCAGGCTTTTCTATCACACATAGCTCGATCGGCTCACCAATCGGGCTATATTTACTCGCGTTCACCAGTAAATTGACAAGCACCTGGGTCAGCCGCGCCGGATCGACTTGAATCTCTATGGTATCGGCGGCGCTATCTGGACAAAATAACTGTTGCCGGCGATCTAATAAGGGTTGCACCAACAAGAGCGCATTGCCGATCACGTGGGGCAAGTGGGTCAGGCGTTTGCGAATGACAAAATGGCCGGCTTCGATGCTGCTACTTTGTAGTAGATTGTCTATTAAATTTTGTAGCCCGAGCAAACTCATATGGGCGGGCTTGAGTACTTCGCGCATTTCGGCGCTGGATAACTCGTCTTCCGCATCCAATAACAATTCGAGTGAAGCGTTAAGGGTGCTGAGCGGCGTCTTAAATTCGTGGGAAATATTCGCCAAAAAGTAAGAACGAAGATGGCGCAATGCTTCCTCGTAGGTGACATCCCGCAACACCAGGGCCACCTGCATGGTATCGGCGGTGGGTGGCGTCAAGCGCGCCCCGGTCACTGCTAAAGTTTGGGCTTTGCCATGCCGGTTGAGCACTTCGATCTGGCGTTGGCTGCCCGGTGACGGAATTCGGTCGAGAAAGGGCTTTGTCTGCTCATCGGGCGGCAAAAAGAGTACATTAACCGATTGGCCAAGCGCCTCATCACTCCGCCAGCCGGTTAAATTTTCTGCCCCCTGGCTTAAAAAAGTAATCTCGCCTTTTGCATCAAACGTGATCACCCCCTCGACAATCGATTGAACTAGATTGTTCAACCAGTCGCGGGCATGCGAACGTTCTTCTAACGTACGTAGCATACTGGCCTGACTTTTAATAAAAGCCGTCGACAGAATGGCTACTTCTGCCGGTGTGGCAAAAGCAGGAATAGGCGCGACAAAGTCGCCATTGCCAATGCGTTCTGCGACTTCCGTCAATTCGCTTAATGGTTTCGTCAACCCCCGAATATACCAAGTAGCCCAACGCACCCCAAGCAGCGCCACAATACTAGTGCCGAGGACCAGCGTGATGAGGGTGCGTATTTCTAAAGCGGTGACCAGGCGGGTTGCCTGTTGTGCGTCGGCAACGCTCGACCAGGTCTGGCTTTTTAATTGAAGGGTAGTAAGCCAATAGAGCGGCAGGCCAACGCTCAGCGCGCTGAGTAATATTAGGGTGACGACGCCCGTCACCAGGTGTGTAGAAAAGCGGTGACCCGATGAAAAAAAATTATGCATATTGCTTAAACATACACATGACGCTCATTTCTGTCAACTGTTTTGCGCTTTTTGTTACTAAATTGTTACAAATCCACGATGGCGTTTGTTACAATGGGTTGTTATCCTAGGGTTTATCAGACTTAGGTCGATGCGGATGGCTTTTTTGTCAACATCGCAAAGTAGCTGGGGAGCCTGCTTTGGCACCTTTTGGCTGATTTCTTCCCGTCCGTCTTCATCTTCTTTCTCCTTATTCTTTTGTTCTTCGGCGTCGTCATCATGCACACTGGTGGCGGCGCCAATCTCCTTACAAACAAGATCGCCTGGCGCATTTTAGAGTGTAGCGCCAGGCGATTTGATAAGTATAGGCAACAGGACCGACAGAACTAGCTTGGTGCGGGCGAGTGCGGCGCAATGCCCCCGCTGGGACGCTCATTTTTTGCTGGGGTTTAGGGCCACCTGACGGACTTGCTGGAATTCGGCTTCAAAGGCGGCTGCCAGTTGTGGATCATTGACGATCAGCAAATTCTCATCGTTGTCGCGGTCGGCATTGTTACTGAAATTGAATGACCCAAAGATCACTTGGCGGTTATCGATAATGAAGACTTTGTGATGCATTAGATAGGGATTACCATCTTGTAGCACATCGAGGTCTTCTGCTTTCATGCGGCCAAATTCGCTGAATTTTGTTGATGAGCCCGTGTTTTCAAAGACGCCAGCTACCTGGACACCAGCCTTGGCGCGTTCTATGACGACATCACCGATGGCGTCGTCTGTAAAGGAGAAGGCCAAAAAGTGAATCGACTGTTTGGCCTGTTTAAGCTGCGCAATGATATGGCTGGCAACTTTGTCCTCCGCCGCAAAGTAGTTTTCAACGTGGATGCCGCCAATCGTCAGCACTGGATGGGGCACCCCCGCCGGTTTATTCGGACCAAATTTATGTTGGACAAACATCTTCTCGAATTCAACTGTGTAATTTTGCGCTAGTTCCGGCGACATGATCTTGATCGCGTTGTTGTTCAGCCGATAGGTGTCGCCATCCGTAAAGTTCCACGAACCGGTCCAGACGGCAAGATTATCAACCACGAGGAATTTATTGTGCATGATCGGCCCACGCTTGTCGTCAAGAATGGGAATATTGGCCTGTTTTAGAATCCCAAACGCTTTCTGGATCGCGGCGTTTTTATTGGTCAGTGTATCTGTGTCGGTGACCATGCGCACGCGCACCCCACGTTGGGTTGCCTGAGCGAGCGCCGTGGCGACATTTTCCAGGTCAAAATCGTAATCGGCCAAATCGATGGTCTGGGTTGCTGTGTTGATAAATTCCACCAGGTGTTCGTCCAATGAACCGTGATGGTACTCGGGCTTATCGGGATAGCGCGGTGTTGTAAAATAGACTTCGTACCAGGGTGCGGTGGTTTCGCTCGGTGCGACAGTTACCGCGGCAACCGGTGTTGCCGTTACCTCGACCACGGGCGTGACAGTCACAACTGTGATTGGTGTTGCCGTTACCTCGGCCGTGGACGTGACAGTCACAGCCGCACCTGGCGTTACGGTCACCTCGGCCGTGGCTGTGATTATTCCACTGACGGCTGGTGTCACTGTGACCTCAGTGGGCTGGCCAGGCGTCGGTACTGTTTGTGATGGGCCGAAGAAACCTTCACGATAGAGATATAGGACAATCGCTAGGAGGATAAATAAGATTATATTCCTAATGGGGGGCGTAGAGTTCGGGCGACGGGCCATGCGGATCCTCGATTGACTTAGCTGTCTGCTTATTTATTCTGAGGGTTGAACCAGTTCATCAAGCGACGCAGAAAGCGTCGATTGGCCTGGCGTTGTGCGTTGCTAGCCTGCTGGGGCTCATGGGTCGGTTGAGGAGCGACAACGGGCGTATTCGCTGGCGTGGACGTCTGCTGCGCTGATTGTGAAGGCTGTTCCACTGGTTTTGCCGGTGTTGGCGCGCTAGCTTGCGTGTGGTCTTGGTGCGGTTTAGCTGCTTCGGGTGGCTGCCCTTTTTCATCTGTTACAGGGGCGTCCGCTGAGACAGGGCTCGTTTGGGATGCTTGCTCCTCGGCGGCTACCGAAGGCCTTGCCGGCGTGGTTGCCTCAACAGTGGCTGGCGTCGGCGTTTTTTCCTCGGTCATAGCAGGAACAGTCGCGGCTGGATTTATCTTAGGCGTTTGCGCTTCGGCAGATACTGAAGGCGCTGCGAGAGTAGCTGGCTCAGCGGCGGCTGATGTCACTGTTTTTTCGTCTGTTGCAGGCGGGGCAGTAGGGAGCGGGCTTGTCGTGGGCACCTGCTCTTCGGCGGATGCCAAAGGCGTTGCGGGCGTGGTTGTCTCAGTGGCGGCGGGTGTCAGTGTTTGTTGCGCGGTGGCGAGCGCGGTCGCGGCATCCTGCGGGTCGCTGTCGTTGACGGCGCGCACCGCAGCAAAGATCGCTTCTGGGTCGATGCCCGCGAGGATCTGCTTCTCAGCCCATGCAAGCACCGGTTTGGCTACATCAGCGATTAAATTGTCGATCAGCGCTTCGTTCTCGTAGAGACGCTCGACGGCGGATTCCTGTTCGGCAGTGGACGACATGGATAGTCTCCTTGCTCCATGATGAAGTTATCAATGATGAGAGTAGATTATACCCTAGCCTCACCCGCGCAGGAAACCGTAAGCTTTTGTGATGTCGTCTGTTGGTGCTACCTACCATAAACGGCATTGCGGTAAGGAACAGGCATACCTGTTCCTTACCGCAATGCCGT
>JAPLGZ010000802.1 GCA_026389895.1 Chloroflexota bacterium | reverse complement strand
AAAGGGGATCAAAGCTTTTTATTTTGGCAGAACCATCATCATCTTTGGACTTTTTGACGTCTGAGTATTTCATTTGAAAGGTTTTTAATTGAAATCCTTTCTCTTCGATTAGATGAATGTGTTCTTTTGACTGTTTATATCCGGATTGTTTTTTATCAGCGAGCGTTTGCCACTCCTCACTGAAAATAAGTGTAGTATTTCCGTGTGTATGGACATCCCAGGCTCCGAAAATAATTAGCTTGTCTTTTTCATTTATGAATGACCAACTCCACTGCCAATTGCGACATGTAGCACCTTGGGATTCTATGAATTGCTTTCGACTCATTGCTCACCTTATCTTACAAATAACTATGTTTATACCAGCCCGCTGTGATCATTTCAAATGCCAAGTTACTTATGCGTTTTCGCTGAACACTGCGAGTTCTCCTTTATTGACTCCTTACGAATATGTAAGTCTATTGGTAGCATAACTTACACTAGATTTTTTCAGAAAAGTAAACGGGATTTTACTATAATAACTTTTGCATTTGAGTGTAATTTCCTTACATTTATCTGTCAAAATTCAAACAGCTTTGAGCGGCGCGCGGTCAGCTAGTGAATGATCAGCTAGCCTTACTAGCTAACTGGCGATTTTCATATATAAACGTTGTTTCGCTTGCTACCGCGGTAGCCCTGGGATTGGTTTCTACCAATCCTTTGTCCTTTTGAAACTCATTTGACGCATCCCACTCTTCTGCGCTAAGATCGTAGCATCAAAGCACCAACCAATTCCATTCCATAGAAATCAAATTTCCTTGAAGAATCGAGGAGCATAAAACGATGCCTGCAACCTATTTGGCCGATCTATCCGGCAGCCGCCTGCATGACGCCGTACTTAGCGCGCCCCTGGCGATTCTGCCGCTGGGCAGCATTGAATATCACGGGCAACATGGCGCGTTGGGGACGGATTTATTCCTGGCCGACGATTTGGCGCGCCGGGTGGGGGAGCCGTTAAACGCGCTGCTCTTACCCGCTGTGCCCTTTTCCCACTGCCCGCCGGCGACCCGCCAATATAACGGGACGATCACTGTCAGCGAAGAGACGCTGGCCCGTTATTTGGAAGATGTGATCGGTGGCGTCTTTGCCTTGGGGCTGCGGGGCCTTCTGCTGTTGAATGCGCACGACGGCAACATCCGGCCGGCGCGCACCGCTGGGGATCGGCTCGCTGAGCGCTATCCCCAGCACTTTCTGCTGCTCGTCAATTGGTGGGAGGCGCTGCCAGGTGCGACGTTGGACCAACTGGGGCTCTTCTCGCAAAATCGGGGCCATGGTCACGGTGGGCCGCTTGAGATCGCGGCGGCCGACGCGGCTCGTCCCGGCACGGTGGACTGGCAGGCCGCCGTTGATCTGGATGTAATCTCCCCGCCAGGCCGCGGTGTCGTGCAGGCAATCAATGAAGGTCGTCCGCAACCGAATTGGCAGGGCTACCACGGCCGCGCCACCGAAGGCTCGTTAGAAAAAGGTCAACAGTTGTTGGCAATAGCCACCGAGCAGATTGTGACGCTGACGCAAGCGTGGCTCACCGAGTTGAACCGCCCATTCTGAGCTAAAAACCCGATTGACAGCAATTTTTTTTGGTGTTATGATCAGTGAATCGTATTACTGAATCGTATCACTTAGTCAATTTATTGCTCCCCAGCAATCCTTGACCGTCAATTAACTCAATGCTAGATCAACTCCATGCCTATCCTTTGATGTCACCAGCCATAGTGGTTTGTGAGTAAAGGTGTTTTCTTGATTTTGGGAGTTGATAGTTGTATGCAACAAAATATGAAATCTCGCGTTACGATGAAGGCCGTCGCTAAGCAAGCGGGCGTCTCTCAGACAACGGTCTCTTATGTGATCAATGATGTCACCAGTGCCAATATTCCTGAAGAAACTCGCCAGCGTGTCCGTGATGCCATCAAAGAGCTAGGCTACCACCCGAATGCGGCGGCGCGCGAAATGCGCACCAACCGCTCGCATTTGATTGGTTTTATTACGGATGAGATTGCCACCACGCCGTTTGCAGGGAAATTTTTAAAGGCGCGCAGGATGCGGCCTGGGCAGGCGGGAAATTGATCTTATTGAGCAATACCGATAATCATGCCGATTTGGAACAAGCGGCGGTAGCGGCCATGTTGGAGCATCAGGTGGAGGGGATCATCTATGCGGCGATGTATCACCGCCTGGTTGAGCCACCCAAGGCATTGTATGAAGCGCGGTCGGTTTTATTAAACTGTTTTTGTGCGGATCGCTCATTGCCTTCGGTCGTTTCCGATGAAGTGGTCGGCGGACGGATGGCAACCGAAGTGCTGTTGCGCAAAGGTCATCGGCGGATTGCCTTTATCAATCATATTGCCTCCGATCCAGGTGTAGTTGGACGGCTGGAAGGATACAAGCAGGCATTAGCGGCTTATAACATCCCGTTTGACGAAGCGCTCGTCTGTGTCGAGATTGGGCAAGCCGATGGTGGCTACCGCTGTGCGATGCGGTTGTTTCAGCAGCCGGATCGGCCAACCGCACTCTTTTGTTACAATGACCGTATGGCCATGGGCGCCTACGATGCGCTGCGCAAGTTGAAGTTGTCGATTCCCGAGGACGTGGCAGTTGTCGGCTTTGATAACCAAGAGATCATTGCTGCCCATTTACATCCAAGTCTGACGACGTTGGAACTCCCCCACTACGCAATGGGCAAATGGGCGGTTGAATATCTGTTGGCGCATATCGGTGAAGCGTATCCGCTACCGCCAGTCCAACAGATGATCGGCTGCCCACTTGTGGAACGCGAGTCAGCTTGATCTGGCTATACAGTTATGAAGGGAGTTTTCGTTATGACCACAAATCCTTATGGCATGACCCGCTTTACACACAAGGTAGCCCTGATCACGGGTGGTGCTTCTGGGATTGGCCGCGCAACGGCTTTGCGTTTGGCGGCGGAAGAGGCGCACGTCATCATTGTTGATAAGAATGTGGAGATGGGGCAGCAGACCGTCACCCAAATCGAACAAGCGGGAGGTGCTGCAAGCTTTATGGAAGTTGACCTGGCCGATGATGCAGCAGTGAAAGCCGCCGGGGATGCGGTCGCGGCGCGCTTTCCTGCACTACACATTCTGGTTAACAACGCTGCTGTATTGCGCATTGGCACTATTGAAGATGGGGCATGGTTAGCCAATTGGGAAATCGAAACAAGGATCGGCTTGCGCGGCTGGGTGTTGATGACGCAGGTGTTGCTGCCCTTGCTGAAAAAAGAGGGTGGCGCAATTGTCAATCTCTCCTCCGAGGGTGGGTTTCTGGGTCGGCCCCGTCAGGTGGTCTATGACGCGATCAAAGCGGGCCTGGTTTCGGTGACCAAGACGATGGCCTATGAATTTGTTGACTATGGGATTCGGGTCAACGCCGTTGCGCCAGGGTGGATTGTAACGGAGATGCACTTTGGCAACGCGCCAGATCCAGCGGCGCGTAAGCAGGAATTAGAATCGACGCCCATCACTTCTTGTATCATGAAACGGCGCGCCGGACCCGAGGAAGTCGCGAGTGCCATCGCCTTCCTGGTCAGCGAGGACGCCTCTTACATTACCGGTACGACTCTCCATGTTGACGGTGGCCGCGTTGGCATGAGCGTACATTAAACCTCTATAAGATTGTTCAATTGATTGTTTCATCAAAGGAGAAAGCAACCATGTATAATCTTACTCGCCGTGAATTTTTGAAAGCTGTCGGCTTGTCGAGCGCCAGCATTGTGCTAGTGGCTTGCCAGTCTGCCACTGAAAGCCCACCAGCCGCCGAAGCCGCGCCGACCGCTACACCTGCGGCCGCTGCCGCGCAACCTGCGCCAGCCGCCTCTGCGCGTGGTTTCACCGAATCGCCGATGCTGGCCTCACCAAATATTTTGATA
Organism: Chloroflexota bacterium; assembly: GCA_026389895.1. Taxonomy (GTDB): domain Bacteria; phylum Chloroflexota; class Anaerolineae; order Caldilineales; family Caldilineaceae; genus JAPLGZ01. The sequence goes on along the minus strand of JAPLGZ010000802.1, from coordinate 7,199 downwards.
TCACGAAGGGCCTCCTGAAACGCGTGGTTGGTCACGTTCGGGCCGTAGACGATGTGAACTTATATCTGAACGATGGCGAGACGCTGGCTATCGTAGGTGAATCTGGTTCCGGCAAGACAACGCTTGGCCGGATGATTGTGCGGGCGATTGAGCCGATTCGCGGCCAGGTTCTGCTGCGGATCAACGACGCCGAATGGACTGATCTGGTTCAATTGCATGGCGAAGATCTGCGCGCCGCCCGCCGGCACTTTCACATGATCTTTCAGGACCCCTACTCTTCGTTGGACCCGCGGATGACGGTGCTTGATATCGTCAAGGAACCCCTGATCTACAACAAACTCGCCAGTGGCAGTGAAGCGCGGGACAGGGTGGTAGAAACCCTCAAATTGGTCGGCTTGAGTGACAACCAGATGGGCCACTATCCACATGCGTTTAGCGGCGGTCAACGGCAACGCATTGGGATCGCCCGCTCCCTGATTTGCCGCCCCAAATTGATCGTCTGTGATGAGGCGGTATCGGCACTTGATGTATCCGTTCAAGCGCAGATTCTGAATTTATTGAAAGATCTGCAAGAACAACTTGGGCTCTCCTACCTCTTTATTGCCCACGACATCGCTGTGGTAGAGTTTATCGCCCACCGCGTCTCTGTGATGTATGTGGGAAAGATGGTCGAACTGGCCGAAACGCATGAATTATTCAGCCAGCCGCGCCACCCATACACCGAGGCATTACTGTCGGCCGTACCGATCCCCGAACCAAATCGCACCCGCTCACGGATCATCCTGCAAGGGGAGGTGGCCAATCCGGCAAACCCGCCCAGCGGCTGTTACTTCCACCCGCGCTGTCCCTATGCCACCGACCAGTGTAAACAAGAAACACCGCAATGGCGTGAGATTTCGCCAGAGCACTTTGTTGCTTGCCATCATGCCGATCGGCTCGTCCTGAAGGGGATGGTCTAGTGGGGTAACAACGCGGCCTCACCCCCCGCTTCTACTGAAGCGTCCCCCTCTCCTGAACGATAGGGCTGTTTCAGAAGAGGGGGCCGGGGGGTGAGGCTCCTGCGTTACTAGGGAACAACTAAAAATCAAATTCACCATCTAAACCGCTCATGAAAAAGAGGAATGAATGATCACCGAAGAGATGATTCTCGCCGCGCGCAATCTGCGTTTACACTTGCTCAACGATCCCTATCGCCCCACCTATCACTTTGTCGTGCCAGAGGATTATGCCATGCCAGCCGACCCCAACGGCGCGGTCTTTTGGAATGGGCGCTATCACCTGGGCTATATCTACCAAGATCAAGGCGTGCATTATTGGGGGCATGTCTCTAGCCTGGATCTGCTGCACTGGCGGCATCACCCACCCTGTCTCTTCCCCACAGGGGACAGCCCGGAAGAGGGCATCTTTAGCGGCAACTGTTTTATCAACAAACAGGGGCAGGCGACGATGCTCTATCACGGCGTTAAGGTGGGCAACTGTATTTCCACCAGCGCGGATGATCAACTCGATACTTGGCAAAAGTTACCCAGTAACCCGATCATTCCCGTGGAGAGCAAAGACAAATGGCGCGAATCCGACAACCTCCCCTATGCGTCCTGGGATCCCCATGGCTGGCTGGAAGGCGACACTTATTATGCTATCTTTGGCGGCGTCCGTCCGGCCATTTTTAAAGCCAAAGAACTCGACCAATGGCAATATGTCGGTGACCTCTTTGCGCATGGCATTGAGGGCGTCAGTCTGCGCGAAGATGTCTCCTGCCCCGACTTTTTCCAACTGGGCGACAAGTGGGTGCTTATGGGCATCAGCCATGAGTTGGGCTGTCGCTATTATGTGGGCGAATGGCGCAATGAACAATTTTATCCTGAATTACACGAGCAGATGAGTTGGGTAGATAATACCTTCTTTGCCCCCGAAAGCATGGTAGATGCCAGGGGTCGGCGTATCATGTGGGCATGGGTCTTTGACCAGTGGGACGACGAGACCAAGAAGGCCAGCGGTTGGTCGGGTGTCTTTGGTTTGCCGCGTGAACTTTGGTTAAGAGACGATCACCTGCTGGGCATGCGCCCGGTGGAAGAGCTTAAGCAATTGCGTTACAATGAACGCCGCCACAGCCAAATCATGGTGCAGCCTAACAGCGAACAAGTGATTGAGAATTTACAAGGCAATCTACTTGATCTGGAAATCGTGCTTGAACCATTCGGCGCCACCCGCTGCGGTGTGAAAGTTTGTTGCGCGCCAGATGGCAGCGAGGAGACCGTGATCGGCTATGACCGTGTCGAACAGAAGCTCTTTATTGACACACGACGATCATCAAGCCAGGGCATGGGGCTGAAAGTTGTAGAGGTTGGCCCCTTCCACCTCGCCGGCACGGAATTGCTTCACCTGCGTGTTCTAATTGATAAATCCATCGTTGAAGTTTTTGCCAACGAGCGCCAGGCTGCGGTGCGGCGCATTTATCCATCAAACCCCGAAAGTGGCCAGATCAAGCTCTTTAGTGAAGGCGGCGCGACCAGAGTCCACACCTTGACTGGCTGGGCGATGATGCCGTCAAATCCCTACTGATCCGCACGATGCGCAAATGGCAGGAAAGCGCCAATGATCACGCACCGCGCCTACTGCGCGAAAAGGAGGCGCGGCGCTTTCTCCAATCCTGGAAGCTTCCCTGATTCCAGGATGGTGTGGTGCCACTCTATGCCAAGGTGAATGAACATGCCGACTACACGGAACTCGTCTATATGCTCTGCTTTTCCTTTGGCGCCTGGCAACTGTTCCGCGCCAAATTGTTCCGCACCAAGACCTTGTCCTATATTACCCGCAACTTTGAATGGCGCGATTTTGCTGGCCACGAAGGCGACTGGGAACACATTACCGTGCGGATCAGCAATGCTCAGCAGAACATCTTCGCCGTCTACTACGCCCGCCATCATGATGGGGATTGGCCTTGGGTGATACCAGGTGATCCCGACGCCTAAGGGCACCCTATCCCGAACAGGGAGGGAACCGTGAAGGGACAGCTGATCAATGTTCTGTTGTCCCTGATCATTGCCCTCGCCTTGACAGTCCCTCCCTGTTTGGGATAGGGTAGGGTTGGTCGTTACAAGAAAAAATTTTTTCATTCAAGGCAAAGGTCACTATGTACGAGTATGCAATTGTTGGCAAAGGGATGATTGGGGCCGCTGCGGCCCGGTATTTGAGCCAGTGGTCAGATGCGGTGGTGCTGATTGGGCCAGACGAGCCGCAAGGAGATTGGTCGGCACACGATGGCGTCTTTGCCAGCCATTATGACCAGGGGCGCATCACCCGTTGTATGGATGGCTCGCTGGCCTGGGCGCTCTGGGCCACGCGGTCGATTGCGGCTTATCCCGAGATCGAGGCCCAAAGTGGCATTCGCTTTCACTATCGCAGCGGCGGAGTGCAGGTCGGGTTTACCACAACCGACCCCAATAGCAATCTGAATAAAGCCGAACGGAATGCGCTGTATCTGGGTACGGCTTATGAGAAGTATACAAGCGAAGCCTTCCGCACACTCTACCCCGAAGTTCACTTTGATGATGGGCTGACCGTGTTGCATGAAACGGGCGAGGCGGGCTACATTAACCCACGGGCGTTGGTGGCCGCGCAAGTGAAGATTGCGGCGGCGCAAGGGGCGGACGTGGTACGTGAAACGGTGGTTGCGCTGGACACGAAGGGCAACGGGGTTGCGCTCACGACGGACGGCGGGCAAACCATTCGCGCCAAGCAGGTGCTGGTGGCGGCTGGCGCTTGGACTGAGTTTCTGACCGGCGCCAAGTTGGATCTGCTGCCAATGCCGCGCACGATTGTGCTGGCGCAAGTCGATGCAGCCGAAGCGGCGCGCCTCAAACGGATGCCGACCATCATCTGGTATGAAGGCGTCAATAACCCCGATATCGAAGGGGTCTATATTCTGCCCCCGATCGAATACCCCGACGGCAATACCTACATCAAATTGGGCGGTGCGCTGCACCATGTTGCTGTTCCACAGAGCGCCACCGACCTCAATCAGTGGTTTCACGGCAGCGGCAGTTCGATCGAAGCACGGGCATTAGAGCAAGAACTACGCCGTGTGATACCGGGGCTACGCACCGAAGCGGTTCACGCCAAAACCTGTGTTGTCACCAATCGGGTTAAGGGCGACGTGCCGCTGATCGAACCAATTGTGGCGGGCAAAGTCATGGTGGCCACCGCCGGTTTGGGGGCGGCGGCCAAGTCATCCAACGAGATCGGCCGCCTGGCCGCCCTGCAATTGCAACGCATGAAGAGTGAATAAAGTGTCACGCAAAGAAATGGCTACAATGAGCATCGATTAGGTTATAGACTTCCAGGCTAAAAAATCATATCATTCCTTGTCATAATTTGGAATCAGGAGGAATTACTTCCTTATGATTCCAGATTATGGCAAGCCATTTAAAGGCAGGCTACACTCCACTTTATCCAATCGTTCTCTATAAGTTTCTTTGAGTTACCAAGGTGAGCCAAGCTGGCAAGCCAGCACGAGGATTAATCCGCCAGTCCATGAGCCGCTTGTCAGTTCCGGGTTCATAGGCAAAATCCTGCCAAAAGCGAGAATCTGATGGAGGAGATTCAATCATCTTACGAATTAATAACCCAGAGTCCACGATTGCATTTACCAGATCCGCCATAGTGTAGTGAAATTCATATTGTGGATTAGTGCCTGCCTCGATGGTTGGTCCAACTTCCCAATACGGTTTGACCAACTCAATTGTCTCAACATTAGCATGACTCCAAGGTCTTTGAAACGGATGAACATCGTAGAAAATGTAATATCCCCCCGGACGTAAAACACGTGTGATTTCACTCAATACGCCAAGTAAATCGGCGATCCATACATAAAAACCGTTTGAAGAAAAGACCAGATCAAACATATTATCTGCAAGGAGGGTAAGATTCGCAGCATCGGCACGTACAAAATTTATATCTAGACTGAGGGCTTTTGCACGTTCCTGAGCTACGGCCAATTGATTCTCCGAAATATCAACCGACGTAACTGCTGCACCTAAGCTAGCCAAGGCAAATGCTGCATAATTGTCGCCACTGCCAATGATACAGATCTGTTTTGTCGCAATATCCTTACTATAATATTGGATTAGTTCAAGCGCTTGCCCTTCAAATGCGATTTCAGTTGTATCGCAACACTTGCGCCACAACTGATCACGATCTCGTAATTCTTTCCAAAATTGAGCGTTGGCATTCCAAGATTGTCTATTAGCCTCATGAAGTTTATTCATGGTCTCTCCAATGCTAAATAATAACTTGACTATAGACCATTGTATTGCATGATTTGTTCTGTCATAAATTAACGTTACCGTGCCCTCAACATTAAACCCGCACTTTCGCCTTCACTATCGACCGAAAAACTTACCTGCGTTTTTTACCGCTTGTGGAATCGAAGCTAATTCATCAGTCACTTGCCCAATTCGCGCGCTGGCGCTCCGAGCCAACTGACTGGCGCTAGGAAGGCGTGTTCACCGCTGGGCGCGCGTTGTAGCGCAAGCCGTCGACGAGCAGCGCAACCATGCGGCGCGCGTAGTCGGGTCGGTCATCGTGAATCGACATACAGAGGCTCGCAACTGCGCTCAGGAGATCGTCCGCATCGATATCGGTACGCACCTCACCCGCACGAACTGCCGCGTCAAGCAATGTTCGGAGCGCAGGCCGGAGCCGTGTATCGAAGTAGGCGGGCAATGTGTTGAAGGCTGGGTCTCCCGAGTGCAGCGCCGCGGCCAGCCCGCGTTTGGTGGCAACAAAGGCCGCATAGCGCTGCATCCATTTTGCCAGTGCCTCACCAGGATCGTGCTCGGCAGCCAGGATCGATGCGGCGTCTGCGCAGGCATCGATTTCGCGAGTGCCAATGCCGACGCCGGCCTTCTCGGCGATCTCGCGCACTGGCGCGTCCACGCCTGAAGTGGCGAACACCGCCAACGCCGCCGCCAGCAAGGCATCGGTATTCCGTTGCGCATCGGCGCGCACAGGCCGGGACTTGGGGGCTTCGCGCCGGGCGTCAGCGCTTTCATTGGCTGGCAGCTTACTCATTTCGAATCCTCACTCTCTTCCTTATTTGACAATCGGAACAATGTTCCATATAATGCGGAATATGGTTCCACTTTCGCCATTTTAGCACAGGTTGGCGGTGTTGATCGACACGGCTGATCGGTATAGCCAGGGTGAATCTGAGGAGATCGTCGGCAAAGCGTTGAAAGGGCGCCGCGACAACATCGTGCTCGCTACCAAAGTACACGGCCCGATGGGCGACGACCCAAACCAGCAGGGCAATTCGCGACGTTGGATTACCCGCGCGGTGGAGGGCTCGCTGCGCCGCTTGCAAACCGACTACATTGATCTCTACCAGATTCACCGGCCTTCACCGGATACCGACATCGAGGAAACTCTCTCGGCGCTGACCGACCTCATGCGGGCGGGGAAGGTGCGCGCGATCGGATCGTCGACCTTCCCTGCCTCGGAGATTGTAGAGGCGCAGTGGGTTGCGGAGCGGCGTGGTCTGGCGCGTTTCCGCACTGAGCAGCCGTCCTATTCGATCCTGAGTCGCAGCATCGAACGCGAGGTGCTGCCCATTTGCGAGCGCTACGGGATGGGCGTGTTGGTGTGGAGTCCGCTGGCGAAGGGCATGCTCACCGGCCGTTACCGCAAAGGCCAGCCGTTGCCCGACAGCTTGCGCGTCAAGTTCCTCGGCAAACAGATGAGCGACGAAAACCGGCTAGCGGCGATCGAGCAACTGATTCTCGTGGCGGAAAAGGCCGGGCTGGCACTCACCCATATGGCGCTGGCCTTTGCCGTGGCTCACCCTGGTGTAACCTCGGCGATTCTCGGCCCGCGCACGATGGAACAGCTTGACGATCTGCTGGCGGGCGCCGAGGTCGTCCTTTCTGATGACGTGCTAGACCAGATTGACCAGATCGTTCTGCCTGGAATCGACATCGGGGTGCCAGACGCGGCCAACTACGTCCCCCCAGCCATCAGCCAAACAAAGCTGCGCCGCCGCCCAATCAGCGAGCGAGCCGCTGTCTAACCAAACCCTAAACAAGGAGATACTTATGCAAGACAAACGCGTCGCCCTGATCACCGGAGCCAATCAAGGAGTCGGTTTGCAGGTCGCAAAGGAACTCGTGGCCCACGGCCTCACTGTGCTGGTCGGGTCGCGC
>JAPLGZ010000613.1 GCA_026389895.1 Chloroflexota bacterium | reverse complement strand
GTCGCCTGGCTGAAATGGTCACTGAAGGTCTCGCTGCGCTGGCGCACCTTGGTCCCCGTCATCTCTTCTGGGAAGCTGACATACCCGCCTTGCTCGGCGGTCGCTTCCTTGGCATTGCCGCCCAACGAATTAGGCTCATAGTTCACGCGGCCCGGTCGATTGGCATAACGCTGGAAGCCATCTTGCTGATAGTTATTGACCGGCGACTTGGGCTGGTTGATCGGCAGTTGCGTAAAGTTCGGGGCGCCAAAGCGATTAATTTGGGTATCCAGATAGGAGAAATTCCGCCCCTGCAACAACGGGTCATTGGTGAAATCGATGCCGGGGACAACATGCGCCGTATGGAAGGCCACCTGTTCGGTTTCGGCAAAATAATTGTCAGGATTCCGGTTTAGGGTCATCTTACCGACCGGCTGAACCGGTACCAGATCTTCTGGCACAATTTTGGTAGGATCTAGGATGTCAAAATTGAATTTGTCGGCGGTGGCGTCGTCAAACAGCTGCATGCCTAGTTCAAATTCGGGATAATCACCCATTTCAATGGCATCCCATAAGTCACGGCGATGGAAATCTGGATCCTTCCCGCTGATCTTCTGCGCCTCATCCCAGAGGACGGAATGAACGCCGAGTGGCGGTGTCCAATGGAATTTGACATAGGTGCTCTTCCCATCGGCATTCACCAGGCGGAAAGTATGAACACCAAAACCCTGCATCATGCGCAAGCTGCGTGGAATACCCCGGTCAGACATCGCCCACATGATCATATGCATTGATTCTGGCGTCAGTGAAATAAAGTCCCAAAAATTGTCATGGGCGGTCGCGGCCTGCGGAATTTCATTGTGCGGTTCCGGCTTGAAGGCATGGACGAGGTCGGAAACGCACAAAGACCGGCGTCTGCACCGCCGGATCTTGGAAGACTTGGGCTCGCGTATATTGCGCTAGTGACTTGTAGACCTGGAAATAGCCGTGTGCACCGACACCGCGTGCATGCACCACCCGCTCGGGAATGCGCTCGTGATCGAAGTGCGTCATTTTCTCGCGGAAGTGAAAATCTTCTAGCAAACTGGGGCCGCGCGGCCCAGCGCGTAACGTATTTTGATCGTCATTAATCGGCACGCCAGTGTTGCTTGTCAAATACTCGCCAGTATCAACGGGCGGCGTCGCAACGGGCTGATCGTTGGTGGTTTGATTGACGGTGGCCTCTATATCTGAGGCGTTGTTTTTTGCCATATTTTCCTCTTGGTTGCTTGCATGGACCAGCGAAGGATCAAGACCAACGGCGCCTGCGGTCAGGCCCATTGCTTTGATCATATTGCGGCGGGTTATTTTGTTTGAATCACTCATAGATGCCTTCTTCTTGATAGATGATAAATAGGTAACTCTTTAGGCACAGAATTAGCTAAAATCAGGGTTAAAGCTCTGGTATAGGCAGGTAGGGAGCGAAACGGGCCCCATTCCCTGGCTACCTATTCCTCTGTCTGCACAGGGGCTCAATAGGTACGAATGCAGATAAATTCAAGCTGTCTTCTAGATCAGCTCGCGAACTTTGTCCCCAAAGATCGTCGCCGCGATCTTTTCACGGTTCGGCGTGCCTTTGGCCAGCGATTCCGCCAAATGCAACGCCTGTTGCGGCTTGATCTTCGGTGGTGTCGGTGGCTCATTCGGATCAACGACCGCCTCTACGACCACCGGGCCGGGTGTGGCCAGGGCCTGCGTTAGAATGGCACCACATTGCGCCGGATCTTCAATCGTGAAGCCCGTCACCCCCATCGCCTGCGCAACGCCCGCAAAGTTGATCGGTTGGAGATCACATTCATATTCAGGATTGCCGAGGAAAACCATCTGCTCCCACTTGATCTGCCCCAGACTGTTGTTCTTGATAATCACAATCTTGATGGGCAAATTGTACTTGACACAGGTGGCCAGTTCGCCCATCAGCATCGTAAAACCACCATCACCGACAAATGCCACACACAAGCGATCTGGATGGGCAATCTGAGCGGCAATTGCATAGGGCAGGCCGCAAGCCATGCTGGCCAGATTGCCCGAAACTGAGTGCAATTGACCCCGTTTGACGGGAATGTGACGGGCCCACCAGGTGGTGTTTGTGCCGGAATCACAAGAAACAATCGCGTTACTTGGCAAACGTTGGCCTAGTTCATGCGCCACAACCTGGGGTTTCATCGGTAGATCTTGGCGGGTGCCCCGTTCCTCCATCAACGCTGCCCACTCTTCCATCCCCTTTTGGGCTTTTTCCAAAAAGCTACGGTCTTGTTTGGGTTGTAACAAGGGCAGCAGATGGGCAAGCGTCTGACCTGTATCACCAACCAGGCCGACTTCTACCGGATAGCGTAGCCCAATCCGCACCGGATCGATGTCGAGTTGAACCGCGCGCGCATCGCCAGGTTTGGGTAAGAATTCCATATAAGGGAATGAAGTGCCAATCATGAAGAGCGTATCGCAGTGCTCAATTGCTTCCTGAGAAGGCCGCGTCCCCAGCAGACCGATGCCACCCGTCGTGAAAGGGCTATCATCTGGTATCGTCGCCTTGCCGAGCAGCGGTTTGATGATCGGCGCGCCCAAAAGTTCGGCTACCTTTTCCACCTGTTCGCCTGCACCCAATGCCCCGCGCCCCGCCAGGATTGCAATCTTTTTACCCTGATTCAGGATGTCTGCGGCCCGATGCAGATCGGCCTCGTTGGGCAGACCGGCGGTCTGCGCAAAAATATCCCCACTGTGTTCAGGGACATTGCGCATCGAGCGCGGATCCTGCTTGATCTCTTCGTCTTGCAGATCATTGGGAAAGGTGATGTGGGCCACGCTGCGCTTGGCAAGGGCCTGGCGACAGGCTAGGTTGGTCACGCCAGCCACATGCGCCGCGCCCATGATGCGGGCGTTATAACAGGCGACATCTTCAAACAAGTAATCCATATTGACATCTTGTTGGCCGTAGGTGTGCATCAGATCGTGGTAGGTGTTACCTGTGATGGCGAGCACGGGTTGGCCGTCCAACTTGGCGTCATAAAGCCCATTTAACAGATGAATGCCACCTGGCCCAGAAGTCGCCAGACAGACACCTAGTTTGCCGGTATATTTGGCATAGCCACAAGCCATAAAGGCCGCAGCTTCTTCATGGCGCACTTGGATAAACCGGATTTGGTCTTGGCGTTTGCGCAACGCTTCCATGATGCCATTGATCCCGTCGCCTGGCAGGCCAAAAACTGTATTAACCTGCCAATCGAGCAGGGTCTCTACGAGTACATCGCCGGCTGTCTTTGCCATTCCATTGCCTCCCACCTATTTTATGATGCTTCGTTTTGAACCGGCATGGCACACTTTTAAGCTTGCATTTTGATCAAAACGTAACTATGTCCTTGGTATTAACGGCGGTATAATCATTGTTAGGTTCGTGCGCCCCGCTAGGTAGAGCACAACGCGCAGAACAAGACGAACATGCTAGCTGAGTCTTTTTTTCGCATTGATAACTTTGCAACCCATCAGTTGCCTTGGGATAGCCTACCAGAATGCAGCAAACCGAGCTATATACCCAGGTATATACCCTGGATACAAGATGATGTATTATCTATTAGACTAGGCTATATCAGGTGGAAATGGGCATGAGGGAGTCTAGCGCCGGTCGCGAGTGGCTCGGTGCTAACCTGGAAGTGATAGGAGTGATTGATATTATGCAAGAACAAAACAGGATCGAACGACCCGGGCGATGGCAGCGGATTGGCTACCAGGAATTAACCATCCTGGTGACGCTCGTGATTATATTGGGTGGCGTTTTTGGCTTTGTGAAACTGGCCAGCGAAATTGGCGAAGGCGAGACACATACCTTTGATGAAAAAATCTTGTTGGCCATGCGCAACCCCACAGATCATGCCGACCCGCTAGGACCGCCGTGGGTGGAAGAGATGGGGCGTGATTTTACGGCTTTGGGTGGGACTGCGGTGCTTACCTTTTTGACATTGAGTCTTGTGGGCTATCTGCTCTTAACGGGTCGCCGTGACCTGGCTTTGCTGGTGGCGGTGGCGATTGGGGGCGGCATGTTAATTAACGTCTTGCTCAAACATGAGTTTAACCGGCCGCGCCCCGATCTTGTGCCCCATGGTGTTTATGTCTACGACAGCAGTTTCCCCAGCGGTCATTCAATGGGGTCGGCCGCCACATATCTGACCCTGGGCGCGTTACTGGCCCGTCTGCAACCGCGCCGTCGGCTTAAAATTTATATCATGGTGCTGGCCATGTTATTAACTTTCTTGGTGGGTCTCAGCCGGGTCTACCTGGGGGTGCATTGGCCCACCGATGTGTTGGGGGGCTGGACGGCCGGCGCGCTTTGGGCCTTACTCTGCTGGAGTGTGACGGTCTGGCTGCAACAACGCGGACAAGTAAGCAGCCAGACCGCCAGCCCCGTCTAGTGACGCAGGCCGAAAAGACGCCGGAAGAATTCGGCCAGGCTGATGCCACTGACGGCCCCGGCGATCACATCAATGGGGTAGTGGGCGCCCAGATAGACGCGACAAAATGCCACCAACACGGCAAGGCCATAAAAGGCCGTTTGCCATTTGGGATAGTAGCGGCTCAACAACCACGCGCCAGCAAAGCCAGAGGCGCTGTGCCCTGATGGAAAAGAGTAGTGTTTGGGCTGCGCACCCACCAAAACGGCTTGGGCTAGCTGTGTATAGGGGCGAGGTCGTCGAAAAATCTTTTTGAGCACGTGCTCCACCACGATGCTGGTGAGCCAGAGTGCTGGTGCCACGCGCCAGAAAACTTTACGGCCTTTCAACTTGCCCTGCCACTGATTCCAGACGGCGATGAACAATAGCCCCACCAGCCAGCCATCCCCGCGATTCATCACGGTGGCGAGCACGCGCATAAAGGTATTGACGGCGGGTGGATGGGGCAGCCGATTGACTTCCATAAAGAGCCACGAATCGATCTTCTGCACGGGCGATAAACGCGCCTGCAGGCGCCGCCAATAGCGAGCGCGGCGCGATGAGGGTGGTAAGGGGTCATTGGTCATGTTGTGGCTGGCTTTGCAAGGTTGGGCGTCAGCACATTGATAGCGTGCGGAACCACTTTACATTGCACTTCTATTTTGCCCAGAATTTCGCCGTCACACTGCACCGTTTGCATTGGTTCGGTGACCACGGTCACCTCTTTGGCTTGCCAATATTGCAGCGATTGGGGCGCCATATCATTGGGCACGCCGCTGCCAGCCGGTACATCGGCCGATTGCATCTGTTTGAAACCCGTGATGCTGCCAACCAGATCAAAAAAGGTCTGCAAGCTGGCCTGGTGAATGACAATCACATCTAATAGACCATCACCCACGTCGATGGTTGGAATTAAATTGAGGCCGGCCTGCCCCATGTTGCCTGAATTGGCGATCATGCAGGTCAAGCCTTCGGCCTCGATGGACTGGCCATCAATGGTCAGGTGATACTTGGCGATCTCCGGCTTATACAGATTTTGCATCGCCGACCAGAGATAGGCCAAAACGCCATATTTGTCTTTTAACTCGCGATCCGCTTTTTCTACCATCGCGGCCTCAAAACCGATGCCCACGCGCAGGACAAAATAATCGCCATTGACGGTGCCCATATCGAGCGGGCGCACAATGGCCTCGGGATTAGCCGCCAGTTGGCAGGCCAAGGCCAAATCGGCTGGGATGCCTAACTCTACCGAAAGCACATTGGCTGTCCCCCCTGGTAGAATCGCCAACGGTACTTGGCTGCCCACTAAGCCACTGGCTACTTCGGCCACGGTGCCGTCACCGCCATAGACCGCCACCACATCAACACCTCTTTGCGCGGCTTCCTGCGCCAGCCGTCGGGCATCACCCGCTTCCTTGGTTAGTGAAATATCCCATTCGACGCCCGCTTCCCGAAATATTCGGTTCATAATGTTGAGAATGGGCGCATCCTGACCCGCCGCAGGGTTTACAATGACTTGAATACGTCGTGCCATAGCTTCTGTTCCGTTTCGCTTGAAGGTAGAAAAATCAGAGAAAGAACGCGTGTAACATGCGTAAATAATATGACCAATAGCCCTATCATAAAATGCATAACGAACAACCGTAAGTGGCACTCTTACGATTGCTCGCTGCACTGCTGCGTAACGCGCCCGCCTTTGTATCGCTAGTGAATAGGGAAACAGGTCTATTTCCCAGCTATTTTACCCAGCGCTACGCCTGAATAGTTACAATGCTACTGAAAATGGCTTGGCCAGGCAAACGACTCTGTCAATCAATTGTGGGGCTGGTGAAAGCGGTGAAGGCGCGCTCGTCATGGGGCCCCGTGACGGCGGCCGCGCCCGTCACTTCTGCTGCACCATGCCCCGCCCGCTGTTGCAGGAAAGTGGCCCGCGGATCACGCGTC
>JAPLGZ010000353.1 GCA_026389895.1 Chloroflexota bacterium | reverse complement strand
ATCAGCAGATTCAACGACTATGGCGACAGAACCATTACTCGTCGGCCTGGACATTGGCACGACCAGTATCAAGGCGATTGTTTTTGATCCCCAGGGCCAGACTGTTGCCCAGGCGAGCATTCGCACGCCCACCCACTATCCGCGCCCAGGGTGGGCCTATTTTGAACCAGAAGCGATCTGGCAGACAACGGTGCAGGCATTGCGCACGGCGATTGCCCAAATAGAGCAGCCCGATCGGATTGTCAGTATCGGTGTAGCCAGCTTTGCCGAAACCGGAATTCCACTAGACGCGCACGGACAAGCTGCTTCTCCAGAAGCGATTGCCTGGTTCGATAATCGTACCGGCGCGCAAGCCGAATGGCTGGCCGAACGCATCACGCCGGCGCGTCTGTTTGCGATTACGGGCATTTCGCTGCAACCGATTTTTGGGTTATTCAAACTACTCTGGTTGCGCGACCATCAGCCCGAAGTTTTCGCACGCACGCGTTTGTGGCTGAACATGGCAGACTATATTGCCTATCGTTTATGCGGTGTGGCGGCCACAGACTTTTCGCTGGCCTCGCGTATGATGGGGCTGGATCTGCATCGGCGTCAATGGTCCGAGGAGATTCTTAGCATCATGGGCCTTGCGCCCAGCCTGCTCGCTCCGTTACAACCCAGCGGCACGCGGCTCGGACCGGTGCTGCCCGATGTCGCCGCCGCGACTGGTCTGCCAAGCCACACTCAGGTGGCGGTGGGCGGCCATGATCATGTCTGTGGTGCGTTGGCATTAGGCGTCACAGAGCCCAGCAATGTGCTCAATTCGATGGGCACAGCAGAGGCGATTTTTCTGCCATTGGCCAAGCCATTAACCGATCCGCAGGTGGGCGCGCAGGGGTATTCGCAAGGCGTACATGTGGGGGGGGCTTATTATGTCTTTGGCGGCATGTATACGTCTGGTGCTTGCGTCGATTGGTTCCGCGAAAATTGCACCGCCGACGCCGATTATGCCACATTGATCCGCGAAGCCGAACAAGTGCCGCCGGGCAGCCTGGGCGCTTATTTTTTGCCCCATATGCGCATGGCGAATCCACCGCATCTTGACCAGTTGGCACGCGGCTCTTTTATCGGTCTGCGCACCGATGTCAAACGCGGCGCGCTCTTCCGTGCTGTGCTGGAAGGGTTGGCCTACGAAATTCGGAGCACCTTAGAGCCGCTCCTCATCCATACCGGGTTATCCAGCGTGCAGAATATTCATGTGACCGGCGGAGGCGCGTATAACGAATTGATGATGCGCATCAAGGCCAGCGTTTTGAACCAAACCCTTACAGTGGTCAGCGTCAAAGAGGCGACGGCGTTGGGGGCGGCATTGTTGGGTGGCGTGGGGGCGGGCGTTTATGCCGATTTACCAACGGCGCTAGGGCAGTTGCGCTATACGCAAGAGGAAGTAGAGCCTGTGCCCGATGAGGCAAAATTTTACGACGCCGGGTTTCGCCAAGTATATACGAAGCTGTACGAGGCGCTGCGCCCATTGCATCATGCGATTGATGCGCTGTAAGGTGATTTTGAAAATTGTCTTTACAATTTTGCTTGTTCAATTTTTAAAAAGAGGGATAGAATAAACGATGAGGAATCCAACGACGCTGCATCTCGCTCCCCATTTTTTCAGCGAAAACGAACGAACTTTGCTCGAATCGGGCCCTTTTGTGGCTTCGACCTTTCTTTATGAGACCGGCGTGGCTGCGCTACGGCTGCGCAATGAACAGGGTGAACTGATCATGTTGCCTTTTCAGGGCCAACAGATCTGGTCGGCCACCTTTGGCGGCCGCAATATCACCATGCGGTCGATGTTCGACCAGCCCAATGCCACCCAAAATTACCTCAATACGTATGGCGGCTTTATGTTGCACTGCGGCGCGCTGACAATGGGTGTGCCGGCCAAAGAGGACAATCATCCCTTACATGGCGAATTGCCCAACGCGCCTTATCGCAAAGCGCAAGTGATTTTGGGTGAGGATGAAGGGGGCCAATACATTGGGTTGAGCGGCGAATATCAGCATACCCTCGCCTTTACCTGTAATTATGTGGCACGGCCGTTGGTCAAACTCTATGCCGGTGCGAGCACTTGTCATATCTCGATCACCATCGAGAACTTAAAAAAGACGCCGATGGACTTGATGTATATGGCGCATGTCAACTTTCGGCCAGTCGACAACAGTCGGCTCGTCTACAGCGCCCCTTGCACGCCCGAACATGCGCGCGTGCGCAAAAGCATTCCATCACACGTGCAGCCGACACCCGCGTATCTGGCCTTTCTTCAGGAATTACAGCGCAATCCAAAACAACACAACGTCCTGCGCCCCGATCTGGCCTTTGACCCCGAAGTGGTGCTCACGCTCGACTATCAGGCCGATCCCGAAGGCTGGGCGCACACGATGCAAGTGCATCCCGATGGAAACGCTGACTATATCCGTCACCGCCCCGCCCAACTTGACCAAGGGGTGCGCTGGATCTGTCGCACACCGGATCAAGATGCGCTGGGCATGGTGTTACCGGCAACCGCCGAGCCCGAAGGCTACACCGCAGAAAAAGCCAAGGGCCATGTCAAGACCCTTGCTGGTGGTGCTTCCTTCACCTGTGAAATGGAGGCTGGCGTGTTGAGTGTCGCGGAAGCCACGCAGATGGAAACGAAAATCAATAACATTTTGGGGTAAGAAAAACAACCCCACCCTAACCCTCCCCTGGTAAGGGAGGGGACTGATTGGTGGTAGACGAAGTAATATCTTTAGTTCCCCAAACGGCTCCCTCCCTTACCAGGGGAGGGCGGGGGTGGGGTTGCCTGGTTTTTAATACTCTCGGATAAAAGTTGCCGGCGACTGAAGTCGCAGCAACTGTTGCGAAGCCGACGCAAGTCGGCTGAGGATATAGTCGGCGCAGGCCGACTTTGCTACCAGTTGCTGCGACTTCAGTCGCCAAAGGAAAATCTATGAAAACAATCATACTAGAACAACCAGGCCAATTCCGCCTGACAGAAACCGAAGCGCCTACGCAACCTGGCGCCGGTGAAGCGTTAGTGCGGGTCCGGCGTGTTGGCATTTGTGGCACAGACTTACATGCTTTTCGTGGCCGCCAACCTTTTTTCAGCTACCCGCGCATTTTAGGGCATGAGTTGGGCGTGGAAATCGTGGCGCTCGGCGCAAATGATCCCAACTTAGGGTTGAAGGTGGGTGATGTATGCGCCGTCGAACCCTATCTGAACTGTGGTCAATGTAGTGCTTGCCGGCGGGGCAAAACCAATTGCTGTCAGAACCTTAAAGTGTTGGGCGTGCATACCGACGGCGGCATGCGCGAGTGGATCACCGTGCCGGTGACCAAACTGCACAAGGCAAAGTCGGCTACGCTTGATCACCTGGCCTTGGTCGAAATGCTCTGCATTGGCGCACATGCCGTGCGGCGGGCACAGTTGGAGCCTGGCGAACCCGTGCTGGTGATCGGCGCTGGCCCGATTGGCCTCTCGACGATTCAATTTGCCAAACTTGCCGGGGCCAATGTAACGGTGATGGAGATGAGCGACAAACGCATGGAATTTGCCCAGCGCCACCTGGCGATTGATCAGTGGGTCGATGGTCGCCAAGAGCCAGTGCCGCAATTGCAAGCGTTGTTGGGTGGTGAGTTGCCGACGACCGTCTTTGATGCCACGGGCAATCCCCAGTCGATGATGAAAGCCTTCAACTTAGGCGCACAAGGCGGAAAATTAGTCTTTGTTGGGCTGGTGCAAGGTGAACTTAGCTTTCAAGACCCCGAATTCCACCGGCGCGAGATGACCTTGTTTGCCAGCCGCAACGCCACGAGCGCCGATTTTGCCTATGTGATCCAGATGATCGATGAGGGTAAAATCAACCTTGATCCCTGGATCACACACCGGGCGTCGCCGGAGGAATTAATTACCGAGTTTGCGAATTGGCTGGACCCGGAACGGGGTGTGGTCAAGGCGATGTTGGAATTCTAGCAAGCCACGGCACAACGCTTTGGCCCGAATTACACGAATTTTCTCGAAAAAGGATAAGGGGTATGACCACAACAGCAGCGTTAAGTGAGTTGTTTTCATTGCAAGGGAAAGTGGCGCTGGTCACCGGTGGCACGGGTGTATTGGGCGGCGCGATTGCGCACGGATTGGCCGCCGCTGGAGCAAAAGTTGTCATCTTGGGGCGGCGCGGTGGCAAGGCCGATGAAGTCGTCGCAACGATCAAGGCGAATGGTGGCGAAGCGTTGGCAACCGCCGCCGATGTACTGGATACCGCGCAACTGGCCAGCGCGCGCGATGCCGTGCTCAACCAGTGGGGCCGCATCGACATCTTGGTCAACGCGGCGGGGGGCAATTCACCAGAAGCCACGGTTGCGCCCGATGGCAGCTTTTTTGCGATGAAACAGGAAGCATTTGGCAAAATTCTCGACCTGAATTTGATGGGCACGGTGCTGCCTTCGCAAGTTTTTGGTGAAGTGATGGCCAAGGC
>JAPLGZ010000557.1 GCA_026389895.1 Chloroflexota bacterium | reverse complement strand
CACGAAGGCCGCGCGCCTCCACGAAAGCGGACGCGGGCGTCCCATTCTAGAATTTGGCATGCGGCGCGCCCAAGAGAAAGGGGCGAATGCCGGCGCCCGTGCCGCGCTGATTGGCGGGGCCAGCTTTACCTCGAATGTAGGCGTCTCGAAAGCACTAGGCTTGCCGCCAAAGGGCACCCATGCGCATAGCATGGTGCAACTTTTCATGGCGCTGGGCATGGGTGAATTAGCAGCCTTTCAAGCCTATGCCGACCTTTACCCTGATGATTGTATGTTTTTGGTCGATACGGTGGACACGTTGCAGAGTGGTGTGCCGCATGCCATCCAAGTTTTTGAAGCACTACAACGCAAAGGGCACAAACCGGTCGGTGTCCGCTTGGATTCAGGCGATCTGGCCTATCTAAGCATTCAGGTAGCCAAAATGTTAAACGATGCTGGCTTTCCAGATACGAGTATCGTGCTCTCCGGGGATTTGGACGAACTGGTGATCTGGCAGATCCTGACCCA
Source organism: Chloroflexota bacterium (assembly GCA_026389895.1). Taxonomy (GTDB): domain Bacteria; phylum Chloroflexota; class Anaerolineae; order Caldilineales; family Caldilineaceae; genus JAPLGZ01. The sequence continues at coordinate 17,935 of JAPLGZ010000557.1, read as the reverse complement.
GATCGGCGAAGAAGCCCCGCGGTATGGGGTAGACGCCGATCACTTAATTGGCCGACTTGTGTACGGTGTGGGGACGCGCCTAATCACATCTTGGGGTGAACCGGCGCTCGGTGGGGTCTATAAATTGGTGGCGGTGCGGCAAGGGGATCATTGGAATTCGGCGATCAAGATCTCCGAATCGCCGGCCAAGACGCCCAATCCTGGCCGAAAAAATCTGTGGCGCTTATACGATCAACGGAACAAGGCGACGGCCGACTTACTGACCTTAGAGGATGAAGCACCGGCGCAGATGGACCGCTTGCTGTTGCGCGATCCGGTCGAACATGCCAAATATCGCACATTGCCCCAAAAGTCGATTTCGAAGATCGAACCCCTGCTGGTCGAAGTTCTGCAAGAGGGCAAGCTCATCTATGATCTGCCTACCTTAGAGCAAATGCGCGCCCAGCGTGTCGCCGATGTGAATGCCCTGGACCCCGGCATTCGGCGGCTGGTCAATCCGCATGTATATCATGTTTCTGTGAGCCAAAAGTTGTGGGATTTAAAACAGGAATTGATCGAGTCGGCCATGCAACAGAATATGTGACAGGCAAATGCGTTACACGCGGCAGCCGCCAGGCTTTGATCGATAGCTGGTATGCTGCGTGTAACGCATGTACACTAAAACTTCTGCTGTATAAGTTGCTAACTACTCAACCCCAGGCGACAGGGATTCCCTGCAAGCCACGCAAAATCGGATTCTCGCGCCAGGTTAATGCTTCAACCGGCACAGCCAAGCGCAAGTTGGGCAAACGGCGCAATAAAGTATTGAGCGCGATCCGCCCTTCCATGCGGGCTAATGGCGCCCCGATGCAATAATGCACGCCAAAGCCAAAGGCCAGATGCCGATTATTATCCCGCGCCGTGTCCAGTTGTTCCGGCTGCGTAAACGACAGCGAATCGCGGTCGGCGCTAGCGAGCACAACACTGACCGGTTCGCCGCGCCGAATCAACTGGCCGCCAATTTCGACATCTTCCTTCGCAAAACGTATGGTCGCGCGCTCGACTGGGCCATCATAACGCAAAAATTCTTCAATAGCGGCGGGCATCAAATCCGGCTGGCTTTTTAAGCGCGCCAATTGCTCAGGATTACGCAACAGCGCCAACGTGCCATTGCCAATCAAGTTAACGGTCGTTTCGTGGCCAGCCACGATCAGCAAGACCACCATGCTATAGAGTTCATCTTCATTCAGTTTGTCGCCCGCTTCTTCGGCTTGCAACAGCGCAGTGATCAAATCATCCTGCGGGTTTTGGCGCCGCTCGGCAAAAATGCGGCCTAAATAATCGATAAATCCAGTGAGCAGTGACACCTGTTGCGCCCATTCATCCGCATTGTGCGCAGGTTCCACAAAGGCATTCGACCAGCGGCGAAAGTGTTCGCGGTCGGCGGCAGGTACGCCCAACATTTGCGCAATCACGATAATTGGCAGCGGGAACGCATACTCATTGAGCAAGTCCATTGCACCCTGCGCCTCAACTTGGTCCAACAGTTCATCGGCTAGCGCTTGCACGCGATCTTGCATCCGGTTCACCATTTGCGCCGTGAAGGCTTTGTTGATCAACCCGCGCAACCGGGTATGATCAGTGCCGTCCATATTGAGCAGATGCTGGCCGAGTAGCCGCTCTATTTTAGAGGCAGGCGCTAATTGGGCCCTGGCCTCGGGCGTTAACGTGTTTTCGTAACTTTTCACAAAACGCTTATGATCGCGCAATACTGCCTCGCAATCGGCATAGCGCGTGATAAACCAAAGTTTGTTCTCGCCATTCAAGCCAGCATGCTGACAAACAGGCGCTTGCTCACGCATCTGGGCATAGGTTTGATAGGCATGGGCCTTAAACGTGGGACTGTACAAATCATATTGGGGGGCGTCGGTCATAAAAATCCTTTCTAGGCATAAACCAGGCTAGCACAGCAACCTGATGATAAAAGTAAAAATCAGTCTACCAAATTTCTAAAATTTTCAAAGTAGGGGGCGTCCTTTTTGGCTCGTAAACATTTCTCCGCCTGCCCGTACAAAAGAATTATCCCGGAAGCTGGTCGCTTTCCGGGATAATTCTTTTGTACGGGCAGCGTACTCTGCTACGGCGTACTGGCCGTTTGTGTCAATGGCGCCGTGTTAGTGATTGGTTCACTGGGCGGCGGAAGCGGTGTATCTGTCGGCGGGGCTGGTACGTCTGTTGGCGGCACCGGCGTATCCGTTGGTGGTACGGATGTAGCCGTTGGTGGCACCGATGTATCCGTCGGCACCGGGGTAGGCGTCGGTGTTTTCGGCGGAATTGGCGTCCGTGTCGGGGCCGCCGTCGGGCGCACTCGGGTCGGTTTCTTGGTCGGCACAGCGGTTGCCAATTCCGATTGGGCGGCTACAGGGGTATCCGTCAAGGTCGGTGTTGGCGTATCGGCCAGTGTCGCCTCGGGCGTAGCCGTTGCAGGCGCTTCGGTTGGCGTAGCCGCTGGCTCAGTCGCCGTTGCGGGCGCCTCGGTTGGTGTGCCGGTAGCAGACGCGGCGGTTGGTGTAGCTGTAGGCTCGGCAGCCGCCGTATCTGCGGGCGCTGGCGTATCGGTTGCGGTCGGCTCAGTCGCCGTTGATTCTACCGTCGCGGTATCGCTCGCGGGTGTCGGCGTCGCGGTGGGTTCTGTGGTTGGCGTATCCGCTACGGTAGTGGCCGTATCCGTCGGGACGACGGTGGCGTCTTCGGCATTGGCCGCCGCCGATTCGCGATAGGTAAAGATTGCGCTCGCTTGGGCGGTAAAATCATTGGTCGCCACAATCACCAAAAGTCGCCCATCGTCGATACTATCACCATTGGGCCAATCTTCGGGCATCGTGAAGACCAGACGATAGTTGCCGTTGGCATCCGTGTTGCCAGTGGTATAGCGTTCTGGTGTGCCATAGCGGTTGACATCGCCATCAAAGCCCGCCAGATGCACATTGACGGTTACATTTGCTGGGAAGCCACCACCCGTTACCGTGACCAACGTATTAGCCCCACCCGAGCCGGGCGCGAGGCTTGTCGAGGGATTCTGCACGGGCGCAACGGGTGTGGCCGTTGGCGTCATTGTCGCTGTGCCCACTGGTGTAGCAGCCGGTGTATAGTTGAAGACGGTGCTAACCACAATGCTGTAATCTTGTGTGCCGACCAAGATGATCAGTTTATCGGAAGTGACCGGGCTCCCGTTGGACCAGGCCGCTGGCATCGCAAAAGACAAACTATAATTGCCGTTGCGATCCGTCGTGGTCGAGGCATACAGTTGCGTATTATCCGCGCCAACCTGTTCGCCAAAGACCCCCAAGCGGGCATAGACCGGGATATTGGCGGCTTCGTAAAGTAGTCGAAGGTAGCGCTGGCCTGTAGACTAAAGTTATCGGTGGCAACCACGACGACCACTTTGCCATCTTTAATGGTGTCACCATTCGCCCACTCGCTCGGCATTGTCCAACGCATGCTGTAATTCCCATTGGCATCCGTGGTGGTGCTTACATAGCGCTTGGGTCCAGAATCGGTGAGCGCCGCTGCCGCCACTTCGGCCAGATAGACCCCGACGCGGGTATTGGCTGGGAAGCCGCCACCATAAATCGTCACGGGCGTGTTACCGCCACCGCGGCTTGGCTCAACGTTGGTGTACGGTTGCGAAGCGACGGTCGGCTTCGGGGCAAGCACTTGGAAGACATCACTTGCCTGCACGGTGAAATTATCCGTGGCAACCATCACAACCAGTTGGCCCGGTTCAATTGGCTTGCCGTCCGGCCAGGTGGTGGGTAAGTCAAACTCGATCCGGTAGAAACCGCGGTTATCGGTTGTGCCATTGGCATAAGATTTGGGGGCCGCGCTGGCACTGCTGGCGCTCACTTCAGCGCCCAGGTAAACGTGGACTGCCGTATTGGCCGGGAAACCGCCACCGGTGACGAAGACATGCGATCCAGCCGTACCCGATGTTGGATTGACATCGGTGTTTGGGTTCGCTGGGGAAGACGGCGTGGTCGTAGCTTCACTGCCAATCCGATCCCAACGGAATCGCACACGCGCGCCGCCGTTATGTTCATAATATTCCACGCGCAAGTCGGTGTCACCGTCTAGGTTAAGCTCGACCGTATAGGTGTCGTCATAGTTATTATCGCGCCACTCATCGATGACGCGATCACCATCCACCCAGACGCGAATCCCATCGTCAGCGCGGGCAGTCAAGCGATAGAGGCCACTGCGGAAGTCAACGGTGCGGGTCCAGCGCACCGAGAAGTTATCATCCGAGATCCGGTCGTCGGGCGAGTCATTCCCCCAGTTAAAGTTGATATCGCCATCATTGCGTGTCAACTCGGGGTCGCCATCTAAATGCCGGTTGTCCCAGTATTCGCCTTTCCAATCGGGGTAGCTGTCGGATGAGGACGAATCAATGCGCTCCCACCAAACCCGGATGCGCGCATCGCCAGTATTTTCATAATATTCAACCCGCAAGTTGTGCGTACCCTGGCCGAGATAAAGATCAGCCGTCGTTTCTCGCACACTGCCATCGTGCCATTCGTTGATCAGCAAATTGTCATCGACGAACAGATAAGCCCCATCATCCACCAAGAGATGGAAGCGATAGGTGCCAGCATCAAAATATTGACCGCGCGTCCAGCGCACCGCAAAATTATCCGCAGGCAGATTCGCTGCCGGTGCGCCATTGCCCCAGTCGAAGTCGACAGAGGGATCGTCTCGCACCAACACGGGGTTCGAGATCAAAGAGCGATTGTTGAAGTATTCACCCCGCCAATTATTGAAGGTCGATGGGGTGTTGGCGGGTGTGCTCGTATAAAGTGGCGTGGGGGTAGCCGTCGCACCGGGCGCGTAGGTGGGCGCAGGTGGTGGGCCGACAACGGGCGCAGCCCCTTTGAAGTCGGTGTACGGGCGAGCTAGCCAGCCTTCGCCACCACCGGGCAAGCGAACATTGAGCCAGTATCCATTCGCGCTTTGGCCGATCACCGCCAATTCGGTGCCTAGGCCAAGGTTGGCGACAATCAGATAGTTAGTCCCTGGGCCAGCGCGCAAGTTTAAGCCTTCTAGCTGGACATGGGCCAGATTCGTCGGCGTGGCCGTGGGCGCCGCCACCGTCACTGGAATGGCGGTAGACGTTGCTGGCACGGGCGTTGCCGTCGCCGTCTGTGTTAACGTCGCGGTGGTTGTACCCGTGATCGTGGCAGTGGCAGCCACTTCGCCAACGGTGAAGGGGGTTGAAGTCTTTTCACCCGTGGTGGACGAATAGGCGACCACCGTAATGTCTGGCGAATCGCTCAGCGCGACATCCGGTGGCAAAATAAACGAGACCGCGACCCGACCATCATTGTCGGCCGTAGCGACCCCAACAGTGGACGCAACAGTTTTTCCAGCCTGGATCGATTCCAGGTTGATATAGATCACTTCTTTGGGCTGCCAACCGGCGCTAGCCACCGAAATTGAGACGCCAGGCTGGCCATTCAGCGGCGCAACCGCAATGACAGGTCCAGCGGGTGCAGTGGCCGAAGTAGGCGCCTGCTCTTGACCAGTAGAATTGGGCTGCACGCAGCCAGCCATGATTAAGACCATGGCCGCGAACAATACCCAAAGCGGGGTTTGGATACCGTGGCGACGCAACAGCTTAGTGTCATTGGTCTTTAGTAAATTCATCATAAATCCTTTCCCTCACAATAAAGTTCCCTACAAATAACCTCCGTTTATTATACCCTATTATAACGTTAGCGAAGCATAAAAAGTTTAACCCAAAAGGATTAAAAAGCGCTGAGAATTTAGTTAACGTACAAATTCTGGCTACTTGATGTTCCAATGACAATAAGTCATAGTGGCTAAATTGCAGTTCGTGACAGATTGATCATTCACCTGTATACTAGACATAATTAATCATCATTTATTTGAAATGGGGGATCCAGATGCGGATTGCGCTAATTTCTGATATTCATGGCAATTTGACGGCCTTCCAAGCAGTGCTAGCCGACATTGCGCGCAGCTACGTCGATCAGATTGTTTTTCTAGGGGATGCATCAGCACTAGGTCCACAGCCTAAAGCCGTCGTTGATTTGCTACAAGCGCTAGGCTGCGCTTGCATCAAGGGCAATCATGAAGATTATGAACTGAATTGGGCGCAATTCCTACCCAATACGCCCGAAGGTTGGATCAAAGCGACCATGGCCTGGGGCGTCGCCCAACTTTCACAGGCGAATTTAGATTTTTTGCGCACATTCCAGCCAACCCTGACCATTCCGCTCGATCAAAATAATCCGCAGTTTGCGTTGCTTTGCTGTCACGGTTCGCCCCAATCCTACGATGATATGATGCTGGCGACCACACCAGCCGTTGAATTAGATCACTGGCTGATAGGCCAGCCAATGCCAGTGATCGCTAGTGGCCATACGCATATCCAAATGCTACGCCGGCACCGGGCCCAGTTGCTTATCAATCCAGGCAGCGTTGGTTCACCGATGCAAGAGATGCCATTTATAGGCGCGCCAACTCTCCTGCCCTGGGCAGAGTATGCGATTGTCGATTACACACAGCAACGATTGAGCGTAGAATTGCGCCAAGTACGCTATGATTTGGCGCTGGCAAAAGAGGTCGCGTTGACGAGTGGCATGCCGGAGCCTGAGGTTTGGGTGCGACAGTGGAAAACAGAGGAAGGTCACATTGGCTAAGTTGGCAACTGATCTATCAAAACAACTGCATACTCACGCAAAGCCGCAAAGACCGCAAAGAAAAACCAGAGCCACTTAGCGAACTTTGCGAATCTCCAGGATCGCCCGACCTGACTGGTGGGCGTTTTTCCACCGGTCAGGTCTCGATCAGGCAATAGGCGCAACGCGCCATCCCTCAATCCAAACTACACACCACGCACTTGCAATTGGCCAAATCCAGGCTGCCCCTGAATTTCACCATCGCGAAAGACCGTCACCCCGCGCACGATGGTCTGTTCGACCCGCCCCATAAATTCATAACCGACAAAGGCGCTGTGCGGGTTTTTGTAGAAGAGTTGATCAGTCGTTAAAACCCAGGTTTTATGCGGGTCGATAATTACCAGATCCGCATCGGCGCCGGGCAACAAGGTGCCTTTCTGCGGATAGAGCCCAAAGATGCGCGCCGGATTGGCGGCAGTCATACGCGTCAAGGCCGGTAAGGTGAGCCCGCGCCGCTGCACGCCTTCGGTCAATAAAGCGGGCAGCAAGGTCTGAAGTCCACTAATTCCACCCCAGGCCAGCCATACATCATCATTGCCGCGCGTCTTTTCCTCCAACAAACAGGGCGAGTGATCCGAAGCGATCAGGTCAACTTGGTTATGGAGCACCGCTTGCCAGAGCGCTTCGACTTCGGCGCGGGCGCGTAAGGGCGGGGCGCATTTCGCCATCGGCCCAATCCGCGCAAAGTCTTGCTCGTCAAAGAGTAGATAATGCGGGCACGTTTCCACCGTCACGTTAACGCCGGCCTGTTTGGCCAGCGCGGCCATCTGGATGCCAGCGGCCAGCGAAACATGCACAATATGTAACTGGCCGCCGGTCTCTTTCGCCCAAAAGAGCACGCGTTGGATGGCTTCTAACTCGGTCGCAGGCGGCCGCGCCTCGCCCCAAGCAGCGGTGTCTTTACGACCAAGCGCCTGGAGTTTCTCCATGAGATAACGCGTTACCCATTCGTTTTCGGCATGGACACCCACCAACGTGCCCAGTTCGCGCGCCTGCAGCAACCCGGCATATAACAGATCATCATCAATGCGCACGAAATCGCTGCCACTTGAACTGAGGAAAGCCTTCAAAGCGACGACACCGCCGTGATGAAGTTCATCTAGCTTGTCGAGATTATTGGTCACCAGGCCACCCCAGAGCGCGTAGTCAACCACTGATTCCTGGGCAGCCGCCGCCTGTTTTGCGTGCAAATTCTCTGCATCAATGGTCGGAGGTGAGGCGTTGAGCGGCATTTCAATCACGGTCGTGATGCCACCAGCCGCGGCAGCCATCGTGCCGGTGCGAAAGCCCTCCCAGTGGGCGCGCCCCGGCTCACTGAAATGCACATGGGCATCGATCAGACCAGGCAACAGGGATTTTCCCGCCAAATCGATCACCTCCTGCGCCGCAAGCTCGGGATTTCCCTGCACCAGTTGCGCAATTTTCCCGGCCTTGACCACCACGCCGCCATAAAAGACGGCTTGTTCTGTGACTATTTGTCCATTCCGTACGTAAAGATCAGCAAGCATAGATTCTCCCTAAATGAACAAGCTTTTGCGCGCTTGTTTTAGTTTTTCTTTGCGTCTTCGCGCCTTTGCGTCAAAATTTTAGTTATGCGTAATATAAGGTAACTACCAAGCCGCCCCACCCTAACCCTCCCCAGGGAGGGAATCGTAACGGGAAGGATGAAGATGTTTCGTTTGTCTAACCAGCCAAATTCACCCTCAGGCAGTCCCCTCCCTGGGGAGGGTTAGGGTGGGGCTTGGTAGTTACAATATAAGTTGATTCACTCTGGAAAACTCATTTCATGCTCGAACGTCTGATAGACGCTGCCCCAGGCGGGCGGACGCATGTGTGGTTGCAGTCCGGCGCGCTCGATCAGCGCTAGCGCCTCTTGTTGGGCCGCTTCTAGAATACTCGGTTGATCCACCGTCAAGACCTGACGATTTTCCATCACAAGCTTGCCATCGACGATGACGGTTTCTACATCATTGCCCACCGCCTCATAGACAATGCGGTGGGCGGGCATAAAGTTGGGCATCAGGTGTGGCTGCTGCATGTCGATCACAATGATGTCGGCCTTTTTACCGGCCTCTAACGAACCGATCTCGTCATCCCAACCGATGGCGCGGGCGGCGTCAATGGTCACCATTTCGATCAGCTTGCCTACAGGCAGATAAGCGCGGTCGTGGAAATGCGTTTGCTGCAAAAGTTGCGCCCGTCGCATGGCCTGGAAGAGGTCAAAGGATTGGCGCGGTGACGTGCCATCGGTGACGACGGCCACGGTCACGCCGGCGGCCATCAGTTCTGGCACTGGACAGCGTGTGAGCGACGGCCCTGGCGAATGGCCGACGCGGGTATCGGTTTCGGCCAGGATGTGCACCTCTTCCACCGACAAGCCATGACAATGTTGCAAATGAACATCCGGCCCCAGCAGGCCATATTCGTCTTGCGCGGCCAGTTTGATCATGCCACCGAAGGCATCTGAGTGGATGCGCGTCTTGTACTTGTGGGCTATCTCACGCACTCGGCGCGCCTGGTAGCGGTCGTGGGGCTGAAGCACCGATCCCACATCGGGCGGCGTGGGTCCACTGGAAACGAGCGAAGGGACAATCGTAAACGGCGTAATGAAGACACGAATGCGGTCATTGGCCCCGTGATGCCAGGTTTCGATCACAGCTTCGGCGCCCGCCAACGCCGCGTCCAGCGAAACCTCACCGCGCACCCGCTGCCCATTGACCCAGCGGCTCACCGGGTGGGGCCACGGTGGCGCGCATGGCCCGACGGCGACCACTTCGCGCAGACCCACTTCGGCATAAGCTCGCGCATGATTGTTGCCAAAGATTGGATCGTCACTGCGCGGCTGCGAGCCGATCACACTGACGCCACACGTCACACCAAAGCGCAGCCGTTCCAACGCCGAAAGCAGCCCTTCCACATACCAAAATTCGTCGGTCACAAAGTGAAAATAGACCGGCGTAACCACACGCATCCACATGTTTGGCGTATCCGCACCAATCGTCTTGAGCAGGCAGTGGCCACCGTGGCCGTGCGCATCGACCAGCCCCGGCATCACGATCTTATGGCGACAATTGATAGTTTTGCGCGCTTGATACGTTCGTTCCAATTCGTCGCTCGGACCAACCGCCAAGATGCGCCCCTGGTCAACGGCCACGGCCCCATTTTCGAGGATGCGACGCTGCTCATCCACAGTGATCACAGCGCCTTGCGTCAGGAGAAGGTCGATCATAGGGCGGCGTTCCTTTCGCTCGCCATTTTTTCGATCACGGGGAAGGAAGATGGAAATAGTTCGTCAAGCGGGCGCTGGCGATAATCGCGCCCAGCGTAGGCGGCTTTCATTTTATCAAAGTAAGCCTGACCGCGGCTTTTCAAATCGGCAAAATCGACGCCAGGGATCTGACCGTCAACCATCACCGTGCGGCCATTGATGATCACCGTCCGTACATACGCGCCACCAGTATTCATCAGCAAAGTGCGGATCGGGTCGTCGATGGCGCCGACGCGCAAATGGCTCAAGTCAACGATGACCAGGTCCGCTTTCGCGCCAGGCGCAAGCCGGCCCAAATCGTCGCGCCCGAGGGCCTTGGCCCCACCCAGCGTGGCCGCCCGGAAATAGTCAGCCGCCGCGCCGGCACTTGTCCGATTATCGATCAACTTGGCGACGTTGTTGCCATAATCCATGACGCGAATAAAGTCGGGCGGAAACGAATCAGTGCCCAGCGCAATGTTGACACCCGCCTGCCGGTAGCGATCAAACGATTCGAGCGCATTGCCATACCGGATCGAGGTCATCGGACAATGGATCACAGAGGTGCCGGTGGCGGCCAATTGTTCGAGTTCACCCCGATAGGGCTCTTTTGTCTCGCTGTGACCGCCGATGTAGATGGCATGCGGAATCAGCATGCGTGGGCCGAGCAGATCGACTTCGGTCAGCACTTCCAACGGCGTTTGGTTATACCAGGTGCGTAGAAAACGCAGCTCTTGGAGCCCCTGCAAACAGTGCAGCCGGACATGACAATTGAGTTCATCAGCCGCCTGTTTGGTGCGCCGCAACAGATCTTTCGTGATGGTTTCGATGCGACAAGGCAGCAAGCAGCCACGGATAAGGCCTGCGTGCGCGCCGTCGAAGTCAAGCACAAAGCGCACAGCTTCCGCCAGACCGGCCAGCCCTTGCGCTTCGTCCCACAGCACATCGCGTGCGCCGTCGTGGCGCACAACGTTGATGCCCGATCGGTAGCTGGGGCCGAGGTACATGCGCAAACCCAGTTCCCCGGCGAGGTCGGCCACGGCCGCAAATTCATCATACCCTTCTGCCCAGCCTTTATGCGTCTCAGCCCCGATCGGCATGGCGGTGGTGACGCCATTGAGCACAAGTTGGACAAGCGCATAATGGCGCTTGAAAATTTCTTCCTCCAACGTAAAAACATCTTGGCGGCGATGAGTAAAATAGTCTTCTGACCATTGCAAGCCCAAGCCAGTTTCTGGCGAATTCCAGGTGTCAATGATCGCATGATCGATGTCGGCTAGGGCGTCCAGATCAATAAAGCCAGGGCTGACGATGGCCTGACCGCCCTCAATGGTCTGGTCTACTGGCTGATGATAGGCATGGCCGACAAAGACAATCTGATCATCTTCATAGACCACTTCGCCGTCTTTATAGATCACGTGGTCTTGGCCGTCAAAACCGATCACGAAGGCGCCCGTTATTTTGGTTTTCATAGAGAGTTCGCTTTCTTTGGTGGGTGCTGAATCAAATTGTAGGGGATAGGCATGCCTATCCCCTACAATTTGATTCAGCACCCATAATTTGACGCAAGTAGGCCGCGCTGTGGAGCACCCGTTCGCGCCATTGTTCCGCATATGGGATAGGCTCATCACTAACTGGGTCAGGAATAAGACCCTGCCGAATCCGTGCTTCACAGGTGTAGGCTAGCCGGAAGAGTTCGGCCAGTTCCGCCACCGTAAGATCGGGATGCATCTGTTGCCAAGGCGTTTCGTAGAAGGGAAGCGCAAGGGTATTCTTGTGATCCTCCAACGTAAGATGTAAGTGGGGATTATGCGCCCCAAGGATCGCGAGCACAGCGGACCAGTCGATGGCGCCCAGCCCACAAGGATTGATGCGCCGCACCAACCCTTGTGGGCCAAAGGTCAGCAATGGGTCTTTGAGATGCGTGAGATAGGTGTAGGGGGCAACGCGGCGGGCCGCTGCGACCGGATCTTCGCCGCGCACGACCACATTGCCGGTGTCAAAGGTGATACCAATCACATCTGGCCCAACCGCTTCGACCAGCCGCACCACTTCATAGGAGGTGATCTCTTCATGGGTTTCCAGACAGATCCGGCTACCGACATCGCGCAAGAGCGGTGCCAGAATGCGTAGAAATTTTTCGGTCGCCAACAATTGATCCGCCCAGGCCACATCGGTGCGAAAGCGATCAATGTTGAAGTAACCTGGATAGGGCTTGTTGGACGAAGTGGCCGTCTCGGCCCAGAGTTGCGTACAACCAATTGTGCATGCGGCGCGGATCATACGCTCCATCCCCAGCCGGTAATCTCCATCGCCCAGGGCGCGCACCGCTGGGCTTTCGGCGGTATTATAAGGATTCACCCGCCCCACACCACAGTCCAGATAAAGGCCAAGTTCGTCCGCCGTCTGTTTGATCGCCGTCAGTTCAGCAGCATCCAACGTGGGACTGAGATCAAGCACCGTCTTGAAAAAGACACCGGCAAAGCCAAGCTCATGGGCCAAGCTTACTGAGGCCTGGGGGCTGCGGGTGGTAAAACCCGGCAAATGATTCACTTCGAGCCCAACCTGCACAGGCGCCTCAGATCAGGGTTAGCAAAAATAGTGGGAGAGTGAACGCGGTCCAACTATTTTTATGATATCTGTAAATAGGGAAGCGGTCAAATGTCAATTTATTGACCTTAGTTTGTAGGAATGTCAACCAAGGCTAGTGGGGAGTTCGACAAAATCGTCTTAGAACCGCGGATGTGCAGGATGACGCGGATGGTGGGTCGCGCGACCCACCCTCCGCGGTTCTAGATGATCAGGCTTTTGAGTTGCATTGACCCCAAACAACAAAAGAGGCGACACCATATGGCGTCGCCTCTTTTGTTACTCAAACCCAGCCTACCGCTGAATCATCGGTAAGAAGATCGATGTACCTACAGATTTTGCTTGCACGGTAAAGAACGCCGTGTTCGAGGCCTGCGCAGCGGGGTCGGGGTTGAGCACGACAACACTGCTCGCTTGGGCCTGACCGGTCTCTGCCAGCGCCACCTGCGCCGGCAGTTGACTACCGCTGACAAACGTGGTCGGTGCCTGGGTTCCGTTCCAGAGAACTTTGGCGCCGTTGATAAAGTTCGCGCCATTGACAGTAATCGTCACGCTGCTGCCGGTTTGACCACGATCTGGCGTCAAACTGTTGATCACGGCTTCGGGCTGGCGACCACAAAGGGCAACGGGTTGGAGTCAATAGTGCCGGGATTACGGTGACCATAAAAGTGGACCCCCGCGTCATAGAGTTGCGCCTGCTCCATGGGTTAATAGCTCATCGAGAATAGCTATCGTTGGCACTCGAAGGGCTGATGTTAGGTGTTGTTGCAACAACACCTAACATCAGCCCTTCGAATCATTTCAATTATCTTTGACGGGTCTGGTTGGGTGGAGAAAGGCTACTTTCAGTCTTCGCTAATTTCCACGTCATGCTTTTTCGCTGCCCGTTTGATGCGCTGTTTGATGGCCTTCACTTCGTCGGCATCATATTTGGCGGCGTTGTCTTTATGATTGATGTAGTTCCACGCGGCCCGTACATGTTCGGGGGTGTCAATCGGGTATTTGTTGTTGGTCGGGTCGGCAAATTCAACATGCCCATATTTGTGTTCGCCTTCTTTCGGATTGACATCGTCACGCCGGTCAATTTTCGTTGCCTTACTCATCATACGCTCCTTTCTATCCTTTTTCTATCGTCTACCAGAGATTAAGTGGTATTGGTGCTAGCGGCTTGCCGATTTCGGCGCGTTCATTTTGCGACCCTGCTCGGCCAATGAGTCTTGGGACATCACGCCGGACATCGCCACCTGCACCTTGTTCTTGAAGCCGCTGACCACATCACCGTCACCATTTAGCATGGCGTCGAAACCGGTCTTGGCTACGTCTGCCGGGTCGTCCTTCTTTTGCTGGCCAACTTTGGTATCCAGCATGTCGGCGCGTGCAAAGAACTCGGTATCGGTTGCGCCGGGCTGTAAGCAGGTGATCGTGATGGAGGTATCCTTTAATTCATTGCGCAGCGCGGCAGCAAATGAATCGACAAAGGCCTTGGTGCCGTGATAAACCGCTTGATAGGCGCCTGGCATATGACCGGCAATCGAACCGGTGATTAAGACACGTCCTTGGTTGCGCGTCCGCATATCGCTTAATACCTTATGGAGCAGATAAATTGTGCCGGTAATGTTGGTATCGATCACATGTTTGATCGCGGCAAAATCCTGCTCTAAGAAGCTATGTCCCAGGCCATGTCCAGCGTTGGCTAACAACGCATCCACCGAGCGACCTTGGGCAGCGGCATACAGCTTGTCAACGCCTTCCAGGGTGGCAAGATCAACCTGGAGCGCATCGACCTTTACCCCGAGGGCGCGCAACTCTTGCGCCGTCTTTTCGATCTCAGGTTGGTCGGCGGCAATGAGCAGGTCAAAATCATGCTCGGCACATAGTTTGGCCAGTTCATAACCGATGCCACTGGATGCGCCAGTGACAATGGCAAAAGAGCGTTTATTCGTAGTCATGGTACTAATCTCCTCATTTAGATTCACTTATTGCCCCACGTGCAGCGTTGCGAGCAGTGGGCTACGATTCTTAAGATAATGCAAAGCTTAGCCAAACACCAGCACTCACTGTATAGACAAAAGATACAAAGAGAGATACAAAGCAAAATGGCTGGATGGGCCTGCCAAGCCGCTACTCAATCAACTGACTTGATAAGAGCCGTGGGCTGTTTTATTGACGACCTGGTAATTTGGTTGTATGCTTGCAACAGCCAATGCAGTTTGCAGTGAACAGAGGAGAAAACAATGGGTTTTTGGGATTTTTTGACGGGCACCAAACGGCCACCGGCAGGAACCCCGGTGTTGTCGAAACAAGCAGTGGTAGAAAAACTCATGCAGCTCAACCGGCCAACAGCGCCCTATCAGCTTGTTGACGGAAAAGCCGAAAATGTGGATTTAATTGCTGAGTGGAAAATTGTCGATGCGCAGTGGTATGAAATTTTTGCCAAGGCGGGTTTGACGAAAGTCTTCAAAATTTATCTAAAATTTGATGAGGCGGCCCATCAAGTGCGGGCAATGGATCGTGAATATACGCTTGAATGGTCCGCTGGTATTCCCAAGCTCTCAGTCGCGGCCAGCACATTTAAAGGGCAGACAACCTCCATTGAGTTTGGCAAGGCCTATGCATTTACAGAAAATTTAAGCCCCGGCCAGGTTTACAACTATCGTTTTGATACCCGCGAAATTAAGCAACCGATCCAGGAGACCGTCACCAATTGCGGCTGGGCATACAAGGGTGTTGCTTTTGGAAAATTGTGAGAAAATGGAAATAAAGATTGTCAGCATCACCCCAGTGGCAGGTGTCATCCTGCAAGAACAGACCCACATTGTCGAATTGCCCCCCTTATGCCCGCGCACCCATAACCCGCTGGCGGGCAGCACTGTGGTCATTACCTATGTCCCCGTTGAAAATCAGGTGTTAGAAGTCTATAATTTGACCGATTATGTCCACAGCTTTTATGGCAGCGAGACGGTGCGCGACATTGAACACTTTGCGCAAGTCGTGGCCGCCGACTGTGGTCAAGCGCTAAAGACGGATGTCCGGGCGACGGTTGAATTTATCTTGAATATCGGCCAGCGCGTCCGAACAATCGCCCTGTGGCAAAGCCAAAACCAGTAACGAGCAGCGGTTGAAACCGCCGCCTGATAGGTGAAACCTGCTGAAGCAGGTTAGATTACCCGTTACCGCTTTATTTGGTTGATTCTCATCATTCACTGGCTGATATAGAAAACGGGTTGAAACACGTTAACAATTCGGCTTTTAACATGTTTCAACCCGTTTTCTATATCAACGGATGGTTTCAACCATCTGGCATGGTGCAACGCAAGCACAGACTATTCGCGATAGTGACAGCCCATGCTTCTGTTATTTTGCCAGGCGGCGTCTGCCACGCTCAGAGCGGCGCGCACGGCGTTGCGCAGCCCAATCAGCTCATCGCTCAGGCGCGTTCGGTGATAAAAATGCTCGATTTCAATCTCTAACTGATGCAAATCGCTGCGCGCGCGCGCCAGCCGCGGCGTTGTGCGCACTAACCCCACGTAATTCCACATAATATGTTTGATTGCACTCATATCTTGGCTGATCAAGGCTGGGTCGGCGATTTCAACGCCGGCATCGCGCCACGGCGGAATCATGGCGGCCACCGGCATTGCGGCGGCAGGCAATTGGTGTAACACATCCAGCGCGGCGCGTTCACCCCAAATCAGTCCTTCGAGCAGCGAGGTGCTTGCCAGGCGGTTGGCGCCATGCACGCCGGTGCAGGCGACTTCGCCAACCGCATACAAGTGTTGATGGTCGGTCTGGCCGCTTTCATTGACCCAGATCCCGCCGCAGAAGTAATGGGCAGCGGGCACCACGGGCACGAGTTCCTCGGTAATGTCAACCCCATGTTGCAAACAGCGTTCGTAGATCGTAGGAAAGTGTGACAGAATTTCGGCGCGTGGCACATAGGAGCGCAGATCAAGATAGACATTGGTGGTATCATGGCTGAGCATTTCGCGATGAATGCTGCGCGCCACCACATCACGCGGCGCCAGATCTTTCCATTCGGCATCATACTTTTGCATAAACGGTTCGCCATTGGCGTTGACCAGGCGCGCGCCTGCGCCGCGCACCGCTTCGGAGATCAGAAAACGGGCGGCTTGTTGATGATAAAAAGTGGTAGGGTGAAACTGGACAAATTCCGCATTGATAATCCGCACGCCCGCGCGGTAAGCCATCGCCAAGCCGTCGCCGCGCGCGCCAATCGGATTAGTGGTGCGCAGAAAGATTTGGCCTAAGCCGCCGGTGGCCAGGATCGTCTTTTTGGCCAAACAACGGATCACTCGTTCGCGCTCCCGGTCAAACAGATAGGCGCCGACACAGGTATGCGGTTCGTAGACAGCCAGCCGGCTGAGCGAATGATGGTCGGGCGTCAACAGATCGACCGCGGTATGGCTGGTCAGCAGTTGGATCTTGGGGTGGTCACGTAGCGCGTTGAGCAGCGCAAGTTGGATCGCCTTGCCCGTGGCATCAGTAGCATGGATAATACGCGGAATGGTGTGGCCGCCTTCTAACGCCAGCGATAGTTCACCATTCGCCGTATGATCGAAGGGCACGTTCACCCGATCCAGCAAAATGCGGCGCACGGCAGACGGACCCTGTTCGGCCAGGATCTGCACGGCGGGCGCGTAACAATGACCCGCCCCGGCTTGCATCACGTCTACGGCGAGTTTCTCGGGTGCGTCATCGACGCCCTGGTAAATGATGCCACCTTGCGCCCAATACGTATTCGTATCTTCCGGCGCGCGGGCACGGGTCACGACAGTGACAGGAATGCCCGCGTCCGCCAACGTGAGCGCCGCCGCACAACCAGCAATCCCAGTGCCAATGATCAGCACTTCGGTTTCCAGCTGATCCGGCGATGATTGAATGTTTGTCATTTAAATTATCTCGTTTCGTCAAAAATGAGCGATGAGAAAGATTGACGTTCTAATCATGCCACACAATGATCGACAGAGCGTAGGGGTGCCCAGCGGGCGCCCAGGTCGGCGGCGGAACCAATGATGGATAAACCCCGCCAACACTCTTCGCCGACGATTGCGTGCCCGTCCTCGTTAACGGTAATTGGTCGCACAGCCGGGCACGCAATCGTCGGCGAAGGGGCATGAAGGGGCAAAATCAATATTGGCCCGCCGCCGACCTGGGCGCCCGCTGGGCACCCCTACGCTATTCTGTGATGATTGGTTTTATGCACATCATTTATCTTGTTCTTGCATAATATGACGTGCTTACTTTCTCATCTCGCCAATCAAATCCCTAGCCAATCGCAATCATGCGTTCCACCGACCGCGCGGCGCGGATGCGAATATCCTCTGGGACAGTCACCTCATAC
>JAPLGZ010000145.1 GCA_026389895.1 Chloroflexota bacterium | reverse complement strand
ATCAAGTGATATTGGCCCGGTGGCAGATCAGCCGCCAATGGCAAACCCGCTTTTTCAATTTGATCTTCCCCCACGGGCAACGTGCTAAACGGGGTATACCCCTGTTGCGGCGCGGTGTCGATCAAGGCCACCGCCGCGCCGGCTTCCGACAGCAACTGCACAAACCAATGTAGATCATTCTTGATGGGCGTTTCGAGCTGGTAATGGATTTCGACAGGCAGCATATCACCGGCTGTGGCCTGGGCTGGGGCACGCAACGCCTTGAGCAACACCTGCTCACCCTGGCCATCATGCAACGGCGTATCGAGCTGCATGACAAGGGTGTCGGCTAACTGAGCGGCGGTGGCATAACGCAACAAACGATAGTCATCATACCAACGATCATCGGCTTTATAAGCTTCGCCGGCCAGCCAACGCTCCACGGTATTGTCGGGATCGTTCACCGGCAGCCCTTGCGTGACAAACCAAATTTGCGCATGGGTCTGCAATACTTGGTTCAAGACCTGTTTGGCTTCGGCGTGATCCAGGCTACTGGCCGCATACCCAAAGATCGGCAGATTGACCCCACACAAATTACCACTCTTGTTCATTGGGATATGATAAAAATAGGGAGCGACGGTTATGATCGCGTCGGTTGCTTTAGCCGATCGACAAATATCCGTTAGCACAGCTTGATACCCATGCCCAGGCTCACCATAGAGCGGATCTTTGGCGCTTTCGCCCAGCCAAATAGCAATTAGCAGCAAGGGCAGTAAGGGCAGCAGCCAACGAACTGGGCGACTAGGCAGATCGTCCTCATCTGTAATACGGCTGGCCCACCAGCGCCAGAAAGCGATCGAAAGCGTGGCGAGCGTGGCCACGCCAATTAGCACCAGTAACCAGGCGACATGGCCAGTAGACCAGAACCAGGCTAGGTCCGTGTTGGCCTTAAAATTTTCACGGAGCAACTGCCACTGTCCGAGCACGGGACTATAAAGCCAATCACTCAGCTGTTGCGCCGGTGGCCCAAACTTGAGTGGATCTTGAAAATCGGTGGGAAATTTAGTCCGTAACCAGGTCTCATAATTGACATAGTTGACCGAAATAGCCAGCAATTGAACCACAAACGAGAGCAAAGCCAGCGGCGCCAGCAACAGGCTGGCGAACCCGGATAGGCGCAATGAGCGCAGGGATGTCGCCGCAACGTTCAGTTGTAGCGGCTCGAGCAGCGGCGCAAGCACCAATACCCAGAAGGGGGTCAGCGGCACCAAAAAGCGCGGTCCCCAGGCAAAGCCACCCCACCACATCCACCAAGTGCTGTACAAACCGATCAAAGCGACGGAAAGGGCCAGCACCACCAGACCTTCTGAACGATGACGTCGAATAAAACGGGGAAAGGTCACAAGGGTTAATAAAAAAAGTGGCGTATGCCAAAAAACGCCCCGATAGGGGCTGATCAATAAGCCCCACAAGCCTTGGCCAAGCGGCGTGGTAAAACCTTCGCCACTGTCAAAATGATAGCCAGTGGCAAGCGGATTGCCAAAGCGAACATTGTTATACCAGAGCAACAGGATTGCGGCGATCACAATCGGCAGCCCAAAGGCCACAAACGTGAGCAACCATTGTAGTGGGCTACGAATCAGAGGCGGGGTGCTGTTCGTTTTCGCTGAGCGCCCAAAGCCTACATTCGCCAGAAAGAAAAGCCCGAAAATGCCTACCAAGAGCGCATGGGCAGTCACAGTGGCAATTGATACACCCGCGCCGAGACCGGCCACCCATAACCACGGCTGCATTTTGCCAGTTTGCCGCCAAGCGAGTAGACCGTAGAAGCAGGTCAGCAAACTTAGCGTGCTGAGCGGTTCACCAAAAAATTGTTTGGCATAGGGCCAGGCAATTGTACACAGCCCAAACAGCAACCCCAATCCTGCCCCAGTGCGGTCACTATAGCCCAGCCGGTTCGCCGTCAGCCAAAGCAGACCAGCGGTGCAGGCGGTCAGTAAGCCATTCCACAACAGGGTGCCTTGGAGCAATCCGATGGCAATGTCCAACCGTGCGATCCAATGCAAAAACAGATACCAAGGTACAGCCAAAAAGGCGGGTGCTGGCCCTTTTTTGCTGTAAACTTCGCCGTCTGGCCCGAACGCACCTAATACTTCGCCGGGACTATTGACCCACTGCGTCCACGCGATGGCATTCGTATCCACCGCGCCGCGCAAGGCGAGCGATTCGGTAACGGCGAAAAGGCTCACTTCGTCAATAATATGGAAACGGCCCGCGTTGCTCAGTGTATAGACCGAGACAAGCAGGGCGATCAGGATCGAAATGCCGTAACGACGATAGGTTAATGCCATAGGGTAGGGATTAAGTCGCTCAGTAGAGCGGGATACGGGATACGGAATTAGGTTGATCCCGTATCCCAAGCTTTATTTATAATCCAAATAAACGTAATTTCAAGACGGCCTTGGTGTAATCGCGAAAGATATCCCAAAACCCAGTCTTGCTTTCACCGTGACGGCGCAGAATATAAAAGACCGGGACTTCGAGAATTTTCCAGTTGCTACGCCAGGCCATCAACAACAAGCGGATAAAATAATCCCCATAGCCATAGAAAATTTTATCAAATTTGGGCGCGAGTTGGAAGAAACGATCGCGGCGCACCGCAAAAAAACCGCTCAAATTGTCTTGAATCTGGGTTTGAAAGAGCGCGCGGATAAAGACATTGTAGAGCAAACTGGCGCGATAACGCGTCGTATCTTCCATGCCGCCGCGCATGACAAAACGACTGCCAATGACCAGATCATAATAGCGCAACAGATCGACCATTTGGGGAATCATGGCCGGATCGTGGTTAAAATCTGTATCCATGACGACCAATGTCTGGCCATGCGCTCGTTCTAAACCGTCACGGATCGAGTTCGCCAACCCTTTGTTTTGGGTGCGCACACAGAGGCGGACAATACTGTTCTCTACCTCAACAAATTCCTGCGCGCCAGCCGCTAGCTTGAAGTGATCACGCACCACCTGCGCGGTGCCGTCGGGGCTGTTATCGTCCATAATCAGCACCTCATAGGCGAAGCCCGAGGGTCTTAGCTTTTGATGAATCGCTTCGACCAGATCACAAATATTATCCCGTTCGTTATAGGTAGGCAGAATAATCGAAACATCCATGTTGGGTAATTGCGCCATAAATTCCTGGATAGTGGTGAATGCTGAATAATTCATGCGGAATGGTTAACTGTTACGCATTCACCATTCCGCATGAATTATTAAATTTCTATTTTGCCAGTTCCCACAACACATCACAAATATAGGCGACTTGCTCATCAGTCAACGAAGGCGCGCTGGGCAAGTTAAGCCCTTGTTGGCTCAAGCGTAATGCCACCGGCTGGGGCGTTGCACTGTAATAGGGCGGCAAGGTATCTAATGGATGGAAAAAGGGTCGGCTATCAATACCCCGTTCGCGCAAAGCTGGGATCAATTCGTCGCGGGTCAGCCCATAGTCTTGGCCAATTAAGACGGAATACATCCAATAGACATTCGTGTAACCGGGCAGTTCAACGGGCAAGGTGACGCCAGCCAGATTTGTCAGCGCCGTCGTGTATTGCTGGGCGATCTGGCGCTTACGCTCGATAAACTCATCGATGCGCGCCATCTGGGCCACGCCCACGGCCGCTTGCAAATTTGTCATACGATAGTTAAAACCGACTTCTGGGTGCCAATAACGCCGTTCCGGCGGCATCGCGTGATCGCGCAACATACGGCAACGGGCCGCCAAGGCCGCATCATCGGTGGTCAACATGCCGCCTTCACCCGTCGTGATAATCTTGTTCGCCATAAAGCTAAAAGCCGCAATCTGCCCAAAAGCGCCCGTCCGTTGGGTGCCAATCGCTGCGCCATGCGCTTCGGCGCTATCCTCCACGATCAAAAGTGAATGCGCCTGCGCCAAGGCGTTAAGTTCGGGCATTGCGGCTGGATGGCCATAGACATGCACCGGCATAATCGCCCGCGTGCGCGGTGTAATCAAACGTTCCACTGAAGCGGGATCCATGTTCCATGTCACGGGATCGACATCGGCAAAAACCGGCGTTGCGCCCGTATAATGGACGGCATTGGCCGAAGCCACAAAGGTCAGCGTCGGCACAATCACTTCGTCACCTGCGCCGATGCCCAACGCGTGCAAGGCCAAATGCAGGGCAA
Source organism: Chloroflexota bacterium (assembly GCA_026389895.1). GTDB lineage: Bacteria > Chloroflexota > Anaerolineae > Caldilineales > Caldilineaceae > JAPLGZ01. The sequence continues at coordinate 9,739 of JAPLGZ010000145.1, read as the reverse complement.
TCGTGCCATTACAGACGGCAACCCCTTCCCGCACGCCGCAGAACTCGGCAAATTCCTGCTCAAATTGATTGATATACTTGCCCTGGCTGCTGATCCAACCGCTGCGCACGGCTTCTACGACCAAGGCTTCTTCGCGTTCGCCCAAAGAAGGTTCATAGATGGGGATAAAATTGCGCGGTCGTTGCGCCAGTTGATGATCAAAAAAAGGTAATTTTTCGGGTTGAATCAGTGACATAAATTATTTCTCGGCGATGCGAATCGTGCCTAGGATAGCTTCCTGGCCCGCAGGATTGCCGGCCTGATCCGTTACAGTTAACGGAACCAGCGTCTCAGCATCATAGACCAGCAAGCGCACTTCATAAGCGCCAGCGGCCAGCTCCGTTGGGAGCGCAAGCATATAGACATTCAACGGGTGATCAGTTTGACTCCACTCATACGGCATTACATGACGATCATTGAGCAGACGTTCATCGGCCTGCGCCAGCCGAGCGTTGTTTTGGTCATAGAACGCGACCCGCGCCTTTAGCAGTTGCTTCCCCCCGGCTTGGGGCGAACGTTGCCAACGAATCACAACAGGCAGATGCCCCCCCGGCAGGCTCAGTTGATCAGGTAATGAAATCGCAACGGTTTCTACGGCGGGTGGAAACGCCAACGGCAACGGCTTTAGTTGCGGTGCGAGTTCGAAATGGTTGGGTGGCTGCAACGTCCATGTATTGATCGTATAGCCCCGAAAGGCCTGCTCGCCGGTATGCTGGCCCACTTTATCCAACAAAAAAGGTACGGCATGGCGTGGATCAGTATCACTCTCAAACCATTGCACCCAGAAAACATGCTTTGTCTTGCCAGCCCATTGATTTAAGACCTGATCCAAAGTGTTAATATCCACAAACAGATAACGGGCCGGGGCTTTTTCAACGCCCGCCGGCGTCACCTTTGGATCAATTGAATAACGTTCATAGTAAAAACCAAAGGGGTATTTCTGATCAACAAAGACCACATCACCCCGTTGTGTATGGGCATTCAACCACTGCGTAACACCGGCCATATCTTCGCGCGCAAAGCGCACATCGTACAAATCTGCCCAAATAGCCGGCGCCATCCCAACAGCAAGGATCACCAAGCCAACGACGCCAAGCGGTCGCCACCAACGACGCCAACCGGCGCAAGCGATGCCAATCAGCACATACAAGGCTGGTGTTACAAAACTACTATAACGAATATTGAAGGCGCCTCGGTCCAATACAGCGATGTAGTATAGGGCTAGACTGCCAAAGAGCCAAACGAGTAGGAATGTGGTGTGATGAGTGAATAGTGATGAGTGCCAGTTTTGCTCGTTCTCACGCGCAGCGCTCAGCGGGCTCGCAAAATGGATTCTGGACGCGCCGCGCGCCTCCGCAAGCCAGTGCTTTACTGGTAGCGACGCCAACACCAACCCTACCACCGCCAATCCCAAAACAACCCATAACCATGTGATCCCTTGTCCATACAGCATGGCCGGATCGAAAGCATAGCCGCCCAGGTGGCCTTGCCAGTTCTGACGCAGATAATCGCGCAAAGTGGGGATCACTAAATTAGGGTTCGCATAGGTTGGGATCTGGCGCAAGGCAATTGGCGCAATGGGGGCGACCAACAGGGTCATCGCGAGCCCACAAAAAAAGACGCGGCGTAACTGTCGCCAACGATCCGGTTGCCACAACGCCCATGCGCCCCACCAGCCATACCAGGCAACGAGAATAAAGACCGCATTGTAATGGGTAAGCAGGCTTAGGGTGGAGAGGATGACAAAAGCGATTAAGTGGCGTTGTTTAAAAAAGGCGATAGGGCGATCTGATGTACTCTCCAATCTCCTATCTTCTATCTCGCTCATCAAAGCCACCGCCGCCCCAGTCAGCAGCGCAAAGCCCAGCGTGTACATGCGGGTCTCTTGGCTTTCGGCCAGCCAGAAGGGTGATAAAAGGGCAATCATCGCGGCGTAAAGACCCGCAGTCGGTGAAAAGACCAATCGCCCTAATTGATAGAGCAGGGCCGTGCCCAGCAAACCAGCCCCTACGCTGACAAAACGCATAAAAAAGGCCAGCAGCAGCGGATTATTCTTAATCGCCAATCCAGCTACTTGGCCCCACCCATGCAGCAACCAGAAGTAGAACGGGGGCTGAATATCCAATTCGGGGGCAGTAGCAATTTGGGTAAAAGGACGCAGGGCCACGTCAATATTACGCGCCTCGTCCCACCAGATGTTTTGGAGGGTTAGATCGTGGAGCCGCAACGCAAAGGCGGCGAGTAGAATGACAAGGAGGGTAATACGTAACCCTGCTGTTTGAACACGACTGGATCTCATCGGATCAATTGTAGCGCATGCAGAGCTTGCCCTACAAAAACAGCAGGCTTTTTAGATAGCGAGAGATGGCGAGGCTTTTCGTGGCGCGCTGTTACACATTGAGCGGCAGCACCGTCGGCGTCAGATCAGCCTCGCTGAGCATTGCCTGCAACTCGGCGGGTGTCAGTGGACGATTTTTGCCGGCAATCGCGGTGAGTGCGGCTTCCATGACGTTGGTACCAAAGGTGCGTCCTTCTAGGCGGGGGGTTGTTGTGCAAAGATAACGAACGCCACGGACGCGCAACAATTCTACATCCGCAGCCGTGGTCGTGTTGGTGACAATGATTTTGCCATCCAGGCGATCGGGCAGATGTTTTTTGATGTAGAGAAAGTCATCGGCGATCACCGTTGCCCAAGCATACCAGCTGCCAAATTTCGGTGTGATCTTTTCTTGATCCTCACCAGTTGGGTAAAGCCATTCAAATGGTAGGCGTCCCATGATCGGCAGCAAAATCGGGCCGAGCGTGTGCAACGCAGTCAGGCTGTGGAGAGGAATACTGATCCCAAGGCCAAAGCCCATATCACCATACAAGGCTTCATAACCGGCATCATGAAAACTGCGCACCATATCATAACGCGCCACAGCTGTGCCGAATAAGACCCGTTTGGGGCTGATGGGCATCGGTAAGAGTGGTTCCAGCCGTTGCACTAGGTGCCGTTCCATCACGCGGCGCACCACCCCGCCATCGACCGCTGGTGTTTTTAGACCCTCGACCAACTTACGCACGGAATAGAGCGGATAATAGTGATCGTTCATGGTGATGCCTAAATCGGCGCCACCGACGCCAAAGGCATCTACCTTGCCATCGAGTTCGAGATAGAGTTTACGCGCTTGTTTTTGATCGCCATCCGTGCCAATCCGTTCAAGCGTAATCGGATGACCAAGAATGCTGGTCTCTGTCCGGTGGTTACGCCGGCTACTACCCAAACTAATGGATACGACATGCATAGCGACCCCAGGGGAAGTTCAGTAGACGATAAGTTGGGGAAATCAGGATACAGTTCAGCGGTAAATAGTAGGTAGTAAATAGTAAGTAGTGCATAGAGCTTATCACTATTTACTACCTACTATTTACTAATTACCCCTACAACCTCTAGCTAGGATTAAATCACACCGACAAACTTCCCAGCTTTAATAAAGACATCCAACGCAAATTGAATGTCTTCAATCGTGTGTGAAGCAGTGACATTGGCGCGTAACCGGGCCGTGCCCTCTTGTACAGCTGGCGGCAAGACGGGCAACACAAAGATGCCATTATCTTGACAGAATTTCGACATCGCCAGCGCCCGTTCTTCACTGCCCACCATGATCGGCACAATAGGCGTGCAGGTCAGCCCCGTATCAAAACCGGCGGCTTGTAATCCACTAATAAAATATTTCACATTAGCGGTTAGTATACGGTTGCGTTCGACACCCTCATCTTCCAATACATCAAAGGCTTCGAGGATGCCTGCGGTCACAGCTGGCGGCAGGGCTGCGCTAAAGACGAAAGCCCGTGCTGTATGGCGCAAGAAATTGATCAGTTTACGGTCACCGGCAATATAGCCACCCACGCCGGGGATCGTCTTGCTTAGGGTGCCCATTTTGATGTCAATGGCACCTGGCATCCCAAAATGCTCCTCAATGCCGCGCCCGGTGGCGCCGAGCACGCCGAGGCTATGCGCTTCATCGATCATCAGGCGCGCATTATATTTGCGCGTTAATTCGACTGCGGCTGGCAAGTCAAAAATATCGCCATCCATGCTGAAGACTGCGTCGGCTACCACCAACTTGCCTACATCGGCGGGCGCTTGTTGCAAGACGCGCTCTAAGTCCGCCATATCATTGTGACGAAAACGCTTAAATTCGCCGTGCGCGAGCAAACAGCCATCGACAATGCTGGCATGGTTCCACCGATCAGAAATCACCCAATCGCCACGACCAATTAAGGTGCTAATCGTCGCCAGATTGGTGACATAGCCAGTGCTATAGACGATGGCATCCTCTTGATTGGTAAAGGCGGCGATCCGTGCTTCTAGCTTGTTATGGAGATCAAGCGTGCCACCTAAAATGCGCACGCCATGCGTGCCAGCGCCATATTTTTCGAGGGCAGCCTGGCCCGCTGCGACGACGCGCGGGTGTTTTAACAAGCCCAGATAGCTATACGTGGCAAACATGAGTTTACGTTGGCCCTGCGTCCAAACCCATGCCCCATCAATCTGATCGACCGGCTGGAAGTAATAATACAGTTCGTTTTCTCTTGCCTCTTCAATGCGCTCCCAATAAGCATTAATCTTTGCGCTAAAGGCATCTTCAGGCTTCTTTGGGTCATCTGTTGGCGCAATTAATTCAGTTGGTCGCCCATCCTGATCAACGTGAACTTCATTGAGTGTGTTGAGCATTTACACCTTTCCTAAAACATGAAACCACTGCAAAATTAAGTGGAAGAGAAACTCTCTATTAAAATTCCACATTGCCGACCTTTACCATCAGTTCTAACGTACGAACAGTCGAACTGTGGCAACGCACCAAGGTTAACTCTAAAATATCGCCAATACTACCATATTACTGACAGATTCTAAATTTTATGGTATACCAGCACTTGTGGACAATGCCTGCCGATTGGCGTTCCATTGATCATCACTGGGTAGCACTTGTAGGATCATCACACGGTCAATTGCCAAGCAACGCTCAGCTTATCACAATGCTAGCTAAGTTTAGCTAATACGCCTTTGGCAAAAGTATGACCCCAATCCTAGCAAATTGTAACGTATGCCCTCGCCATGTGCAAGGTATCTGCGGTTAAAGTAAACATCTTACCCGATCTGAAGGTCCTTCCCACAACCACAGGGCAGTTTTTTCTTGAAATCAGGCTGATTCTCACAAAAAATTTTAACCTTTTTTTGCGATCATTAACTTTCCTAGCAACAGCATTGACAAATCGCCATCCACGGCAACTCCGCCTTCGATGGTGCGCGTATTAAGCCGCTTGACGATGGCTAGGTCTGTTTTGATTGGTTTGAGGCAAAAATCTGTAGGAGAATAAACATGCATCAACAAAGTGTTCAAAATCTACTAAAACCTTTTATACCGCACCGCTGGGTACGCTCTGGGCAGACCCAAACGCTTCTATCGAGCTACCGGCCACGCCAGTTTCGTTCGACAGCAGCCCAACCCATTTTGCTCGATGCTGGCCCAGATATGACTGGCTATGCCACCGACTACCCTGTGCGCTTGCTCGGTTATTATAGCCCGACAATGGCCCACAGACCGGCGCGTGGCCTTGTGCTAACCTTGCATGGCTGGGAGGGGGACAGTCATTCGTTCTACAATTTACTCGTGACGCAGGCGTTAAACGAAGCTGGCTTTGATGTTTTCCGACTCAACCTGCGCGACCACGGCCCTAATTTACATGTAAATCCCTACGCGCTCAATCCTGGGTTATTTCTCGGCACCTTAGTGGAAGAAACCGCTACGGCGGTGCAGAGGGTGGCCGAAATGGCTCGAGAACGACCTTTTTATATCGTTGGCACTTCGATGGGCGGCAGCTTTGCCTTACGCTTGGCCCTTCGGCAGCACGAGCAGCCGATCAACAATTTGCAGAAGGTAATTGCATTCAATCCCGCCATCAATCCGGCCGCGGCCGTACAAGCCATCGACAAGCACCATCTCTTTCGGCGTCACTTTCGCAAGCGCTGGCTCGGTTCGTTGCTCGCCAAACAACATTTCTATCCACAATTTTATAGTTTTGCACCGCTGCTCAAAATGCCGCTCATCTTTGAAATGACAGAATGGTTGATCAGTCAATATAACGCCTATCCCGGTCACTTCCATAACGCGACCGAATATTTCGAGGCCTATGCCATCACGGGCCAGGCTTTCCAAACCTTAACCGTGCCGACCACGATCATTACAGCCGTAGATGATCCAATTGTTCCTGTCGCCGATTTTCTGACCCTGACACCGCACCCCTTGCTCGATCTTCAAATTCACCCGACGGGTGGGCATGTTGGTTTTGTCGATATCTTCCCGTTGCAATATAAATTACCAAGACTCTTGTTGGATGAATTGATCTAAGTGCAGGCGAGCGGAACAATAAGTTCGTCAGATGATAGAAGTCAGATTGTTCTACATGCCCAGGGCTGCACGCTCCTACTGCCAACCGGTAGTTACTTTTCAGTGTCGGTTACCCGTGTGTTACAATCTGCTTGTTCTGGGCGTTAGAAGCTTTATCAGCGAGAGAGAAGAAAGTCAGGTAAGTTTTTTCTATGCATATTTTGATTGTAGGGGCGCACGGGCAATTGGGCCGGGCTTTGCAAACTGTATTTACGCGCAAATCCTATAATCAGATCACCCTGTGGAACCGTCCAGACCACGACCTGACGAAGCCGCGCGTGGTCGATCAGATTACCACATTGCGGCCCGACGTCGTGATCAATGCCGCGGCGTGGACCAACGTTGATGGCGCCGAGTTAAACCCAGAGGCTGCGTATGCGGCCAATAGTTTGGGCCCCAAATATCTGGCCGAAGGGTGCAGCCGTTGCAATGCGCAGTTGGTGCACGTCAGCACGAACGAAATATTTGCCGGTGAACCGGGTTGTTATTATCGTGAATATGATCAGCCTGCGCCGGGTAGCGTCTATGCCCGCAGCAAGTTGGCCGGCGAGATCGCTGCTCGCCAGGCATTGGAGCGCTTGTATATTGTGCGCGTAGCTTGGCTCTTCGGGCCAGGGGGCAATAATTTCCCCAGCAAAATTACGGCCGCGGCCGATAAGATGGGTGCGTTGCGCGTGGTAGCCGACGAAATTGGGAACCCAACGTATGCCCCAGACGTTGCTGAAGCGATTGCGCAGTTGATCCAATTGGAGCACTTTGGCAGCTATCATTTGGTCAATGGGGGGCAAGCCAGCCGCTTTGAGTTTGCTCAGGCTGTGCTCCAAGCCAACCATCGCAGCCACATTCCTTTAACGCCGATTGCGCATACCGAATGGCCGCGCCCGGTGTTGCCGCCACGGCATGCAGTCTTAATCAATCAAGCAGCGGCGGCCTGGGGGATCGAACTACGACCGTGGCAAGAGGCTGTCGCAGCGTATGCCGCAAGCCAATGATCAGTGGGAATCTGACCCGACCTGTTATTCATACATGAACGCTAATTTACCGATTACCACCGACTGGTTGTTCAGTTCAGAGGATTATCTATGAGCGATGAATCATTAAAACCGACACCCGACGAATCTAAATCTGCTGCGGTAAAGCCGCTTGAAGTGCGGCAGGCCCAGATTCGTAAGGGCAAAGCGCGAGTCTCACAGGGTAGCAAAGGCGTAAATGCCAATCCGATTGTCAGCGATGAAACCTACGGCGGGCTGCGTGAGGAAAACCGTGTGGTCATGCGCCATCAGATTGCGCTGAACATTGAGAGCTTTCGCGCCGCGCCGGACGATTTTATGGCGCGACCACAGCGCCATTATCCCGCTTTGCAAGCTACCACCGCGCCCTTCTTGTCGGTCATCATCCCCAATTACAACGGGCAACGTTTCCTGGCCCCGCTGCTCGATGCCCTGCAACGCCAGACGTTTGCCGATTTCGAGATTATCCTGGCCGACGATGCCAGCACGGATCACTCGGTGGCTTTTGTCGAAACAAATTATGCGCAGGTGCGGCTGCTCGTCAACCGGCGCAATCTGGGCTTTGTCAAAACCTGCAACGCCGCCGTTGCGGCGGCGCGCGCGCCTGTGGTGGTGCTCTTGAATAACGACACCGAACCCGAACCAACCTGGCTGGCCGAACTAGCACAAACGATCTGCGCCAATCCCCAAGCCGCCATTGTTGCCAGCAAAATGCTCTTGTTTGACCAGCGCGATCAGTTGCATACAGCAGGCGATCTGATGGGCGCCGATGGCATTCCGCGCAACCGCGGTGTGTGGGAAAATGATCAGGGTCAATATGATCAAAATAGCGAGATTTTTAGCGGCAGCGGTGGTGGCTCGGCCTATCGCAAAGATGTCTGGCAGATGTTAGGTGGCTTCGACGAAGATTTCTGGATGTATCTGGAAGATGTCGATTATGGCTTTCGCGCCCAACTCAGTGGCTGGCAAACCGTTTTTGCACCCCAAGCGCGCGTCTATCACCATCTGAGCGCCACGGGCGGTGGGGTGTTGGCCAGTTATTATGTGGGCCGCAACACCATCTGGAATATTGCCAAGAACATGCCCGATGGTTTGCTGTGGCGCAATTTGCCCCGTATTATCGCCGCGCAAGGCCAAGTGACGGTGGATGCGCTACGCAATATTCGGGGAGCCGCCGCCCGCGCCCGCCTGCGGGGGCAACTGGCCGGTCTGTTTGGGTTGGCGCGCCAGCTGCACAAACGCCAAATCATCCAAGCGCGCCGCCAGTTGGATGATGAGACGTTGGCGCAACGATTAGCCTAGATGAGCCGATCAGAAAATTGACATTACGCCTTAAAACTGGGGATAGACGTTCGATTTTCATACTGATGAAAAATTATGACTACCTTGCAAAAAGCAGAAGCATTGCTTTCAGATATGACCCGCGCCGAAAAAGTCCGCCTCGTTGAGAGAATTGTACGTGAACTCAGTGGTGCATTTCCAGGCATTGAGAGCACGCCCGGTGTAGCCGGCGGGGATCCCTGTATCGCAGATAGCCGCATTCCGGTGTGGGCACTAGTCCAGTATCGAAAGCTTGGCGCAAGCGAGGCGGATTTGTTACGGATGTATCCGACGTTACATGCAGAAGATCTGACCAATGCCTGGGCTTATTACAGCTCTTATCCGAACGAAATTGATCAACAAATCCAAGCAAATGAGACGGCATAATTATGGCTCGTCTCTATTCAAATGAAAATTTTCCTTTACCAGTAGTTGATGAACTTCGTCGATTAGGACATGACGTATTGACGACTAAAGAGTCTGGGAAGGCCAATCAAAAAATTCCCGACGAGTTGGTTTTAGCCTTCGCTAGCACTGATCAGCGAGCCGTTCTGACGATCAATCGTAAAGACTTTATCCGTGAACATAACAGTACCCCAGAGCACGAAGGCATTATTATATGCACCACCGATTTAGATTTCGTGGGTCAGGCAAATCGAATTCATAAAGCAATTGCAGCTTACGACTCACTCACGGGCAAATTGATTCGCGTCAATCGGCCAGCATAAAAATTTAGAATCAACAAAGCTACTTTTTTGAGACACCATGCAAGCACCACCTGAAAAATTAGGTTCTTTCTATTTGGGCGCAACGTACGATCTGGCGACCAACCAACGCCGCGAAACACCGATCAATTATGATGCCCGCGATCTCACCACCCACGCCGTTGTCGTTGGAATGACGGGCAGCGGCAAAACGGGCCTTTGTGTCGATTTG
>JAPLGZ010000096.1 GCA_026389895.1 Chloroflexota bacterium | reverse complement strand
TGCCCGAAATCGAGCAGAACATTCTCAAACACAATCGCATCCGCAAAGGCGATGTCGAGGCAGTTTGGGCAGAATGTGCGGCCATCATCGAGGGCTGCTACCAGACCCCCATGCAGGAGCATGCCTATTTACAGCCTGAAGTGGGGCTCGCCTATATCGACGAAGCAGGCCGCGTTACGGTTCAAGTCGGCGGTCAGTGGGCGCATGATGATCAGGAACAGATCGCCCACGCGCTTAAACTGCCTTTGGAGCAAGTGCGGGTGATCTATCCAGCGATTGGTGGGGCCTTTGGTGGACGCGAGGATATGTCTATTCAGATCGTGTTGGCGCTGGCCGCCTGGAAGTTAAAACGCCCCGTCAAAATCATCTGGAGCCGAGAAGAATCGATCATTGGTCATCACAAGCGACACGCCTATACGATCAAGGCCAAGTGGGGCGCCCGCCAAGATGGCACATTGATCGCTGCGGCATGCGAATTGATTGCCGATGCCGGGCCATATGCCTATACGTCAACCAAGGTGTTGGGCAACGCCACATTAATGGTGACGGGCCCGTATGAAATCCCCCATGTCAAGGTCGATGCCTATACCGTGTTGACCAACAATGTGCCAGGCGGCGCGTTTCGGGGTTTTGGTGGCCCGCAAGGCGCCTTCGCGGCCGAGTTGCAAATTGAAAAGTTGGCCGAAGCTTTGGGTATCGACCCCATTGCCATGCGCCTGAAAAATTTGATGACCGATGAATCGATCTCATCGGTGGGGACAAAATTCCCCGCCGGCGTGACGATTGACAAAGTCGTCGCCCGTTGTGCGCAAGAAGGCGGGTGGTCGCCAGACAAGCCGCTCCAGGCCACCGAACAACCCGCACAACCCTATTTACGGCGCGGGCGCGGCTTTGGCTGCGCGTTTAAGAACATCGGCTTCTCGTTTGGTTTTCCCGAACGGTGTGTAGCGACGCTTGAATTGCGCGGCACGACGGAGATCGAAGAAGTTATTTTGTACCATGCTGCGGCCGAAGTCGGTCAGGGCTCACATACGGCCTTGCTGCAAATGGCCGCCGAGGCCGTGGGTGAGCCGCTGGAAAAAGTACGTTTGGTGGCATCGGACACGTCTACCAGCGGCGATTCGGGTAGTGTTTCGGCTTCGCGCATGACCTTTATGGCGGGCAATGCGATTTTGGGCGCGGCGGCTGCGGCCTTAAAAAAGTGGAAAGATGAGGAACGGCCTGCGATTGGTAATTATCGCTATGTGCCGCCCGCCACGACAACCTTCGACCCCGATACCGGTTATTGCGCCCCCAATTTTGCCCAAGGCTATGTGGCCGAGGTCGTCGAAGTGGAAGTAGACCTGGAGACCGGCCACGTGCGGCTGATCGACGTGATCTGCGCCGACGACGTGGGCAAGGCGATCAATCCGCAACAGATCGAGGGCCAGATCGAAGGGGCGGTGATCCAGGCCGCCGGTTACGCGCTATTAGAGAATTTCATCATGAAGGATGGTCGCGTCTTGACGCCGCATCTCTCTAATTATTTGATTCCGACCTATCCTGGAATATGCTGATCAGATCGGGCCGTGGGGTGTACGTGGCATGTCAGAGATGCCATTGATCCCGCTCGCACCGGCGATTGCCGCCGCCATCCATGATGCCACTGGCGTCTGGATCGACGAATTTCCCTACACGCCCGATCGGGTGTGGAAAAAATTACGGGACAAACAGCTGGCTTAATTATGCATGTGATGCAGTCGCTAAGGAACAACGTAGGGGCATGCGGTCGGCGGCGCACCCCATTATGGGAAACCTGCCAACATTCTTCGCCGCTGATTGCATGCCCAGCTGTGAGACCAATGATCGTTGCCGAACACGGGCACGCAATCAGCGGCGAAGGTAGATGAAGGGATAAAAATAGCTTGGGCCCGCCGCCGACCGCATGCCCCTACGCGGTTCGCTAGATGATTGCATCACATGCATTAGTTACACAGAAAATAATAGGACAATACGGAGTGAAATTTTCCATCGCTTTCTCTGCGTTCTCTGTGCCACCTCTGTGTAACTGCTTTGCTGTTTTAATCTATTATAAAGGATGAAAGTTGTATGCCAATTCGTCAACCCTGGCCCGCGGTCACCCATGAACTGGTCGATTGCGCGATGGGTCGCATGCCTGCCGACCTGGTGATCCGCAACGGGCAGTGGGCGTGTGTGCAATCGGGTGAGATCATTCCCCACACGGATATCGCAGTCAAGGGTTCGCGCATCGCCTATGTCGGGCCAGATGCCAGCCACACGCTGGGGCCAAATACGCAAGTGATTGACGCCACGGGCCGCTACCTTGTGCCAGGTTTGCTGGACGCGCATATGCATGTAGAATCGGGCATGGTCACCGTGACCGAATTTGTGCGTGCGGTCGCACCGCGCGGCACCACGGGTATGTTCGTTGATCCACACGAGATCGCCAACGTCTTTGGGCTAAAGGGCGTCGAATTGATGGTGAGCGAAGCCGCATTGCAACCGATCAACGTCTGGGTGCAGATGCCCTCCTGTGTGCCGTCGGCGCCCGGCTTGGAGACCTCTGGCGCGACGATTGGTCCAGACGATGTGAGCGAGGCGATGACGATGCCCGGCATCATTGGGTTGGGCGAAATGATGAATTTCCCTGGTGTCTTTCTCTCGGATGCCAAGATGCACAGCGAGATGGCCGAGACGATGAAGGCCGGCAAAGTGATCGGCGGCCATTATGCGGCGCTTGATTTAGGCTTACCTTTTCACGGCTATGTAGCGGGCGGACCAGCCGATGATCACGAAGGCACGCGCGTGCAAGACGCGGTCGCCCGCATTCGCCAGGGCATGAAAGCGATGTTACGGCTCGGTTCGGCCTGGTATGACGTGGCCACCCAGATCAAAGCCGTGACCGAATTGGGCCTTGATGCGCGCCATTTTATCCTCTGCACCGACGATTCGCACCCTGGCACCCTCATCAACGAAGGTCACATGGATCGCGTGTTGCGCCATGCCATCGCCCAAGGCTTAAAACCAATCACCGCGCTCCAGATGATGACCCTCAACACCGCCGAACATTTTGGCGTGAGCCGCGACATGGGGCAAATTGCACCCGGCCGCTATGCCGATATTGTGCTCACCAGCAGTTTGATCGACTTCCGCGCCGAGCTTGTGATCGCCGCCGGGGATGTGATTGCTGAAAATGGCTTGTGGTTGCGCCAATTGCCCACATTCGACTATCCACCCGAAGTTAAACAGTCCGTCCACTTGGGGAAAGTATTAACGGCGGCTGACTTCAAAGTCGCCATGCCTAATCCCCACGCGCCACGCGTCACCGTCAAAGCCAACGTCATCGGTGTGATCGAAAACCAAGCGCCGACCAAACATCTGATCTTTGATCTGCCCGTGCAGGGTGACGAAGTGGTGGGTGATTTGGCGCAAGATGTGTGCAAAGTCGCTGTCGTCGAACGCCATCAAGGCACGGGTGGCGTGCAAGTTGGTTTTGTGCACGGCTTTGGCTTGAATATCCCCTGCGCCATCGCATCTACCGTCGCGCATGATGCCCATCAGATGTTGGTCGTCGGCACCCATGCCGAGTCGATGGCGTTGGCCGCGAATGAATTGGCAAAGCGCCAGGGTGGGATGCTCGTCGTGCGCGACGGCCAAGTCCGGGCGGTCGTAGAACTGCCGATTGCCGGATTAATGTCGGATGAACGGGCCGAAGTTGTGGCGCACAAGGCGGAAAGTGTGCTGGCCGAATATCGCGCCTGCGGCTGCCATCTGCATAATGCCAACATGCAACTGAGCCTGCTGGCGCTGGTGGTCATTCCAGAGCTGCGCATCTCCGATTTAGGGCTGGTGGATGTGACGCAGTTTAAGCGGATCGATCTCTTGCAAAGCTAGTCAACTTTTAAAACCGCGGGTAATCGTAGCGCAACTATGCCTCAACCTGTTACTAGTTCCCTGATTCAACAAATCCAAACAACTGTCGCCACCCAACGCGCATCGATCATCCGTTTTATGCGCGAAATTTGCGCAATCCCGTCGATGGATTCGCAGATTGGACCGGTAGGCGAACGGATTGCCGTCGAAATGCGTCAGCTCGCCTATGACGAAGTACGCTTTGACAAGATGGGTAACATCCTGGGCCGGATCGGCAACGGGCCGCGTGTGATCGTCTATGATTCGCACATCGACACAGTGGGCATCGGCGACCGTTCGGCTTGGGGTTGGGATCCGTTTGAAGGCAAGGTAGAAGCTGGTCTGTTGTATGCCCGCGGCGCCTGTGATGAAAAAGGCAGCACGCCCGGTATGGTCTATGGCTTAGCACTGGCCCGCGATCTGGGCTTGCTGGATGGCTGGACGGCCTATTATTTTGGGAATATGGAAGAGTGGTGTGACGGCATTGCGCCCAACAGTTTTGTCGAAGTTGACCCCAAAGTGCGCCCTGCCATCGTGGTGATCGGGGAACCGACGCGCCTGCAAGTCTATCGCGGCCACAAGGGGCGCGTGGAGATGAAGGTGACGGCCAAAGGACGCAGCGCACATGCCGCCAGCAACCAGGTGGGGGATAACGCCATCTACAAACTGTTGCCGATGATCGCCGGTATTCGGGATCTGGAGCCCTACCTGGGTGACCATGAGTTCCTTGGCCACGGCAAAATTACGGTGAGCGATCTACAGGTGCAGACGCCCAGCATCAATGCCGTGCCCGACGAAGCAACGATCTTCATTGACCGCCGTTTGACCTTTGGTGAGGATAAAAATGCGGCGATCGAGCAGGTGCGGGCGCTGATTCCGCCACTGGATCGCGCCTCGATTACCGTCGAAGAGTTATTCTACGCTGAACCTTCGTATACGGGTTTCGTCTTGCCCGTGGATAAATATTTCCCAGCTTGGGCTTATGAGGAGACACATCCGCTCGTCCAAGCTGGACAGCAGGTGCGCCAATTGATTGGTCTACCCGCCGCACCAACCGGCAAATGGGACTTCAGCACCAACGGCACCTATTGGGCCGGTAAAGCCGGTATCCCCGCCATTGGCTTTGGGCCGGGCGATGAGATCACGGCGCATACCGTGCATGATTCGGTTTCGCTGGACGACGTGGTAAAGGCGACAGAGTTTTATGCCCTGTTGCCAGTGTTACTGTGAGCAGCGTGTTAAGCTTTTAATTCCTGATCAATCCGCTCCTTCAAAAAGATTTTGATCAATGATTGGTAGGGCACGTCCCGTTTATTGGCAATCAAACGCAGTTCATCCAACATGAAGGCCGGTAGGCGCAAAGAAATCGAACGCATCGAAGGTTTCAATTTAGGTAAAATGACAACATCGGCTTCGTTCCAATCTAAATAGTCGGTTGAATCATGCGTAGCCCAAAACGCGCGCTCTTCTTCTTCATTCTCAAAGCTTGGTATGGCCTTTTGTTTGTTTGGCATAGATATCTGTTTCCTGGCGATTCATGTCACGTGCAGAGATAACGCGGATGAGTTTGCGCCTGATCGCAAAAGCAACAAACAGCCATCGCTGAGCATCCGTCCTGCCTAAAGCATAATATCTTTGTTCATTTTGCGAATGTTGAGCGTCGCGTGCTAGGATAAGCGGCAAGTTGAAAAAGATTTCTTCACATTCACCATTTGTGACTTGATGAAGATACCAGTTTTTATCAACATTGCCTTGATCCCATTCAAAGCCTTCGCAATTGTAGATTTCTGCTTTCATCTTATATGTATATTACTGAAATATACAGAATTTGCAAATCCAATCACTTGAATTCCTGAATAGGCCAATCGATGACCCACCTTCTATGGCAGCAACTGGAGATTACCCTGCAACGCCAAATCGCGGAATTTCCTGGCGTCGCGGGCATCGCAGTCAAAGATTTGACCGGCAACTTGTCATTGGCGATCAATGCCGACGAAATTTTCCCCACCGCTTCGACGATCAAAGTCCATATTTTGACCCAATTATTGATGCGCGCTGCAGTTGGTGAGGTCGATCTGCAAGAGCGCATTGCTGTCCCACCCGACCAATATGTGGGTGGTAGCGGGGTGATCACCTATCTGGAAGGACCCGTTGAACTGAGTTTATTAAATCTGGCGATCTTAATGATCACGGCCTCTGACAACACAGCCACGAACATCTGCCTAGAGCGAGCCGGGTTAGACGGTACGAACGCCCTATTACAACAATTGGGCCTGGCGCAAACCAAAGTGCGCCGTAAAATGGTGGATCATGTCGCAGCCGTGCGTGACCAGGAAAATGTCGCGACGCCCGCCGAATTGGTGGCCATGTTTGAACTTTTACACGCCGGCAAACCAACACCACCGGTGGCTGAACGCTGTTTGGAAATTCTCAAAAAGCCCAAGCATGGCTTTATCGATCGAGCATTACCGTCGGATCTGCCGCACGCCAATAAACCGGGGTATGTGGAGAATGTCTGTTGTGATGCGGGCCTTGTCTACCTGCCACGCCGACCCTACATCGTGGCCATTATGACCAAATATGGGCGCTGCAGCACCGAAGAACAAGAACAATTCGTGGTTAGTTGCGCTCAAACTGTCCACGCGATTATGGACAGTTTGAGCAAAAGTAACAGCTACGGGCGTAACGTTTACTGAGCGAAATTTACCAGCGACGGCGATGCCAGCCATGATGACGCGGGCCATACCCCCAACGCCGGTATCCCCACGGCCGCGCCCGCCAGCCCCAAAAGGGGCGAAAGAACATACTCATAAATCCTGCAAAAATGATCAACGGAAAAAAGCAGAAGAGAAAACCTAACATTTGATTGTCCCCTTTAGATTGAATGTCCAAAACAAACTTACATCATTTAGTATACGTCAAATAATGGACATTTGCGGACACTCGGCTGACAATCAACCCCTATAGAGATGACAATCTTCCTATCCTCCCTTCAGGTGAAAAGGGTGCGAAATGGGGTGCAAAATCACGAAATGGATAGGATAAACAAGCTATGAAAATTGTTGCCGTCCACGCCTTCGGCTGTTGGAGTCCGGTCACCGATTGGACGTATGTAAAGGTAGAAACCGACCAACCAGGTCTTTATGGCTGGGGCGAATGCTCGTTGCCGACCAAAACCTACGGGGTGCAAGGCGCGGTCAAAGATTTAGAAAAGCTGATCATTGGCGCCGACCCGCTGGATACGGAATGGTGCTGGCAACGTATGTACCGGCACAGTTATTGGCGCGGCGGACCGATTCAAACGGCGGCGCTCTCTGGCATCGACATGGCCTTGTGGGACATCCGGGGTAAGGTGGCGCAATTGCCACTCTATCGACTCTTCGGCGGCGCGGTGCGCAAGCGAGTTCGGCTCTATGCCAACCTGGGCCTTTCGACTGATCCGGCAGAATTTCGTCGGCGCGCCCGTGAAGCCCTCAAACTGGGTTATCAGGTCGTCAAAATCTATCCGCTCCCGGCTGTCAGCGCGATTGAGGGCATGCAGACAATTCGTCAGGTCGTGGCCTGTTGCGAGGCGGTGCGCGATGAACTGGGCAGCAACGCAGATTTTGCCTTAGATTTTCATGGCCGGCCCAGTGCCGGGTTGGCGGTGCAACTGGAGGCGGCGGTGCGTCACACCTATCCTCTTTGGATCGAGGAACCACTCTTGCCCGAGCTTGAAAATGGGTTGCAACGGTGCGCCGAAAAATTCCAGATCCCAATTGCGACGGGCGAACGGCTCTTTACGCGCTGGGGCTTTCGTAATTTACTCGCCCAAGAACAGGTCTCGATTATCCAACCAGATGTAGCGAACGCCGGTGGCATTACCGAAATGCTCAAGCTCGCTGCGTTGGCCGAACTTTATGGGGTGGCCTTCAATCCACACAATCCGAATGGCCCGCTCCAATCGTTAGCCAGTGTCCACCTGGCCGCCCATGCTCAAGCCTTTACGCATTTAGAGCATCGCCACGAACACCATCCTTTTATGCGCCAGATCTGCACGGCTTTACCCACCGTGGAAGCGGATGGCTGTTGCAGTTTACCGCAAGGCGTTGGCTTGGGGGCAGAGATGCACGAAGCAGCGCTCCTCGCCAACCCCGCCCAGCCCTGGATCCCCGAATCATTTCGCGCCGATGGCAGCATCGCCGATTGGTGATCAGATACTGATGCCACTCAAACCGTGGTCAACATTTTGCAACCCATAGACAGCAAAGGCAGAGCAATGACGCAGAACCCCACCTTCACCCCGTTTGCCCTCGAGTATTATCAATCGCAGTTCGAGCACACCGTCGAGTACAACTTGGCGGATAGCAGTGTCAAATGTGTCACGACCCGCGAATGGTTGAATGAAGATGAAATCGAACAATTACTCGATACGGGCCTTTTCTACCCAGAAGTGAACGGAACTCGCCAGTTGCGAGAAGGCATCGCCGCGCGCTATCCGCAGGCGGGGCCAGACAATATCCTGGTGACGGTGGGTGCGTCGCAGGCCAATAGCTTGCTCTGTAGTACATTGCTCCAGCCAGGCGACGAAGTAGTGGTGTTGACACCTGGCTATCGTCAAGTGGCGGGGCTGGCGCAGAACGCTGGCTGCATCATCAAGGAATTACCACTGCGGCCTGAGCACGACTGGCAGCCCGACCTGACGGAACTGGATAGCTTGATCACCGCGCGCACCAAACTCGTGGCGATTGTGAACCCGAACAACCCCACCGGCACAATTCTCAGCCGGACAGCGCAACAAAAAATTGTGACCGCGTGTGAGCGCGTCGGTGCTTGGCTCCACGCCGATGAAGTCTACTGTGGCACGGAGCGTCAGCCCAGTGCAGAGGAAACACCTACTTTTTGGGGCCTGTACGACAAACTGATCTGCACCAACAGCCTCTCCAAAGCCTATGGCTTGAGTGGTTTGCGCATTGGCTGGGCGGTGGCGACCGAGCCGATGATCGCGGCGTTATGGCGTCGCCATGAATACAGCGTGATCGCGGCCGCCGCGCCGAGCATGACGCTGGCCACCATCGCGCTCCAGCCAGAGAAACGCCGCAGCTTGATCAACCGGCAGAAAAAACTGGCGCGTGATGGTTGGCAAGTGCTCGAGGCCTGGCTCGCAAATCAAGACGGCCGGTTTCGTGTACGAAGGTCGGACGCCACGAGCATCGCATTTGTACATTATCAACTGCCCATCTCTTCGCTTGATCTGGCCGAACAGATTCGTCAGCAAGCCTCGGTGTTGGTTGCGCCGGGGGGCTACTTGGGAACCGAACACCATTTGCGGATCACACTGGGTTACGAACCGGCCAAGGTGCAGACGGCGCTTGAACGCATCAGTGCTGTGGTGGCGCGGCTGTAAACCTAAATTGGGTGCGTCCCAGGATTTTTGTTTCTTTCGCGGGATAAACAAACGGGATCAATCTCGCGGCTGACAGTAGCAAGTCGCCTCAGCGACTAAAAATCCTATCGCTTAGTCGCTGAGGCGACTTGCTACTGTCAGGGCCCAATTCCATTGGTGCCTAAAATTGGGGATTGACCGGCACAATTTCGTATGATATATTACACTCACATTCGTTATCGACACTTGATGAACATAAAATCCATCAGGTAGATTAATCGGCTTATCGCAATTTCTCACAGAGCAATCCAATGAATCAGCTTTGTACTATCCTTACTATCGAATATCCAGGTATGGCAACCGCATGGCCCATGCCGCTCAGGTGCGCGATGTGACGATGTGAGGAAGTTCGCTATTCTCAGGTATTCGGCCACAGGCGCATAGTCTGTGGTTTTTTGTTGGTATTTTCCAGCCACAGACTTTAGAGTCTGTGGCTTTTTTATTGGCCTCACCCCCAGAGGGTCTCCTGAAACAAAAAGCTACATTCAGGGGAGGGGAGACAAGCAAGAGTCGTTGTTGTGCTCCCCTCTCCTGAACTCGGCCCTTTGATTCAGGAGAGGGGCCCGGGGGTGAGGCTCCCATCATTCATCCAACTCACCAAGGAGAGGATCATGTCGGCTATCACGGTTCGTAACTTACACAAG
This sequence comes from Chloroflexota bacterium, assembly GCA_026389895.1. Classification (GTDB taxonomy): domain Bacteria; phylum Chloroflexota; class Anaerolineae; order Caldilineales; family Caldilineaceae; genus JAPLGZ01. Next base: position 5,326 of record JAPLGZ010000096.1, on the reverse strand, counting down.
ACCTTTCAAGCCAAGCATAAAGCCGCCGGCCTTCAGGGCAGTCTGCGCGCCCTTTGGAAACCGGAATGGCAGATGGTTGAGGCAGTGCGTGACCTCTCTTTTGACATGGAAGATGGCGAATTGCTCGGTTTTATTGGACCGAATGGCGCGGGCAAATCGACGACAATCAAAATTCTGACCGGCATTTTACACCCGACCGGTGGTGACGTATCAGTGCTTGGTTATGTGCCTTGGCAGCAGCGGCGCGACTTAGCCTACCAGATCGGCAGCGTGTTCGGTCAGCGCCCGCAACTCTGGTATCACCTGCCCGCGATTGATACGTTCTATCTTTTTGGCAAAATTTATGAATTGGACGACAAAACGATTCGCCAGCGGATTGGCTTTCTGACGGAGGCTTTTGAGATTCAAGATCTGTTGGAAACACCAGTGCGCAAACTGTCGTTGGGCCAACGCATGCGCTGTGAAGTGGCCGCTTCGCTGTTGCACAAACCGCGGCTGATCCTGCTCGATGAACCGTCGATTGGCTTGGACGTGGTGGCTAAACAGCGGATTCGTGACACGATCAAACGGATGAACGAAGTAGAAAACGTCGGTGTGCTGCTCACCTCGCATGATGCCGGCGATATTGAAGCACTCTGCAAGCGGGTAATCATCGTCAACCACGGCCAGATTATCTATCAGGACAAGGTATCGGCCTTGAAACGGAGCTATCTGACTTCTAAGCAGGTGGATGTGCGGTATGCCCAACCACTGCCAGATAATTTCCAAGTGGCAGGGGCGGAGATTCTTAAGGCCGGTCAATATGGTATCAAGTTACGGTTTGATACACGCATCACCCCGGTCGAAGCGGTGCTCACACAGTTGGCCACAGCAGGCGAGTTGGTCGATGTGACGATTTCTGATCCGTCGCTGGAAGAAGTAATCCGGACGATTTATCAACAGGCGGATGCCAGCCCGGCACGGCGCGCGGCCAATGGCGAAGTGGCCCGTGAGCGGGTGTAACATTTTGTCCACCGGATTCTACATTCTGCATGCTATCGTGAGACGTTACGAGGTCGAGGCATTATGAGCAAATATTGGGCGGTCTTTAAAACACAATTACTCAACAATTTCGCCTACGCGGGTGATCTGGCTGCGGGCAGTGTGATGATTGTACTCTTTCTCTGGATCTTTGCGCAGTTGTGGAAAGTCACCTACAGCGCAGTTGGCACGGAACGGATTGCGGGCTTGAGCCGCCAGGATACACTCTGGTATTTGATGTTGGCCGAGGTGATCGTACTCAGCAAACCGCGGCTGGCGCGCACGATTGCCCAACAGGTGCGCGACGGTTCAGTGGCCTATCTGCTCAACAAGCCCTATCATTTCTTGCTCTACCAGTGCAGCGTTGGTCTGGGTGACAGCGTGTTGCGAATTGTCACCAACACGCTGATGGGCGGGGCAGTTGTCTGGTTGCTAGTCGGGCCGCCGCCCAATCCACAAGGCTGGCCGTTGGTCTTTGTCACCGTGGTGCTGGCCTGGCTGCTTGATTTTTGTATCACAGCGATGATTGGGCTGGCCGCTTTTATCACCGAAGAAGTGCGCGCCTTTGAGTGGATCTACCAGAAGATTCTCTTTATCTTGGGTGGCTTGTTGATCCCGTTGGATTTCTATCCCAGTTGGCTGCAAACGATCGCCAAGGCTACGCCATTTGCCTATACCCTCTACGGCCCGGCCCGCCTGTTTGTCGAGCCCAGCCTGCTGCGTTTTGGCGAAGTGGTGCTCGGTCAGGTCGTGTGGCTGGCCATATTGGCGGGGCTGTTAACGTTCTTTTATCAACGCGGCGTGACGAGGCTCGCGATCAATGGCGGTTAATTCGCCGGCCATCGCTGGCCGCGTGACCATCGTGGGTCTGTCCTTTATGATGGGATAAACCATGTTCGTCACGCTGGAAGCGATGACCTACAACAGAGTATCGACAAGGGAGGCAAACAATGACGAGCTTTCAACGTGAATTTAGATTTCTGCTGGCCTTATGGAAAGCCAACCTATTGGCGGCAATGGAATATCGCGGGGCGTTTCTGTTACAGGTGGTGGGGATGATCCTGAATAACGCCATCTATTTCGTCTTCTGGATCCTTTTCTTCCAACGCTTTCAACAGGTGCGTGGTTGGAAATTGGACGATATGTTACTCTTGTTCAGTGTCGTCGCCACCGGCTTTGGACTGGCGACCTTTTTCTTTGGCAATGCCGTCTCTCTATGCGAAGTTATTACGGAAGGCCGCCTGGATTATTACCTCTCGCTGCCCCGACCGGTGCTGATGCATGTGCTCGCCAGCGGTAGCGTCGCCAGCGGGATGGGTGATTTTACCTACGGGCTGCTCAGTTTTGTCGTGGCCGGCCACTTTGGGATCGATGCGATTGGCCGGTTCCTCTTAGGGTCGTTTTTGGCGATTATTGTTTTTCTGGCGGTGCTTGTCATCGCACACAGCACAGCTTTCTGGCTGGGCAATGCCAATGTGCTAGCCGCGCAGGTGACCAACGCCATGATTACCTTTGCGCTCTATCCGATTACGCTGTTTGACGGCACGGCGAAATTTTTGCTCTTCACTCTGCTCCCAGCCGCGTTTGTCGGTGCGGTGCCAGCCGAGTTTGTGCGGGCTTTTTCCTGGCGCGTGTTAGGGCAGATGCTCGGGGCGACGTTGATCTTTCTGGTGCTGGCGCTTGTGATCTTTCATCGCGGGTTGCGCCACTATGAGAGTGGCAGCGCGATTCAGACCCAAGTGTAAAACCTGCAGCGGATTTGGGGAGCAGATTGAGCGGATAGGTGGTTCCTAAATCCGCTCAATCTGCTCCCCAAATCCGTTGACTAAATCTGCTGCCATTTGACCTTGCTTATACCTTATGTTAGACTGCTTCCAATTCAATCTACAGAGTCAGATCTACAGAGTCAGATCTATAGAGAGGTGCGCTTAGATGTTGCTACGAGCTTTCATTTTTCATCCAAATGATCACGTCCTACTGGAAGTGCGCCTACCGCCAGGTTAACATCAGGGTTTAACTGATATTGTTATTGACGGCCACGGGTGTATTTTCCCCCGTGGCCGTTTTGTTTGTCAGTGAAAGTTGCTGCCCACCGCGCCTGCTTGATCTTCGGTGGAGAACAAAACGTTGCTTGACCAGTAAAATCGGTCACGGGAGATGCCATTTCCTGTGACCGATTTTTTATATACCTCACCCCCGGCCCTCTTCTAAAGAAGGATTGGAGAAGAGGGAAAATAGCATCGTGGAGGAAACCATGAAAACTGGTATGTTGAAACGTTATAGCAACTTTCTCGTCCAATATTTGCGCCCGTTGAAGCGTCAAGTCGCACTGCTGGCTGTGTTGATCTTTGCGATGATTGGTCTGCAACTGGTCAACCCACAGATCATCCGTTATTTCATCGACACGGCGATGGCCGCTGGCACGACAGGCGCACAGACGACGCATCTGCTCTGGGCAGCTGTCATCTTTATCGTGGCGGCGCTGATCTTGCAAGGGATCAGCGTCGCCGCCACCTATGTTGGCGAGGATATTGGCTGGCGCGCCACCAATCAATTGCGCAACGATCTCGCGCTCCATTGCCTGAGCCTCGACATGACATTCCACAACAGCCACACCCCCGGCGAGATGATCGAACGCATAGACGGCGACATCATTGACATTGCCGTCTTCTTCGCTCAGTTTATCTTGCGCGTGTTGGGCAATGTATTGCTGCTCTTCGGTGTGATCGTGGTGTTACTGTGGGAAGATTGGCGAATCAGTGGCGCGCTGGCCGTCTACACCGTCATTTCACTGATCAGCTTCTATTACATGCGCAGAATTGCGATTCCGTTTTGGGAGGCCAATCGCCAGGCGGCAGCCGACCTCTTTGGTTTTTTGGAAGAGAATCTCTCTGGCACAGAAGACATCCGCGCCAGCGGGGCCGTGAATTATGTGCTGCGCAACTTGTTCAAGTTTAGCAAAGCCCGCCTGGAACGCGAAATTAAGGGTGGCAACATGGAAATTTGGTTCGGTGGCATGTGGTTTGTCCTCGCCACGCTGGGGCAACTGGTAGCGTTCAGCGCTGGTTACTGGCAATTCAGGCAGGGGTTAATCACCCTGGGCACGGTCTATCTGATCGTCTATTATACCGACCGCATTCTGCAACCGTTGAACGAGATTACGAACCAGTTTCAAAATGTGCAAAAAGCCGCCGCGGGCATCAATCGGGTGGAAGCACTCTATGCGCTGACCAGCAAAATTCAAGATCAGGGCGAGGCAAAATTAAACGCAGGCCCACTCACGGTAGATTTTTCTGATGTCACGTTTGGTTACGTAGCGACCGAGCCGGTCTTACACAATATCTCCTTTGAACTGCCGCGCAAGCAAATTCTCGGCGTATTGGGGCGCACCGGCAGTGGCAAAACAACCCTAACGCGCCTGCTTTACCGCCTCTATGACCCCACCGCCGGCAATATCTGTCTGGGCGCCAGTGAGCAGGTGGATATTCGCCAAATGCCAGTGGCAGAGTTGCGCGGTCGCATTGGCATGGTGACGCAAGATGTGCAGTTGTTCCGTGCTACGGTGCGCGAGAATCTGACCTTTTTTAACCCTGAAATTAGTGATGACCGTATCCTGGCTGTGATTGACGAGCTCGAATTGCGCGAATGGGTTGATCGGCTGCCGAATGGTCTGGACACCGAGTTACAAGCCGAAGGCAGCAGTCTGTCGGCTGGTGAGGCGCAGCTTTTGGCCTTTACGCGAGTCTTCTTACAAGACCCTGGCCTCGTGATCTTAGACGAAGCTTCCTCTCGTCTAGATCCCGCCACCGAACGGTTGATCGAGCGCGCGGTGGACAAATTATTGCAAAATCGCACCGGCATCATCGTCGCCCATCGCCTCAGCACCGTGCAGCGCGCCGATCATATTCTGATTCTGCAAGACGGTTGTATTCAGGAATATGGCGTGCGCGAACAACTGGCGAACGATCCCACTTCAAGATTTCATGCCCTGTTGCAGACGGGGTTGGAAGAAGTACTCGTATAGTCGGGATTAGGGATACGGGATTAGGGATTACGACAGAACATTCGGTAACCATCCCTAATCCCGTATCCCTAATCCCTTTCCACTACCAAGGAAAAACAATGACCACCAAACAAGTCCCACCTATATCCGCTACAATCCCCACCTGGCAGTTTATTCTGCGCTTGATCCGCTTGCAGCCGTGGCGCTTTCTCTATAATACGGTCGGTTATACGACGATGACCGTTAGCTGGCTGATCCCTGGCTGGGTGTCGCGTGAGTTTTTTAATTCGCTCTCTGGGCAAG
>JAPLGZ010000743.1 GCA_026389895.1 Chloroflexota bacterium | reverse complement strand
AATTTGGGGTAGCAATCGTGTGTAAAGCGGTAGGAAATCTCTAAGAAATTGAGGATATAAGCAATGACATTGAGAGCAGCATTGATCGGTTGTGGTGGTTTGGGCAAGGTACATGCACAGATGGTCCAGCCGCTAGAGGGAATGAAGATGGTGGCCTTTTGTGATGTAGATGGCGCCAGCGCCGAGCAGCTATGTCGCGAGTTTCAGGGTGATTATGCCACCAGCGATGTCGAACGCATCTTCAGCGACCCGACCATCCAGGTCGTTTATATTTGCACCCATCACGACACGCATGCCCCGTTTTGCATGCGCGCCGCCCGCGCCGGCAAACATATTATGGTTGAGAAGCCCCTGGCCCTGACCACCGAAGAATGTGTCGAGATCGGGCGCGTGGTGGAAGCGACAGGGACCAAATTGATGACCGCCTTTAAGATGCGTTATTTTGACATGATCTTAAAGGTTAAAGAGTTAATTCCCAACCCGTTAATGGTGACCATGCAGATGATGGACAATCGCTGGCCCGACGACATGTGGGCCAATGATCCGGTGGCTGGTGGCGGCAACGTGTTGAGTCAGGGCGTCCATTCGTGTGACATCATGCGTTTTGTGGCGGGCAGCGATCCTGTTTCGGTCTATGCGGTGGGCCAGAACTATTATCAGAAGACGGGCGTCATTGACAATATGGCCGCGGTCTATCGCTTTGCCAACGGCGTCACGGGGAATTTGGTGCAAGGTGACAGCAACTGTCCGTCACTGGTGAGCAAGTTTTACCTGCAAGTCTTTGCCGAGAACAAGTCTGCCACCCTCTCGGATCGCCTGACCACTTTGACTTATCAAGAAAAAGGGAAAGACCCCGTCGTTTACAAAGGCTCCGAAACTGGCTTTCAAGAAGAGAACCGGGATTTTGTGCTCGCCTTGCAAGCGAACCGTCCCATGCCGATTGACCATCGCGATGGTCTGTTGGCCACATTGATGATCCTGCAAGGGTTCCAATCGATTGCCACCCAACAGCCGCAACCCATCTTAAGTTTGCTAGCTTAAACCAACCTAGATCGCCACCAATATGACCCGCACTTTCCATTGCAACGGGTGGTTCGTTGCGAAAGTGCTGGTCACATGTTGACCAGTCACTGGAAATTTATGAGCAAATTATCCGACGTTCGTGTCGAAGCCGTGAGCTTAACCTTTCGCGACGAGCGCTTAACCGTCCCACTTCACCTGAGCCGCGGCGCCATTACCGAGGTCACCTACGCTAAGGTTGTGATCGACGCTCGCACGCGTGGCGGACAACCGAGTCAAGGTGTCGGTGCGATCTTGCTCTCTGATCTGTGGGCGTTTCCCCATCCAGTCTATACCCATGCCCAAAAAGATCAGGCCATGCGCGCCTTATGCACGGCCATCGCCGCCGCTCTCCAAAGCAATGATGACTACAGCGATCCGCTCGAGAGAGGCCACCACCTGGAGCAGGCACTGCCGGCGCTTATGCACGACATTGAACAAAAACTGCCTTTTCTTGAGGCCGGGGTCATTCCCCTGTTAGCGGCGCTTAATTGCCTCTCGCCTTTTGATGCCGCCGTGCACGATGCCTGGGGCCGCGCCTTGGGTGGTTCGGCCTATAATTTTTATGCCGCAGATTGGTTGAATGCTGATTTGGGTGTTTATTTGGGCGAGGAATTCAAAAATCGTTATCCGGTTGAATTTTTAGGGCAAAGACGGCGCACCCTGGGCGTCCAGCATGTTGTGGGCATGAGTGACGCTTTGACGCCCAGTGAAATTCAGAATGCTGCCCAGACTGCGGCCGAACTACCCCAAGATCTGGCCAGTTGGATCAAGCGCGATGGCATCCACGCCTTTAAAGTAAAGTCACGCGGCCAAGATCCGGTGGCCGATGCCCGACGGCTGAGCGCGATCTATGTCACAGGGTTGGCGGTAGGCCTTGCACCCAATCAGATCCATCTATCAATTGATCCCAACGAAGCCTGTGCCAGCCCAGATTTCTTGCTTGAAATGTTNNGCCGCGTTGGCCGCGCTCGACTATATTGAGCAGCCTACCGCCCGTGATTTGTCCACCTATACCTTTACGTTGCACCAAGTGGCGCAACGCAAACCCGTGATCATCGACGAAAGCCTCGACCGATTAGAGAATTTGGCCCTGTTAAAACCGTTGGGCTGGTCCGGCTTGGCCGTCAAGACCTGCAAGGGCCAAACCCACAGCCTATTCGCCTACTGTTGGGGCAAGCAGCATAAGCTATTTATGACCATTCAAGATTTAACCAATCCTGGTCTCGCCCTTGTGCACAGCGCTAATTTATGTGCACAGCTTGATTTGGCCGTTACTTATTTCGAGTGTAACAGCCGCCAGTTTATGCCGCACGCCTGCCCCGCAGAACAGAAAGATCATCCAGCCTACTTCCAAGCCTATGATGGCAGTTTACACCTGCCGCGCCACGAACCAATGGGGTTATATTAAGCATGAGCGAGCTCGACACCGCCCTCACCGGCACCACTTATTTGTCACCCAGCCGCTATACGGCCTTTTATGATCATTATCACAAACAACTTTTGCAGACATTGGCCTGGCTCCAGCAGGCCACGCGCCAGGCTGCCACGACACGCGATCTAGAACGCCGCGCCGATCAGGCCTGGCTTGCGGATAAACGGCAACGGTTGGCGCAATTGAGTGGCTTTGATCAGGCCTTGCGCACGGCTGCACCCGTGGAACTGACACCGCTGACTGATGGGGCAGTGGCTTATCAAATGGCGACTGACGTCGGTGTGTTATACACCGGTCTACGCTGGGATCCGGCGCCCGACGCCTTGCGCGGCGTCGTCATCCTGGCCGGCCATGCAACGGCCACCACCGAGGCGTTAATCACCCACTATCAAGCGCAAGGCTTGCGAGTGATCGTGCCGTCTCTGGCGCGTTTTCAACATAGCTTTGCCAGGGAGCCCGTGCGCAAGGGCTATTTTTTCACCGATGATGAATTGCTAAACCTGCTCTTCTTTATTGTGGGGGGCAGTCTGGCCGGGCTGGAAGCGGCTGAATTATTGACAATTACGCGCGCCCTGGCCCAAAAGGCTGGGCAACCACTACCTGTCGCTTTGCATTTGGCTGGCCGCCATACGCTGACGGCGACCGTTGCCGCCGCGCTGGCCCCCAGCGTGAATGGCGCGGCGTCTTACACCTTATTGGTGCTGCCAGAGGAGGTTGGTCTACTGGATCACCAGGCCGATGATCAGCGCGTCAACACCATTTGGAATTTCCACACCCATTTTGATGCCTTGACCTTGTTCCAAATGGCGCAGGGGACCGATCTGCTCTTTGTCGAGCCCGCGCCGACGCCTTCGGCCTGTTATGGGCGCGCCTTCGGCTGGTTTAAGACGCCAACAGCGGCTGATCCATCGGCGCGCCAAGTTGAACGGTTAGTTGCTACTTCTCCCGAAAAGTTAGCCAGCACGGTCGCTGCTCAATGCTCGACCCAATCGTCGCCACCTGTGGTGACGGCAATGCCAGCCGTTACCCTTGATCAGACCACAATGGATGCGCTCTATCAACGTTCCTTTCTCAGCAAACTGGCCCATCTCGAAACGCTGCACACTGCGGCGCGCCAAGGTCTGC
>JAPLGZ010000525.1 GCA_026389895.1 Chloroflexota bacterium | reverse complement strand
GATAAGAATGGTCTGGCGACGGCGGATCTCAATGCCGATGGGTTAGATGACCTGATCGTGACGCATCGTGATCAGCCAGCCCAAATTTACGTACAGGCGCGTGACGGCACCTTTCGTCTACACACCACATTGGGATCCGCTTCAATCGGCGCCACCGGTCTGGCCACAGGCGATTTGGACGGTGACGGTGATCTCGATCTGATGTTGGGCCAACATGATGACTTCGTCTATCCGCCTCAGCCACGCTCCGGCCCGAATCAGATCTATCTCAACCAGGGCGATGGCCGCTTTGGCCCGGCGCTGCCCTTTGGTGCAGCCACGGAAGACACCGTCAGCCTGGCTCTAGCCGACTTGGACAACGACGGCAACCTGGATATGGTGGTCGGCAACGGCGGTAGCTTCTCCATGGCTCCCGCTCAACCGAGTTTCATCTACTGGAATCGTGGCAACTGGGCCATACCTAACGCTGAGCATTTTGGCGTGACTCCTTTAAGCGCCGTATCCGGTCATAGCGCCCAAGTTGTGGTGGGCGACTTCAATGGCGATGGCTTCACCGATCTCGTGGTTGGTGATGCGCAGAAAAGTGAAAGCATCTTTCTGAATCATGGGGATCGCACCTTTAGTCAACAGTGGTTAACTCCATCCGGTGCTCAAGCGGATGGCCTATTCGCGCTGGACCTGGATCTGGATGGCGACCTCGATCTGCTTGCGGGTAGTAACGGGGCCGCTCTACGCAATGATGGGCATGGCGTCTTTAGCTGGTATCAGGAATTCCCTGAGGTGTTAAAAATTGAGGGGGAGATAAATTTTGATTCGATAGTGGGTATCGGAGATCTCAACGGTGATGGTCTGACTGATGGCATCGCCGTCCGTTCGTCGCCTCAACCCCCTTATCGTTCTTGCCTAGCCGTGCAAACCCGCTATACGGCCCATCTCCAGCCCCCGCCGCCAGCCAAGATCAAGCTTTTACCACTGGACAAAACCGTACTGGACGGGCCGTACGCCTCGCCCCAGATTTTTGCGGCGGGTGCTATCACCTTTACTTACACCCTCTTTGACCCCACCGCCCGCCCCGCCGATGTGCGCGGCTTCTACTCGCTGGATGGCGGCGGCAAGTGGTACACCGCGACGGCTACAGCAGCGACCACCCTGAACGGACTGGCGACCCTGGCCGGTAACCAGCCGATTACCTACACCTACACCTGGGACGTGCTGGGTAGCGGCTTTTTCGGGCAGAGTGACCGCGTGGTCTTTCGGCTCGAAACCCGCCCTGATCTGCACCCGCAGCGCAACAGCGTGCCTGGTCCCTATCGCCGGCCCTATGCGGCGGCGCAGAGTTACCCCTTCCGCGTGCGTGGCAACCAGGTGCGTGTCGTTGACCCGGCTGGCAAGCCGATGGCCGATGCGCTTGTCTACCAATTGCGGGCCAATCGCGGTGGGATGGCGGAACCCCTGGCCGCAACGTCAGGCGGCGCGCCCTTTCGCACCAACAGTCAGGGCTATCTAAGCGGGCGGGCTGCGCTGGCCGTGGGTGCTCAGTTGGTGGCGTTGGCCCCGATTAGCGCCACCCAGACCTTTACCCTTTATGCCAGCAGCGCCATTCCCAATCCCACTGGCTTGACCATGACGCAGGTCACGGCGAGCGGTGTGCAGACGTTGACTGTCTCGTCCGCCAACCCGCTGCTGCTCTTCAACCTGGACATTTCACTCGAATGGGATGCCCGCCAGGATATCCAATTTCTGGCCCAGTTACAGTTTGACATTGGGCGCGCCTCACAATTTCTCTACGACTGGACGAATGGTCGCGCGGCGTTGGGGGATGTCACCATCTACCAGAATCGCGAGCATTGGGAAGCGGCCGATGTGCAGCTCTACGCTACCAATCGTCTGCGCCCTAACGCCGCTCAGGGTGGCATCGTGACGACCGAAATCTCGGAGACTGTGGGGCCGCCGGCCGTGCCGCGCGCCCAGACCATCAATTATGCACCGGGCCTCATTCGCATGGGCGCGCAGTGGAATCGTTATGGTGAGCCGAGTAGTGGTGCTCAGAGTGAAGATTGGGAGCGCGCCTTTGCCCACGAATTGGGTCACTACCTCTTCTATTTGGATGATAACTATCTGGGCTTCCAGGGTGATCAACTGATCCCTGTCGCTTCTTGCACCGGCAGCGCGATGACCGATCCCTATCGCGAGGATTACACCGAATTTCTTTTCGCAACCGAATGGGGCAGTGGGTGTGCGAAGACGATGGCGGCGCAGACCACCGGTCGCGCCGATTGGGCGACGATTACCCATTTTTATCCGGCGCTCGCCAGTGCTAGCGCCAACCCTGGCCCTAACAATCTGGCCTTGGCGGTGACGCAACTGCGTTTTGTCGAGCCTCCCACCGCAACCACGCCCCTGGCGGCACCAATCTTCTACCTGACCGAGCAGGGCG
>JAPLGZ010000600.1 GCA_026389895.1 Chloroflexota bacterium | reverse complement strand
TGCGACCATTGATCATTTCTGGCGCTGGCAGATGTTTCTCCATCGCAACGAAAATTTACTCGGACTCTACCAGAGCTTCAACCAAGTCGAGCAGCAATTGCTGCATATGCTGCTCGGGGTCAATCACATCTACTATTTTGGTTTTAAGTGGCTGGATATCGTCGTCGCTTGCCTGCCCATTGCCCCGCCCAACCTGGCGTTGCGCTTAAAAAGAATCTACCAGGTCGCGCCCGCCGAAGGCGCCCGCCAACTAGCCGCGCTCGTCGAAGAGACCTATGATCTAGTTGAACAACACCTACCGACGATCGATGTAGATTGGCTGCGGCGCGTCTTCCGCTATCAACGCCCCGTTTGGAAAGAACGCCCGCCCTATTGATCAATCAGGGAAAAAACGCCGCGAGCCAATCCAAGTATAGGTAGGTCATGGGTCAACCCGCGGCTACTGCTCCGCTGGTTGAACGTGGATGAGTTTATCGGGGTTGGCCATGACATGAATGGCGCGAATCTGCTCGGCTTCCACTTCAATCATCAAGACAGAGAAGACCACTCCATCGACAAGAATGAGCACAGCGGGCTGGCCGTTGACTGCGGTCATCTTGACCTGATGATCCTTTGGCAAGAAGCGCTGGGTGCCCACACTAAAGTGCGCCACCGCATCACGCCCGATAATCGGGCGAAGCGCAGCCTGTTTGAGCTTCCCGCCCGCATCTGCCCACAGCGTTACATCCTCGGCGAGCAGGCTCATCAAAGTCTTCATTTCACCGGTCTCAACGGCCTGGATATAGCTACTGAGCAACTGCCGGTGCGTTTCGCGCGAGGCTGGAAAGCGGGGCCGGTGGGCGAGCAGATGTTGTTTCGCCCGGCTGAACGAGCGCCGACAGGCCGCTTCGCGCTTCCCCAGCATGGCGGCAATCTCGGCAAACTCATAGGCGAAGACCTCGCGCAGCAGGAAGACGGCGCGCTCAAACGGTTGGAGTTGCTCCAACAAGACCAGAAATGCCAACGAGATCGACTCTTCGGTATAGACACGCTGTTCTGGATCGCCCGTTTCAGTTGTCTCAGCAGCGAGGATTGGCTCTGGCAACCAAGGCCCTACATACAGTTCGCGCTTCCGGCGCGCAAGTTCGAGTTGATCGATACATAAGCGGGTGAGGATCGTGGCGAGGTACGCTTTAAGTGAGCGAATGGTCTCTTTCGGAGCAGCCGAATAACGCACGTAGGTCTCCTGCACCATATCTTCGGCATCCATCGCACTCCCGAGCATACGATAGGCGATGGCAAACAAGTAGCGCCGGTAACTTTCAAATGTCTCTTCCATGATTCTCCAAAGCCAGATACAGCGCAGGAAACGTTGCTGGATATCACTCACGTTACGTACTCATCTAACGAACGCGCGTAGGGCACGCGGTCGGCGGCGAAAGTTGTTTGAAGGTCTATCTATTGTTGCGTGCGCCGCCGACCGCGTGCCCCTACGCGTGTTTGTTAAATGAGTGCGAAGCATGAGTATATCACGATTTCGCGGGCTGGAATGCCTCTTTCATAATCAGCTTCAACAGGTTAGGCTGTACGGCAAAAGTGCCCACCGCCACAATCTTATGCAGATACTGCTCAGTGGTAAGTTGTTGGAGCAGGCAGGCCGCCAGATCGGCCCTAGCGGTAAATCTACTTCTGATATACGTTTCTGCCACCTGGTAGTCCGTGACCGCTGGTGTTTCAAAAAGACCCGATGGCCGGACAATCGTCCATTCAAGGTGACTATTCATGACCAACGTTTCCATCCGCCGCATATCTTCATACGTCGTCCGCCCAATCGTCCGAATAATCGCCGGTTGGATAATTCGCTCAAAGATGAAACCGCCCTGCGGATCAACATGCGGCTCGGTGGCACTCGAACTCACACAAACAAGGCGCCGAACGCCAGCATGGTGCATGGCCCGCACAATATGTGCTGCGCCTTGGGAATAGACAGTGATCGGTTGGCGACTAAAAGGCACCCCAAGCGTAGAGAGAACTGCCTCCTGTCCAGCCACCGCTTGTTCCACCGCGCCGAGATCGAACACATCACCACGCAGCACCTGCAAATTTGCGTGACGGAGCGGGAAGGTCTCGGGATGACGGGTAACTGCCGTCACCGTATGGCCCGCGGCGAGGGCTTGTTGTGTCAACAGTTTGCCGGTTTGGCCATTCGCCCCAAAAATAACAATTTTCATTATGCTACTCCTTTTAAGGTAACGATTCAAGCAGACCTGAATCATTACTTTTCCTTATATTTTCTCCGCAACAAACAGGTTCACCCTCTGTGCGCGGGATGACCACCCCATGTGTTCATCATATATAAAGACGGTTGAACGGCCCTTTTTGGGACAAGTGCCCATCTGATTTTTCTTATATTTTCTTGTATAGAGTGACCTATAAAGCGGCTGACATTGCGATCAACCAAATCAAGGCCGAGGATTGACCGAAAGAGGCTGGCGGCAAGTGTACCGGCCACCCAGCACTGCGCGATCGCAATGGGCGTCTAGCCTTGGCCCATGCCACGAATAAGCAGACCGCCAAGGTTGCCAAAGTGAGGGATCGATCAGAGGTTGGTTAGCGCACGATCAGAATGGGGGTGCGATGCTCTCAATAGACGCGAGCGTGGACCATCAGCCACGAGCAGCATCCCCTGGCCGACCACGGTTGAGGTCCACGCTGGCCGAACCATTCCTTATAGAAGAGGGTAGCACGCGATGCGGCCTTATGCTGCCACTGCGCAGGGTTTGAGGCTCGCGCTTAGCAACGGCTTTTGCTCCGTCGTTGCTTACTCACGGTAGTTTAGCTGTCGCAAAATTAAGTTTTTTTTCGTTTACTTACAAAAGGCAATTTGTAGCAACAAAGCATCAGCCAATCTCAACCATAGGGCAAGCCAAACAACAGGCTTGTCTATCGAGTAGACGCTATTTGCATCACCCGTTATAGACCATCGGAGCTGTCGGGGCAACGGGAGGCGCAGGCCCGACAGCACAGCTCATCTAGCGCGTTCAAACAGGAGATTCCCCGTGAGTAACTTTCATTTTCGCGCCTGGCCCACCGAGTTCAGGCAGATCACGCAACATTTTGGTGAACGACCCGAATATTATGCCCAGTTTGGTCTAGCCGGTCATGAGGGCGTTGATTTTGCTGCTACCGTCGGTAGCCAGGTGTTCTGCGTAGCCAACGGCACGGTAGAACATGTCTACCCCAACGACGGTCGCCCTTATGGGATCAACGTGCGCGTCCGCCATGCCAATGGCTATGAGACGATTTATGCCCATTTACAAGAGGCAATGGTCAGCGAAGGGCAGCGGGTGCAGGCAGGCGAAACGCTGGGTTTGGCCGGATTGACCGGTAATACAGAAGGGCCACATCTCCATTTAACCCTCAAGCAAGAGGATGCCGATTTGCCCGGCTATCCGAATCACATCATCGATCCCACCACTTTTATTGATTCATTGCTCGATCCCAATTGGGACGATGCCACCTTTGTGCAAGATCTAATCCCCGATGGCACCGTTTTCCAGGCAGAGACTCCCTTTACAGAGACCTGGTTCCTGCGCAACTCTGGCAATCATGCCTGGCCGGCAGGCTATGCATTGACGCATCTAGAAGGTCCTACCCTGGGCGCGCCGGCGAGTGTTGCCCTGCCCGAGATCCCACCTGGAGGAGAAGCGCCGATCACCGTGCAGATGATGGCGCCCAACACCGCCGGTCACCATCTGAGTGTATGGCAAATGTGCACCGCGGCCGGTGAGCGCTTTGGTGACTTAGTGTGGGTGGCGATCGAAGTACCTGCACCGCAGGCAATCGGGCGAGCCATTCGCGGCTTTTTTGTCAAAGCCGTCGGCCAGGAATTTCAGGTTCAGGGGCAGCCCTTCCACTGCTTTGGTTACAATCTACGTGGTCTGGCTCACTATGGTCGGCGTGTTTCCGACCCGCTGATGTTCTCGCGTCCAGAGCATCAACTGGCACAATTGCAAGCGGTCTATGATCTGGGGGCACGCGTCGTACGCCTCTTTTTATCGGACCGAAGCGTCGCGCGCGACGAACTACAAAGTCGGCTGCGTCAATTGCTTGATCTTGTGGATAGCCATTTCTCCGACCTCTACCTGCTACCGGTCTTTACCAATCTTTATCATGATGCGCCATTTCAGCATCCCGGCGATGATGAACAGTGGCTCTTCAACGGCCCGCTGCTTAGTCGCGACTTTTTTGCCGGCCGCTATCGGGAAAGCTATCTGCCTTTTGTAGAACAGATCGTGACCGCTTTTCGCGATGATACCAATATCTTTGCCTGGGAGATCGGCAATGAACTCAAGTTGGACCGGGGCGATCTGAACAACCCCAACGACCCGAATCCCTGGCTCTTTACACGTTTTAATCTGGACACAGCGGCAGCGATCAAACGGATCGATCCCAACCATATGGTGACGACAGGGATGAAAAGCACCCACCATGCCTGGCTGCATAGCCCGGTGCAGCAAGAGGAATTGTACCAATCGCCGAATATCGACTTCATTACCATTCATAGCTATGAGGGCAAATGGGATCGCGAGGGTGATCTGCGTGTCTATGAGGATGCCGCGCTGGCGGCGCGTTGCAATAAACCCTTTATCGTCGAAGAGGCTGGCTTTGATCGGGAACTTTTCCCCGACCGAGTGGCCAAACATCGGGAGCATATAGAGCGCTGGCTGAGCCTGGGTGCGAAGGGCTATTTGCCGTGGGGCTTTAGCATGGACCATTCAACGGGTGACAGCGACGACTCAGTGGGCATTAGCTCGGATCATGCTGATTTTCAGGCGCTTTGCGATCTGTTCCGTGCTTATGCCGTGCAACTAAACGCTGGCAATCGTGGCCTTCTGCGCCGCTTCACATCACGGGCGGATCCACTGCCCTTGCCTCGAGGGGTGCGTGGCGTGACCGGCTTCGATTTTCAGGGTTATAACCAACGCTTTGTCGGCAACAGCAGCAGCGAGCCCATCAATGATGCCATCAGTTACGGCGTAGGCATCCATGCAGTCAATACACCAAACAGCGAGATCTACTGGAAAGTCATTGGCATTCACCATCTGATGCCAGAAGAAAATCGCAGCCGGCACAATATCTTTATCGATGTGTTAGATGAGCAGGGCCACCGCATGCGCGAGGTCCTGGTAGGGTGGAACTGGGAAGGCAACAGTGAAACACCACCAGCCCCCAAACAGCTAGACAAACCAGAGAGTGAACCAGGATGTGACATCCCGCTCTTTAATGGCACATTTAAGCTTTGGATCATGGATGCGCCCAGCGAAGAGGTCTTTGGCCTTCACTATCGGCACGCCGATGAGCCAGCGCCCAACGGCGAACTGCTTAATACGATTGGTCATCACTCTTTCTATGTGGTCTTACAACGCACCCGCAGAGAGATCACCCCGGCATTGATTGATGGCGCTGCCATCGGTGGTCGGACGGACACGCGCCCGGTGAAACCCCGTCGCGGACGCACCAAAACCAAACGCGCGGCATTGAAGCTAAAAGCGTGAATGATCACAGGGTGGCTGTTTACCAAGGCAAGTGCAACTTCCTGATCAACGCGCCGATCATCAGTCAAAATCGGCATCTGCCATACAAAAAAGAGCGCCTCAGTTTTCAACCACAATCCAGCCTAGCGGAAACGCTGGCGACGATGGTTGCGCAGGGCAAGCACCCAGCGCAGAGTAGGGGCTGATTTTTATATAACCTTCGTTGATGAAAAGGCGACAGTCTGTTCGCTGCCTTGAAGCGTTACCGTGATTGCACTGACGCTGGCATTGTTGATGTGCGACGAACAAAAGAAGGATTCCCTCGATGATGACCAACGAACGCCAAACAACCGAGCGGGTGAATGTAGTGGTCATGCCCGGTCTGCTGGGCAGCCAAATAACCTCGATGGAGCGCACCCAAGGTCGCGAGCCGATTTGGCTGAGCATAAGCCAGATCGTCGCTGGCCACCTAGATCGATTACGCCTAGCTGCCCACGAGCTAATCGAAACCAACCGCATGATCGCCATTGCTGACAGGGGAGAGCCTGGTCGGTTTGGCGCCCCAGAATTGACCATACTAGTGCGCGAACTTTGTTGGTCGTTAGGGCGCATGGGCAAGAAACACCTGGCAACAGTCTTGATCGGGGTGGGACGCGACAATCTATCTGTCTCTGATGCGGTGGACAGTTGGATTCACGGGATCAAGCTGGCTATTTCTGGCATGATGGATGCGAGCGAGCCAGAAAAGAGTACGCATGCGCTGCAAGAGACCACTTTTTTATTACAGATCCACGCAAGCATATTGCATCTGATGAAGCGCTGCGGCACGAAAAAGAGCAATTGAAAAAGCAACAGCGGATGGAGATCGAATATAAACCATTGACGCAGACAAAAAAAGGCTTTGACCACCTGTGTACCCGCTAGATTCTCTTGGAGGATCGTGTTGAGCGCCGAGAGTTTTTGCTGCACGACGGAAAATAATGGCGTCGCCGTCTGCATAATGATCCGAATCAGGATCGCAGCCAGAATCAGCAACAGAATCACAATCAGAGAAAGCTGCAAATCTGTCATCAAGAGCAGAATCACACTGCCCATAATCATTAATCCGGCGCGCAAGATCAGGGCCAGACCTGCGCTGACGAACCCTTTGACCACATCCACGTCGCTAGAAAGCCGCGTCATCAGTTGGCCAGTCTGCATCTCATCTAGATTGGCAAAGGAGAGGGCTTGGATATGCGTAAACATCTCATTGCGCATGTCAAAGGCGGTGCCTTGCGACAGGCGAGCACGATAGAAGCCTTGGCCAAGCGTAGCAATCGCGCCAACCACAGCCGAAGCGAGCATGATCAAAGAACCCCGGATAATGACAGACATGTCGTTGGCGCGAATGCCTTTATCCACAATATACTGGAGCAGTGACGGGACGACTAGCTCCATCGCGACGGGTAATACCACCAAAAGCAGCCCGATGATCATCACCCAACGATAGGGCCGCACAAACCGAGTCATACGCCATAGAGATTTCATCTGTTATCACTGACCTCCCTGATTACTAACCCCATCATCATCGATGTCCATCAACTGCATAATATCGGCCAAGGCGGCGTTAATCACCTGAAGCCGTTCACTGGACAACGTAGGCAGTCGGCGCCGCAATAGCACAATCCCGCCCAGCGGGTTTTCTTGCGCAACCTCACGACCGGCGGGCGTTATCTCAACGATGACAACACGATTGTCTTCGGCTGAACGGGTGCGCGTCACATGGCCGGCCTCTTCCAATTTGGCGATCACGGTGGAGGCAACGCTGGCGCTACAATAAAGATATTCCTGCACCTGGCCAACGGTAGCCGAGCCAGACTCGAGCAAAAATCGCAAAATCGAAAATTCGCGCGGACTGACGCCTTGGTCAGTTATTTGCCGGGCATATTGGCGCAAATAACGGTTCAATATCAGAAATTTATGAATGGCTTCACCAGCCAAATCGTCCGTTGAATTATCCAAAAGAGTCCCTATCATTTCTACACAGAACATTTTGTTACAAAATATTTCGTTACAGAAATATTACACACCCAGCCAGGCAGATTGTCAAATTAGCCGCGCGTGTTGCGCGCGGCTTCATCAAAGTTTTGTTGGCAATTGCGCAATATGAGCAGGACGAAGATAGTCTGGCGGTGATGAGAAATAAAGCAAAAGTGATTATTATAAAATCGAATCTCGTATAGAATATGTATGGTTATCGTATGCTTATCGTACATCTATCTTCAACAGTTCTTGATAAGTCTTCAACAGTTCTTGATAGGTTTTTGGTATACTGCCATCAGTTGTCACCGGCATTTGGATCAAGTTTTAGCCGTAGGCTTCGCCTTACTTGCCCGCCGTTGAAAATTCTGGGGGTTTTAGGCAGCGCTAGCCCACAGCCAAGTCCTAGCCTATCTTTTTGATCGACCACAAAGGAGACTGTACCGATGCAACAACTAAGTAAATTCGAAAAATATCTGGTAGAAGAGTTCTATGACGATTATCGCGAAGGGTCGATGAGCCGGCGCACGTTTATTCGGCGCGTGGCCTTCATAACGGGGAGTATGTCGGCCACCATTGCAGCAATGGCTGCCGCAGGTTGCCGTCCAATCGAGTTACCAAGTGCGAATACACCCATGCCGCAGCCTACGCCGCCACCCACCACCGCCGCCACGACTGAAACCGGCGCGGTGCCCGATGCCCAAAGCCCACTCTCCGTCCCCGAAGGCGATCCGTCCGTCAGCGGCAGCGATATCACTTATGACAATGGCAGCGACAAGATTATGGCCTACTTAGCCCGCCCAGCGGCGGAGGGTAAATACGCCATTGTACTCGTCTGCCATGAAAACCGAGGCTTGACGCCACACATCAAAGATGTAGCGCGGCGCTTTGCCAAGGCCGGTTATGTAGCCTTGGCTGTCGATCTGCTCTCACGAGAAGGTGGCTCGGACAAGATCGACAACGATCAACGCCCTGGCTTATTGACTGGCGCAGGCATTGATCGGCATGTTGGCGACTTTGCCGCCGGTCTCAAATATGCCCAAACACTTGACTATGTCGACGGGGCGCGGGCCGGGATGACTGGTTATTGTTTCGGTGGCGGTGTGACCTGGGCCTCATCCGAGGCGATCCCTGAACTCAAAGCGGCGGTGCCGTTCTATGGACCTGCGCCGGATCTGGAAAAGGTGCCCAATATCAAGGCAGCGGTACTCGGTGTCTATGCCGAATTGGACACGCGCATTACGGGCGCTATGGAGCCGTTGGACAAAGCCTTGACCGCGGCCAACATCACGCACAAGATGAATGTCTACCCTGGCGTCAACCATGCGTTCCACAACGATACAGGCGATCGGTATGTGGAAGCACAGGCGACGCAGGCTTGGGAAGATACATTGGCCTGGTTTAAGCAGTATTTAGTTTAATTGGTTGGACTAGCCAACTTCCGGGAAGTGACCACAACCAGTTTGGTATAACTCAGATGTCAGTGGTCACTTCCCGGAAGTTGGCGCTGCGCGCCCTGTTATCATTTACAACTTGCACATTTGTCGATCATCAGAGATAATTGTGCAACACCACGAAAGTCACTTAATGTCAGCCTGATGAGAAAGTCTGATGGTCCATTTGCTTACCACGCTGGGGCCGCTTACCCAGCAAGCCGTAGGAATGATCCTCCCTCATGAACACATTTTTGTCGACTTAGGGCCGCTAGGGCAAAACGCCTATCTTCAGGCAGACCCAGCCGATGTGATCCGCGTCATGGCGCCAGAGATCGAAAAGATTAAGCGGCTAGGGGTGACAGCGCTCGTGGAATGCACGCCGGTGGGCGTTGGGCGGCGCGCCGATATCGACCGGGCAGTCTCTGAAGCCACCCATTTTCCCATTGTCGTGCCAACCGGCATCTATCGCGAACCGTGGATTCCGGCCTGGGCACAAGCAGCCAGCGAAGCAGAATTGCGCGACTGGATGCTGGGCGAGTTGACGGGCCAGATCGAAACAAGCGGTGTACAAGCCGCCTGGATCAAGGTCAGCGCCGGCGATGATGGCATTACACCTTCTGAAACGAAAATTCTGCGGGCCGCTGCGCAAGCCGGGGCCGCCACGGGCGCGATTATCGGCAGCCATACCATTCGCGGGCATGTCGTGCGCGACCAGCTTGACATCCTCGAAGCCGCCGGTTATACGGCCGAACGTTTTATCTGGATCCACACACAGGCCGAACCAGATTTCAAGCTTCACCTAGAGATGGCGCAACGTGGCGCCTGGATCGAATATGACGCCATTGGCAGCGCTGGTTTTGCCGATGAAGTTTACATTGAACGCATCCAGCAGTTGTTAGCCGCGGGCTACGGGCAGCAACTATTGCTTAGCCATGATCGCGGCTGGTATGATCCATCGCAGCCAGGTGGTGGCATTCCTCAACCCTATACCTATCTTTCCGAACATTTTCTCCCCAAACTGCGTAGCGCCGGCATCGATGAAATAACCATTACACAGTTGACCCAGACCAATCCATTCCGCGCATATGCACGTTAAGTAGTAAAGGCCCAAATTAGTAAAGGCAAACCTATGTCCCAAATCTTCCATCCAAGTATGAATTTTATTGTCAGGATCACGCTCTTGGCGGTCGTTTTTATACTGGCTGGGGTGGGCTGGCTAGGCTACTATATCGTGAATTCGCCCTATGTGACTGATGTCGGCGTCGTAAAGGCCCAACCGGTGCCCTATAGTCACAAACAACATGTTGGCGGTCTCGGTCTGGATTGTCGTTATTGTCATACCGCGGTCGAAGAGAGTAATACAGCCAGCCTCCCGCCCACCTCCACCTGTATGGGCTGTCACGCCCAAGTGGCCAAGGATTCTAAAGTTTTAGAATTAGTGCGCGCCAGCGCCCAGAATAACACACCCCTAGAGTGGATTCGTGTCCACAATGTGCCAGATTACGTCTACTTCAATCATTCCGTCCACGTTCACCAGGGGATTGGGTGCGAAACCTGTCATGGCCGCGTCGACCAAATGCCCGTTGTGACCAAAGTGCAGACGCTACAGATGAGTTGGTGTCTCGACTGCCACCGCGATCCCGCCAAGTATATCCGGCCCCGCAATGCGGTCTTTACAATGGGCTGGCAGCCGCCGACCGATCAAGCAGTTTTGGGGCCACAACTGGTTGCCCAGTATGGGATTCACCCCAAACAATTGACGGACTGTTCGGTCTGTCATCGGTGAAATCTGATAAGTGATGAGTGATAAGTGCTGAGTGAGATCGAATGACCTTTTCCACTCAGCACTCATCACTTACCATCAAATTGCCTATTGCACCATACTTTTCTTGGATAACATTATGACCAATGCCCGCCTCGATTTAGCCGCCGTTCAAGCACGCCTGGCATCGTCCCAGGGTCGCGATTATTGGCGCAGCTTGGAAGAATTAGCGGAGACTGACTCTTTTCAGGAATTTTTATACCGCGAATTTCCCCGCCAGGCCTCCGAATGGCTGCCGTCTCTGAACCGCCGAAATTTTCTAAAGTTGATGGGTGCCTCACTTGCCTTGGCTGGGTTGACGGCTTGCGCGAGCGAACCGCCAGCAAAGATTGTACCTTATGTCCAGGCGCCCGAAGAGACCATTCCTGGGCAACCGCTCTTTTTTGCCACGGCTATGCAGTTGGGTGGCTATGCGATGGGGCTTTTGGCGCAGAGTCAGCTCAATCGCCCCACCAAGCTAGAAGGCAATCCCGACCAC
>JAPLGZ010000156.1 GCA_026389895.1 Chloroflexota bacterium | reverse complement strand
TGGTAAATTGATCGCAAAGTTTATTTACCAGCGCACAGTTACGCTTTACCACGACCAATTATCCACCAATTTGGTTCATCGAGCGCTTCTCTGCCACCAGACCGTGCGCCAAATCGTGCCCCCACGGCTTGTGAAAAGAGCCTTCGCGCATCAAAATGCGCAACTCTTCAAAGCTAGCACCAGCCCGCAACGGCGTTAACAAATCCACCTCGTCGTCGCGTAACAAACAGAGCCGCAATTTACCATCGGCCGTCAAACGAACACGGCCACAGCCCTGACAGAACGGCTCGGTCACGCTACTAATAAAGCCAAGGGTGCCCATCGCACCAGGGATGCGAAAAGGACGACTCGGGTCGACAAAATCGTAGCTGGCTTCTTCTAATGGGCCAAATGCACTTTCGATCTGGGCACGCATCTCTTTATAGGTCACCACATTGGTCTGCTGAAAGTCGGTAATCTCGCCAAAAGGCATCATCTCGATGAAACGCACATCCCAATCATTTTCTAAAGTGAGGCGCGCCAGTTCAACCATGTCGGCGCCATCGTTAAAGTTACGTACAACAACAGCATTCAACTTGACTGGCGTCAATCCAGCTTCTTCAGCCGCCCGGATCCCACGCCAAAGATCGGCAATATGGCCCCAGCGGGTGATCCGATGAAATTTCTCTGCATCCAACGTATCAATGCTAATATTGACGCGTTTCAGGCCAGCTTCGGCCAGCGGTTTGGCTAGCTTGGGCAAAAGCAGACCATTGGTCGTCATCGCCAGATCTTTGATGCCCGGCGTCCTAGCGATTTCACGCACGATCTCAACCACATTCGGGCGAATCGTCGGTTCGCCACCGGTCAGGCGCACCTTATTGACCCCCAGACTGGCCCCGACTTTGACCAGCAAAAGCAACTCTTCATCGGTCATCAATTCGTGCCGCGGTCGAAAATTCATGTCTTCGGGCATGCAATAGACACAGCGCAAATTGCAGGCATCGGTCAAGCTGATGCGCAGGTAGTTAATGCGCCGACCATAGCTGTCGCTCATAGGCTCAATTGCATACGCGCCTGGCACTGGATCAATACGAACCGAACCTAAATTTGTGTGCTCAAAATGAATATTATTCTTCACGCTTCACCTTTAACCGACCAGCATGATCTCCGTAGGCTCAACATGGCCAATATGATAGGTGCAACAACGATGATTCACGAGAATCGACGTCGTGCGCCTGCTTGGCTTGCCGAGTAAATCATCCATCAACGTCTGATCCATCAGACAAAGTTCGGAATGCTGACCAGCCACCCCAGCATAAGGGCAATTGCATTTGTGCAACAGATAACCAGCTTCAGGGTTGTCACCAGCGTGCTCCCAGTGCGCTAGATAACCACGCTCATTCAAAAATGCGGTTACACGCTCTAGACGAGTCTCAAAAGTCGCCTCAGCCAAGTCTTCGCGGCTTAACTCCCCAGCCAATTCATGGGCCAGCGAACGAAATGCACATTCGACTTGTTCTTGGGGCAAAATCTGTTTGAGCTGGCGAACTAAATTGCCTGCGAGCGCCGCGAAATTATTGGGGAAATAGCTGGTGGCATCCTCGGTCAAGGCATAAATTAATTGCGGCCGCCCTACATTGCCCTTGCGCTCAATGCGTTCGACCAAGATCAAATTATCGCCCTGCAAAATATCCAGATGATGCCGCACTGAAACCGGCGCCATCTCTAGCTTATCCGCTAGTTCGGCCACCGTCGCGCCATTCCCTTCTTTTAGAATTTCTAGGATATGTTTGCGAACTGCGTGCACAGCTTACCCCAAGTCCCTTTAGCCCAAATGCTTTAGAAATTTAAGCCTTACCAATATACCACAGTTTAGGCGTACTGTCAATTATTATGAAATTCACCATAATTATTAGCTGTAAGCGTTAGCCCAAAGAGTGCGGATTCATTTTTCAAGTGATTGAGCAACGTGTTCACCTTATTCAACCAGAGCAGCGGAATAGTTTTTTTCAGCCAAGGGGCCGCGTCTGCACCCCAGTCAGGCGCATGGCCAGTTCCATCCCTTTATCCGTGAGCAAATAGGTGGCTGCCGGGAATTTCATGTTGCTGGCAATCAGTTGCTGGCGTTTTAAAGCGCCAACAACGGCTGCATCAATGATCTCTGCCGGGGCTGTATCGAGTGGATGTAACTTGTAGACTTTATCGCCCTCTAGATTGCGATGATCTTGGAGGCGACTTCCGCGGGCTAATTCACGGATGATATGCATATGCTCGGTTGAAAGTCGCATAACAATCCCCTACCCCAGGTTAGCTACATGCTGTTGCAACTCACGCTGCGAGATTTTGAGATAGTTATCTTTGATGATTTGTGCCATCTCTTCATCCGACAAGCGAATCTGCAAGATGTCTAACGCATCTTCTGGCGACTGACCGTAGGCCAGCTTTTTTTTGCCGCTTTTCATCTCAAACAAATACATATAGTGTGGGTTGCTAAAACTGCTCATAGACGCTGCATAACCTCGCTATTAATGATTTGTGTTACGCTTTGATCAACGCGCCTTCATATAGATCGGAACCGTAACCACTGCCATTTTGCCCGCCATAGATCTCGCTGTCATATTTGCCGGCTAACAGTTCGCGATAGAAATGATAATCGACCCCTTTGACCTTTTCGTCATCGGGGAAACGGTGGTAATTATCTTTGCTCATCCGGCTCTTGCCTTCGGCGATCAGTTGGTTGCCCAGGGCGGAACCAGGATAGGGGGCATAAAAAGCAATCGACGGAAAGACGCGCTTCATACGTTTTAGCATGCGCATGGTCTTAAAAGCATCTTCATGGCTCTCGCCCGGAATACCCAGCATAATATTCGACCAGAATTTGGGTGGCTCTTGACCTTTGGCTTCCAGTTCGTCACCCAATTTATTGAGCAGATCAATCGCAAAATAATTATCTTCTTCTGTGCACTCTTTATTGAGCAGACGCAGAATTCGATCGCTGCCCGATTCAAAGCCAATCGAGACAGTTTTCCAGTTAGTTTCGCGAATCAGCGCCTCAAATAGATCAGGCCACTGTCGCACGGTATCCGCACGACCGGCTGCCCAATAGGGCCAAATCTTATTCGCCTTGCGCGGGTACAAATCGATCCATTCACGCAACCAGCGAGGATTCTGAAAAAACATCGAGTCGTGAATCACCACCGAGCCGACCCCATATTTATCGTCAAGATAGTTCAGTTCCTCAATAACGGCCTCAACCGGACGACGCCCCATATTGGGAATATAGGAGTTTTCATTGCAAAAGACGCACTGCCATGGACAGACACGGCTGGTGAGAATTGTCACCACTGGGCCAGGTCCCCAACCACATTCGGGTTCTAACGGCCAGTTAAACTTGCGCTTTGTCTTCCAACTGTTTGGTTTGGGCCACAGGGTGCGGTCAATGGTCGGCCACTCAGCCATCGATTTGGCGCCAATCCCTTGAATGACGCGCGGAAACGCGCTGGGGTCTTTCACCAGATCAACAATTATATTTTCGCCTGGCCCCTGGCAAATTTTATCGAATTCCTTGATCTCCTCCATCTCGTCCCGCGCGACAGTTGCATGCATGCCGCCAGTCAAGATGGTGCCATTAGGGTTCATTTTTTTGAAAATTTGGGCTGCTTTATAGGCCACGGGGAAGGTATAACTACGTACGTTCATGATCAACGTATCATAGCTCTTCACTTGATTACTCAATTGTTCCCAGGAGGTAACGGCACGAGTGGAGGCTAAATCTGTCAGCACGCCGTTTTGATGCAAGATAGTGCGCAGGAGACCGAGACCATGATCTTGCCACTGTTCATGTGGGCCGTTGGGGTGGACAAGATCCCCTAAATCACCTAAATCCAACCACAGAATTTTTGACTTCTGCTTTGTTGTCCACGGCCAAGATATTGCCACGGTACGTAACCTCCTTATGCAAATAAAGCGACCTTATGCAAATAAAGCGACCAGTTAGCCATTACTGGTGAGTCACCGCGGACACATCTTCTAATAATTTCTAATGATGTTGCCACCGATGTTCACGGAAATCGCCGCGCAGTATAGCATAGAGACAACAGAGTGTCAATTATTATGAAAAAAGTCAGATTTATTCGGCCATAGTAACGGTTGGCTCGGTCTGAGAATACGCCCAGAAAACGAGCGACATAGGCTCCTTTAACGATGATTTATCTGTACCTGGGCGCGGCCTGAAAAATGCTATAAATTACCTAGTTGCTCGTTTATTTGTACACAGATTAAAATGTGAGCAGGTATAATTTTGCAAGGAGCCAGTGAACAGCCTTATGTCCTCAACGCCACTCCACACATTTGGCAATCTCCTCAAACAACTGCGCAAACGCGCCGGTATGACGCAAGGTGATCTCGCGGCCGCCGTCGGCTATAGCGTATCGTTTGTCTGTGCGCTGGAACAGAATCGCCGCCTGCCAGATATTGAAACTGTGTTACATTTTTTTATCCCAGCCCTGGGCTTGCAGGAGGAACCGCACCTTGCCAAACGCTTAGTTGAATCAGCAGCGAGGGCGCGTGGGGAGCGCCCGCCGGTCGCCATCACCATCAAGCGGAAAACCCAAGTCGTTATTACCCCAGAAATTGTCCAACCCGCGACACATTTGCCCGAACCCTCCACCGAATTAGTTGGGCGCGAACAAGAAGTGAGAAGTCTTTGTCGCCGGTTGCAAAATCACAGCGGGCGTCTGCTGACACTGGTGGGACCACCTGGGATTGGCAAGACGCGGGTGGGGCTGGCCATGGCGGCGCAATTGCAAAGCTATTACAAGGATGGGGTGCGGTTTGTATCGTTGGCCGCAATTTACGATCCAGAGATGGTTGCGGCCACGCTGCTAGCGGCGCTAGAACCTAATGAAACCAGCCAGAAACCGCCCAAAGTTAAGTTACTTGAATTTCTCCGCCACAAAGAGTTACTCTTGTTGCTGGATAACTTTGAGCAGATCATGGCGGCCGCGCCGTTGGTCGCTGAGCTACTCGCCGAATGCCCAAACTTAAGCGTGATTGTGACGAGCCGAGAGCGCTTACGTTTACGCGCCGAGCAGCGCTACAAAATATCAGCGTTGGCATTGCCCTCTGCCGTTGAATTGTTTGTGCAGCGCGCACAAGCCGCTAAACCAGATTTTGTTTTAACGCCACAAAATCAACCACAAATCGAAGCCATCTGCCGGGAACTTGACTATCTGCCTTTGGCGATTGAATTAAGTGCGGTACGCTTTGATCGCTTCTCTCCACAACAACTATTGGTGCGGCTATACGATCACCGTCTAAATCTATTAAATGATAGTGCGCGCCCATTACCTAGCCCCCAGCATAACCTACGCAACGCGATCTACCGCAGTTATGCACTATTGAATACGACAGAAAAGGCGCTCTTTCGGACACTGGGCGTCTTTATGGGTGGCTTTGATTTAACGGTGCTATCACACCTAGGTTTTGAGGATGCGCCCCTCTACGAACTCCATAACAAAAGCCTGGTCCATGCAGATATGGCAGTGAATCAAGAGCAGCGCTTTTTTCTGTTGGATACGATAGGTGAGTTCGCGCGCGAGAAATTGGTCATCGAGAATGAGTGGCAAGCGGCCAAACAGCGCCATACAGCCTATTTTCTCGCGCTGGCCGAGGAAGGCGCCTCGGCCTTACATAGCCCTGATCAACTCGCTTGGACAGAGCGGCTGGAGGCAGAAATCCACAATTTACGGGCAGCCTTGACTTGGGTGCTGGCAGAGAACAACCACCTGGAAGCGGCTCGTTTTTGCAGCGCGCTGCAACCCTTTTGGACTTTGCGCAACCATATTCATGAAGGCCGGGAATGGTTTGAACGGACCAAATTTGCCTTGGCCCATTATCAAACCGTATTGCCCCCAGCCATCCACGTGAAATTTCTGAACAATGCTGGAAGCCTCGCTTTTTGCCAAACCGATCTTGGCGCGGCGCTGACCTATTTTGACCAGGCGTTGGCCCTGGCGCGACAGACGGCGGATCAATGGGGTATTGCCTATGCCCTCGATGGATTGAGCGCAGAAGCCTGCAGTCAGCGCGATTATGCACGCGCGTGGGCATTATCAGAAGAAAGCCTGACCTTCTCACAAGCGATTGGTGATACTTGGCTCAGCGGGATCACGTTGGTCAATTTGGGTGAACTGGCGCGTTTGCAAAAAGATTTTGATCAAGCGAATGCGTTTTACGAGCAGAGCCTAGTCAAATTGCGCGCGACCGGCGATCAAGCTTTTGTGGCCGTTACCCTCAACAACTTGGGACAAGTGGCCTATGATCAAGGGCGCTATGATCAAGCAAGAGCCTATCAGACTGAGAGTTTGCAACTTAGCCACCAGATTGGTGATAGGCGCGCCGTCGCGGCGGGACTAGAAAAACTAGCGGGTGTTGCCGGCATTCAACGCCAATTCAAGATCGCGGCCCGGCTCTTTGGTGCAGCGCAAGCTTTGCGTCAAGCGATCAGTATTCCGATCCAAGCCGTGGATCAGGAGGATTTCAACCGGCAATTTGCCTTGGTCCACACTCAGCTCGATGAAACGAGCTTCGACGCAGAGTACACGGCGGGCTATACCATGACGGCCGAGCAGGCCGTGGAATTTGCTTTATCAAATGTATAAACATTTACGCTGTTTGATTGACGAAATAGCTTCGTCAATCAAACAGCGTAGAGATGGCTACTGTCGGCCGGGGGTGCGTCAGTAGTCATCCGGTGGATTGGGTGGCGATTAAGGAACGTAGGGTATTAAATAAGCCAGCACAAGGCTCAAAAGGTCCAGCATAAGCGAGAAACGGGCAATTGGTGTTGGTTGATTTCATCCCATTGGCGAGCTGACCCAATTTTTGCTAGAAATATATTTGCTAGAAATATAAACGATGTAAATCGACATCACGGCGCATTTCATTCGCCAGAATCGCACTCCGCTCTTTAGCGCCCCGTGTAAAAATCCAGCTTAAATGAGTGGCGTCGAGCCAAATTCCAGCAATTTCTTTTCTAACCAGCGTTGGATATAGCCAGCAACACTGAGGTCATGTTGCTCGGCTTGCCGCGTCATCGCGGCCAGCAATTCAGGAGCAATAAGCAGGGAAGTTGCCAGGGCTGGCTGCGTCGTACAACATTTGGACGCCACTGCCGAATTGTTGCCTATGCCGTCTGGTTCTTCTGTATTCCAGACAACTGTCCATTGTTCGCTAATCGTAAGGGTAATGGTGTAGCGCATCTGCCTATGCATCCTGCTAGCATACACGCAAAATGCGCGATATAGAAGCGTTTTTTACACAAAAATTACACAAAACTTGTAAATTTGCTCGTCGCTTAGAAAACAACTAGAATAAAATGAAGAGTAGATATTACCTGCAATTAGAATTGCCAATGGGAATGCGTAAACAGCGTGGCAAAGGCAGATTATAGTTCGGTCATCTTTGTTATCGGCCCCGCTTGTCGACTACGCTTTGCAGTATAGGAGCATTTGGTGTCTTTACAAGCCTCGGTTAGATTCGGTAAACTACTGCGTCAGTTGCGCAAACGTGCAGGGATGACACAAGGCGATCTCGCGGCCGCCGTCGGCTATAGCACCTCCTTTATCTCCAGCTTGGAACAGAACATTCGCCTGCCCGATGTCAATACCATGCTGCAAACGTTTGTGCCAGCCCTAGGCTTACAAGACGAACCACATGCCGCAGCGCTTCTGATCGAATCAGCCGCCTTGGCCCGCGGCGAACGACCGCCTTCTTCACTCATTTTGAGGCGCGAGACACGCCTGGTTATCAGCGAAACCCACATCGACGCACTAACCGCACTTCCCATGTCGCCCACGACCTTAATCGGGCGAGAACAAGATATTCAGTTGCTTAGCAAGCGACTGCTAGGACATAGTGGCCGCCTGCTCACACTGGTTGGACCGCCAGGCGTGGGTAAGACGCATCTAGGTTTGGAAGTGGCCGCCAGGGTGCAAGGCCTCTACAAAGATGGCGTTGCACTTGTAACACTGGTGGCAATTACCGATCCAGAGCTGGTGGCGTCAGCACTGATGACACAATTGGGTCTAAGTGAAAACGCAGCCAAGTCGCCCGCGCAAATTTTACTCGAATTTTTGCGGCATAAAGAGTTATTACTCATCCTTGATAATTTTGAGCAGCTATTACACCATTCCACGCCGCGCCCAGCGAAAAACGAAGGTGGACGGGAGGAAGGCGAATTTGGGAATGCCAGTGTACGCTTGGTGGCCGAGTTGCTGGCGGCATGTCCAGGGTTACACATCCTTATTACCAGCCGCGAACGTTTGCATCTGCGCGCCGAACAACGGTATCGCGTATCAGCGCTCGAAGTAGCAGACGCCGTTGACCTTTTTGTCCAGCGTGCGCAGAATGCAAACCAGGATTTTCAGCTAACGGCACAAAATCGGACGATCATTGCCGAGATCTGTCGACAAGTGGATTATTTACCCCTGGCGATTGAGTTGACCGCAGCGCGTACCGATCTCTTTGGCCCAACGACGCTTCTGGCGCGCTTACAGCAGCGCCCTCTAGATTTGCTAAACACCGGCCCGCCGGATCTGCCGTTACGCCAGCGCACCCTGGCTAATGCGATTGGTTGGAGCTACAACTTATTAAGCGGTGCGCAACAACAACTGTTGGCCCGCTTAAGTGTCTTCAGCAGTGGCTGCACGTTAGCGGCGGCGCAACAAGTTTGTGAGGGCGTGCCAGATGAATTAGACGCATTGGTAGAGAAGAGCCTGCTGAAGGCACAGTCGCAACCAGCCGGTGAAATACGCTTTGTCTTGCTGGAGACTATTCGTGAATTTGCACGAATCCAGTTAAGTGCACAGGATCCCAATAAGCGAACACAACAACGGCAGGCCGAATATTTTCTCGCGCTGGCCGAGGAAGCACAGCGTAACAGCCAGGGCGCGCAACGCCAAGCAACGCTAGAAAAATTGATGCAAGAGTCCGAAAATTTACGCGCCGCCCTCGCCTATACCTTGGCAGCGCAGCAACCGGATTTGGCCTTTCGGTTGATCAAGGCGCTTGTCTGGTTTTGGTACTGTCAAGCCATGGTGAGTGAAGGCCGGCAAAGGGTTCAGCAAGCAATGCAAACGTTTGCCGGGGCACATGATACTGAGCTTTATGCGGATGTCGTCAGTGCCGCAGGTTATTTAGCACGCGTGCAAGGGGATTGGCCCAGTGCGAGACATTTTTTTCAAGAGAGCATGTTAATCTATCAAAAGCTGAGCCGACCCCAAAAACTCGCGGCAACCCAAAGTCAATATAGCGAGGCGCTCCTGAATACAGGGGCCATTGAGGATGCGTTGGCACAAATCGAAGCGGCAACCGTGAGCTTAAAACAGTGCGGACAGCCAGCGGCTGCCGAATTGGCTTATGCTTTACATATCCATGGGCGCCTCCTGATGCAATTACAAAATTATGCGCAGGCCCGCGCCATCTATGAAGAGAGTCTGGCCTTATTTCGGAACAGCCAGAGCGCCTCTGGCATTGCGATTGTCTTGTATTCACTAGCCCAAATTGATATGCGCGAACAGGCTTATGCCGCGGCCCAGACGAAACACCTGGCAAGTTTGGTGCTCTATGAAAAGCTCAACAACAAATTAATGATGGGGGCCAATCAATTCTTTCTCGGGTATCTCGCCCGCGTCCAGGGAGACTATCCCCAAGCCATGCAATATTACTATCAAGGGTTGCAAGGGTTTATTCAAATGGGCAACACCGGCAGCATCGTAGGCGCTTTAACCGATATCGCTAAGCTTGCGATGGCCTTGCAACGGGATGAGAGCGCCGGTTTTCTGTTTGGTAAAGCCGCACAGTTACGCGAGTCGATCGGGGAAACCCAATGGAAAGCATTACCCGCAGAGCGAGCAGAATATGAGCAGCATCTAGCGACATTGAGCCAAACGCTCGGCCAACTAAAATTCCAACAAACGTGGCAAACCGGTGCGTCCATGGCGCTAGAAAAGGTGCTTGAAGTTGTCCTTGGCCTGCAAGCGCAGCTCCTACAATGAAATAGAGAATTCAAAACCACTAGATTCGCGCGGCACGTTTGGCCCTGTACGTTTGGCCACTGCCATATTTTGTTAAAACTTAGCGACACGCTGGGGCGCCACTTTCTGCCGACAGGTGACAAAACAGCAACAGAAGAGCCAAATTCGGCTAATGCTGCTTGTGAAAAAAATTACTTGACATCTAGGGCGCTCCCCGCTATAATTTCTCTATAATAGCTAGAAATCTTCCTCCCGTTTTCCTTAGGAGCATACATCTATGGCCGACAAGCCTAAAATTGGATTGTTCTACGGCAGCTCAACCGGCGCTGGCGAAACTGCCGCGAATATTATCAAAGGTGAAATCGAACACAGCGGCGTGGCCGATGTTGAGATGTTCATCGTTTCTGCGCAAAATCTCAAAGCAATGGAAAAATACCAATATCTGATCTTCGGCTGTTCCACTTGGAACATTGGCGAACTTCAGGATGATTGGAATTTGAAGTTTAATGAATTAGATATTGTTGACTTCAAAGGCCGCAAAGTTGCGCTTTTTGGCAACGGCGACCAATATGGTTATTCAAACAGCTTTGTGGATGCAATTGGCATCATTGGCAATAAAGTGGCGGCGCTCGGCGGTGAGTTGGTCGGTTTCTGGCCCAAAGATGGCTATGAATTCGAATTCTCCCGAGGCTCTTTCGAGGATATAATTATGGGCCTGCCGCTTGACCATGACAATCAGCCGAACCAGACGCGCCAGCGCTGCATTAACTGGGTTTACTGGGTGATGGAGCAATTCGGCCTGCCGATGCCGGTAGCAGCGTAGGCACTGGTATCAATACACCGTGTTCAATGATGACTTACTTATCACCAATGTTGACCTTGACCTATGCTTCATGTAGAATTTAACGGGCAGATTGCTATTTTATAGCAATTGCCACTCTGTAAATTACCATTTACCAATTACCTACGCTTTTCGCTGAGGAGTACGCATGGAAGACTCTCCTGCAACTAATTTTCAAGATCTAAAAAGTACGCAAACCCAAAATTATCTCCACGACACCATTCAAGTGCCAGATGATTTGCAAGCCAATGTGATGGTAACGACGCTAGACAAAGTCTATAACTGGAGCCGCACGTCGAGCATGTGGCCTTTACTCTTTGGGTTGGCCTGCTGCGCCATCGAGATGATTGCTACGGCCGCCAGCCGTTTTGACCTGGCCCGCTTTGGCATGGAAGTAATGCGGCCAAGCCCGCGCCAGAGCGATCTGATGATCGTCTCGGGCACCGTCACCAAGAAGATGGTGCCGGCCATTGTCCGCATCTACAACCAGATGGCTGAACCTCGTTATGTCCTGGCACTGGGTGCTTGTGCTACGGGTGGCGGCCCTTTCAAAGAAGGCTACAACGTGGTTAGCGGCATCGATACCTATATTCCAGTGGATGTGTACGTGCCCGGTTGCCCACCTACGCCCGAGGCGTTGATCTACGGCTTGCTCAAACTTCACAAAAAGGTCGAGCGCCAAAGCATCGCCAAAGTCTCTTGGTATAAGAAAAACACGTCGGAATTTATCCCGATCCCTGTCTTAGGGCCCGATGTTTTTGACCCACGGCAGGTCGAGATGATCCGCGAATATACGCTGGGCGCAGGCGCAGTACGCGGTCCAGCCGCGGCTGAGGTGCGCGTGTTGCCTCAATTGCTTACGGCAGACCAAAAGGCGCATCTAGAACAGGTGCGCGCCCGTTACCTGGCGAAGGTAAAACAGCCCGCATAACTTCACCCAATGCTTCTCCCAACTGAGGACGGAGCCCGAATTCGCGGACGCAAGTGATTTGCTAACCAGCAAAAACTTAGGCAGCAAACTTCGGTCATAAGCCATTCGGCAGAGCATGAGGGAGAGGTTAAACAATAGCAAAGGCAAACACCATGACTGAATTAGTGGCGGAAGCCCCGGTTGTCGAACAAACCGCAGATGCAGCTTACCCGTATAATAATGTTGTCCCCGGCGCCGTGATCGGGCGATGGGCCGAAGGTTCCGATCCAGCCCTGGTGGTGGCGCCCGACAAATTGATCGCGCTGCTTACCCATTTGCGTGACCAAGAGAGTTACGATTTTCTCTCCAGTGTCACCTGTGTTGACTACAGCGCCTATGCGGGCAAGGCACGCGCGGGCATCAAAGAACGTTTTGATACAGTCTATCACCTGTACAGCACACAAAAAGGTGGCGGCCACATTAATTTGCACGTTCGCGTGCCAGAAGGCGACAGTGTGCCTTCCGCCACCAGCGTCTATCCCGGTGCAAACTTGCAGGAATGCGAAGTTTACGACCTCTATGGGATCAAGTTTGAGGGCCACCCCAATTTGCGTCGTGTCTTATTATGGGAAGGCTTCAATGGCTATCCCATGCGCAAAGACTGGAAAGAAGCCTACTTCGAAGAAGAGAACAAACCCTTCAAAAATCGCCATCCAGCGGAAGGTTATTTCTGGCACGAAGATAAGTTGCCTTGGGGCAGTAACTCCACCTATCCGGAAGGTTGGGACCCAGAAAGTTGGCAAACACCGATCTCCTATGTACCCGTAAGTCAGGCGCCGGAAGGTCTGGGGTATGATTCAGAGAAGAGCAACGTCGGTGCAGTTGGTGAATTAGACACCCAGAGCATTGTCGTTAACCTGGGGCCGCACCATCCTAGCACCCACGGCGTCTTCCGTATGCTGGCACGGATCGAAGGCGAAACCGTCCTGGCGTTGGAACCAGAGATGGGTTACTTGCACCGTAACCACGAAAAGATTGGCGAGCGCAATACCTGGCTGATGAACATGCCCTTCACAGATCGGCTTGATTACATCAACTCGATGAGCAACAATCTGGGCTATGCCTTGGCCATCGAAAAGCTCGCCAATATTGAAGTGCCAGAACGCGCCAACTATATTCGCATTATCATGGCCGAGTTGACCCGTGTGGTCAATCATATGTGGTCGATTGGCTTTATTCTGAACGATTTGGGGGCGCTCCAGACACCCGCCTTGTACGCAATTGAAGAACGCGAGATGATTCTCGATCTCTTCGAGGCCGTTAGCGGTTCACGTTTGATGTGCAATTACATGCGCTTTGGTGGTGTTGTGCGCGATCTACCTGCTGGCTGGTTAGAAAAAGCCAAGTATATGGTAGACACACGGCTCCCCAATGTGTTGGATGAGTTGGACCGCCTGATCACAGGCAACGAAATCATGATGGCGCGTGGGCGCGGTGTTGGTTATCTATCGGCCAAGGATTTGATCGCTCTCAGTGTCAGCGGTCCGATGATTCGAGCGGCCGGAGTACCCTATGACATTCGCAAGGCCCAGCCCTATTGCATTTATGATCGCTTTGATTTTGACATCCCAACCCTGCCCGAAAGTGACATCTTCGCCCGTTATTACATTCGTTTGCTAGAAGCCCGCGAAAGCGTCAAGATTCTAAAGCAAGCGCTGCGTGATATTCCTGGCGGCGAATTCTTATCGACACGCGACAAATATACCTTCCGCCCCACCGAAGGTGAAGCGTATGTCCGTGTAGAAGCGCCTAAAGGTGAATTGGGCTTCTATGTGGTCAGCGACAATAAGGCCAATCCTTATCGCTATCATGTACGAGCGCCAAGCTTCATTAACCTAAATGCGCTGGGTCCGATGTCAGTCGGCTATAAAATCGCCGATGCAGTTGTGGTGCTAGGGGCGATCGATATTGTATTGGGCGAAGTGGATCGATAAAAATGGTTAATCTGAATGGTTTATGCGTAACGCTGCATGGTTGGTTATGCCGTCATTGATCAGCAGCGTCACCGTTAATCATTAACCGTTATCAGGAGAGAATTTCATGTTCGGAACCGGACTTTTAAAGGGCTTGGGCATCACGCTGAAACACGCGCTGGATACTTTTGCGGATGACCGCAAACATGTCCCTAGCCGCTATCAGGATAGCGTCAAAGGTGGCAATGGGCGGCGCGTCATCGAACAGCCGATCACGCAAGAAGGTCTGTTGACCATCCAATATCCAGAAGAAAGACGGCTATTGCCGGAGCGCTTCCGCTATATTCCCATGCTAATTTGGGATACCCAGGCAAATGAAGATAAATGCACGGCCTGTGGGATTTGCGCCAAAGTTTGTCCGCCCCAATGTATTTGGATCGTGCGCGATATGGATGCCAATGGTAAACCCGTGGCGCGCCCGGCAGAATTCTATATCGATGCGGCAGTCTGTATGAGTTGCAGCTTCTGTGTGGAATTTTGTCCGTTTGATGCGATCAAGATGAACCACGACTTTGAGTTGGCCGTTTATGATCGCTACCCGCAACTGGTCTATGACAAGGCGGAATTAACCGTACCGGTTGAGTATTACGCCGCGCTCTGGCCGACACAGTGGGCCGCCGAAGAAGAGGCAAAGCGCCAAAAAGAAGCCGAAGACAAAGCGAAGGCTGAGGCCAAAGCCAAAGCCGATGCCGAAAAAGCAGCCAAGGCCGCCAGTGCAGCCGCCGCTAAACCAGCGCCCGCGGCAGTAGAGGCCAAGGCCAGCGCACCAGGTGAGGCCGTTGCTAGCAATGGAGGCGTCGTTGTCGCCAGCGCGGATGGTGGCGCGACCGATGAAGCCGCCGCCAAAAAAGCGCGCCTCGACGAACTCAAGCGTAAGGCAGCCGAAACCGCTAAGAAACGCAAAGATGGTGGCGCTTAGTACGCGCAGCGTTTCTCTCCTTTTGCCTGGATGCTTGTTGTTAGCTTGAAATCAATCGTAATTCGGAGAGCCAGACTTGCTATAAGGTAAGTCTGGCTTCTATGTTTTGTAGAAAAGTGTCAACGATCTCTCCCCACCTCCCCCGCTAGGGAGGAAGCCGCCCGATAGGGTGCGGGAGGGGCGTTTTAGCTTTTCTATCCTATGTTTTGTGTCACTTCTCTATGGTACAAATTAAACGTGAGCGCCACGCCTTTTGGTGGCGAATAGGCATTGTCGGTGGCTTGACCTTGCTCTTTGGCCTGGTGAATTGGCACTGGCTCGGCGTCAATGTGGTCACCTACGGCTGGGATCGGATGGATCACCTGATCACCAGTTTGGCCTATAATAATATCCTGCATACGATCACCCCTCAATCCATTTTCAGCGCCCTGGTCTACAGCAATTATTATCCCCCCTTCGTGCATCTTACGGTATGGGTTTTTTATAAACTCTTTGGCGTAAATGAAGATGTCGCGGTGATGGTCAATGTGATCTATCTTCTGGTATTGCTCGGCGCCACCTGGTACATTGCGGAACGGATGGGTGGCATTAAGGTGGCGGCGTTGGCGGTGACGCTACTTGGCGCCTTCCCCATGATCTTTGCCATGTCGCGCTATCTCTACTTAGATTTTGCACTGACCGCCATGGTGGCGCTGGCGATTGCCTTGCTGCTGGCGACCGAACGATTTACGCGCCGCAAGCAGGCTTATTGGTTTGGGGCTACCCTGGGTATGGCGTTCCTCGTCAAATGGACGGCCGCCGCTTTTCTGATTACGCCACTTTTCTTTATCTTATGGCGAGGTGGCATTCTGGCCGAACTGGTGCAGCACGCCGATACGCTGCGCCCGCATTGGCGACGGCTGGCCGTTGTATTCATCATTAGCCTGTTATTAACGGCGGCGTGGTTTATTCCAGCACACGCTGCGGTGTTTCAAAGTCCATTGGGCAATTGGCTCTTTCCAGCCTATGCCCTGCTGACCACACCCTTTCTTTATGCCATCTCCTGTTCGATAGTTCATAAACCAGCCGAGTTTCGCCCGCTACACAATGCGCTCAGCGCTGGTGCAGTGGCGCTTTGGGTAATGGCCTTCTGGTATCTGCCCAATTCTGAGTTCATCACAGGCTTTTTGCACACAGCCTACGGTTTAGAGGATGGCCGTTTTTGGGCGTATGGCAAATATCTCTACGAAGTCTCAACCGAACAGTTGGGGCCAGCCCTCAGTGCCGCATTTGTGATTGTGGTGCTTGTCTTTTTATGGCAACGCCGCAAGACACTTCGCCAGTTGCTCCAAACGCTAGACGACCGAGCTTGGATCTTATTACTCTGGGCAGTGGCGCCCTATATTATCTTTTCGACGCGCGTCAGCCTGGCCCACGATCGCTTTTTAATGCCTTTTTTGCCGCCGTTTGCGATCTGGATGGCCTATGGCCTCGGGCAGTGGCGTGGACGCTTAACCCGCGCCTTCGCGATCAGCCTGATTCTGCTCGTTGCCGCGGCCCAATTTATATTGATCTCATTCGAGATTGTTGCGCCCTGGCGCGCGCCGTTGCATATCCAGTGGCCAGGTGGCTCAGTGAATTTACTGGCGCACGGTTTCTTCCTACAATATCCAGCTAGCGAAGAGACAGACCCAGGGTATGCGATTGCGCCGGAGGTCTTAACCCTGGTGGATAACGCGCGCGTTGTGCATGAGCGCGACCGGATCAACCTAGGACTGTTGGTCAATTCCTATGAACTACACGAAAAGCATTTTCTCTATCAAATTTATACAACCTATCCACAAGTAACTTTGCGAGAATTAGCCCGCAATTGGAACGATCAGCCGGCCTACAATCAGTTATTCGAGATGGATTTTGTGTTGGTCGATGACACACATACATTCCGCACCAGCGAAGCCAGCCAAGCGGTTGTCAAGCGCATTCTCACCCAGCCAGCCGATCTCTTCAACCGCGCCTTTCAACCGGTGCATCATTGGACCTTGCCCAGCAAAGAAAAGGTGACACTGTACGAACGCCGTTTTGCCGATACGGAGCCGGGCTTGGGGCCAGCCGATTACCAAGCGCTATTACAACAATTCGGCGCCCAGTGGGGGCCCGGCGACGCGCTTGTATTGACCGCCCCCGATCAGGCGTATATTATGGGTCTATCACTACCCGCAGACAACACGCTCACCATTTTGCCTTTGCCAACTGGGCCTAAAACTGATCAAAAGAGCCTAGACGAACTAACTGAGCTCGCGCAGACCCACGATCGCATTTTCTTGCTCAATCACAACGCTGCGACGGTTGACCCAGATGGCGTTATCGAACATTGGTTGCGCAGCCACTGGTTGGCGGGACCGGATATTTGGCTCAATGCCTTACGGGTGACACCTTTCATCGCAGCCAAAATGCCCACCGCGCCGACGCAAACTGTCAATGCCCAGTGGCAACAAGGCGCCACCCTCCAAGGCCTTGCCATCAATCAAGCAACCTTACAGGCACGGGGGGCGTTGGCCGTGCAATTGTACTGGCACACAGTGGGCTTGGCTGATCACAAAGTGTCGTTACAATTATTAGGACCAGACGGGGCCTTAATCGCACAGCAGGATGCAGATATGAGCAAAACTCAACCGCCGTTCGTCTTACTGTTGCCACACACCCTACCCTCCGGCTCGTACAAACTAATGGCAATCTTATACGAGCCGAAGACCCTCCAGCGCGATAAGTTAGTCAATGGCCCAGATGCGCTGGCACTATGGACCTTTACACAGCAGTAGCCAAACTTGACGTGCTGGTGTATAATGTGTGTTTACACCGTCAATCTTCAAAAATTTGATGAGTGGGTGGAAGAAAAGCAAAA
The DNA here is from genome assembly GCA_026389895.1 of Chloroflexota bacterium. Taxonomy (GTDB): domain Bacteria; phylum Chloroflexota; class Anaerolineae; order Caldilineales; family Caldilineaceae; genus JAPLGZ01. The sequence goes on along the minus strand of JAPLGZ010000156.1, from coordinate 8,416 downwards.
CAGCTAGATCTAAAGTCAGCTGATTGTATAAGTTCAATCACATAATTCAATCACATAAGCCGTCACAAACACCAGTATTTAGAAAAGCAAGAAATCGGTATTACCTACTTTTAGCTAACGAGCGTATTACGAAGGAGAGACCATGTCACTACACTTTACCTATTATGGTCATTCTACATTTACCGTCGAGGCGGATGGCGTTAAGCTTGTGATTGACCCGTTCTTTGCCCCCAACAATCCACTAGCCCCCGTCGCCGTTGACAAAATCGAAGCCGATTTCATCCTACTCACCCATGGCCATGCCGATCACACCGCAGATGCCGTGGCGCTGGCAAAACAGACCGGCGCCACCGTTGTGGCCAACTTTGAGATCGTGAATTGGTTACAAAATCAAGGTGTACCTAGTTGTCATCCCATGAATACTGGCGGCGCGTATAGTTTCCCCTTTGGTCGCATCAAAATGACCATTGCCCACCACAGCAGTACACTGCCCGACGGCACACCAGCGGGCAACCCAGCTGGATATTTGATTCATTTTAATGATGGTAGTGATGTTTACTTCGCGGGTGACACGGCGCTGACCTATGATATGAAGTTAATTGGAGAAGCGGGCGGTGTCGATCTGGCGATATTACCGATTGGTGATAACTTTACCATGGGGCCAGATGATGCCGTCCTGGCGGCCCAATTCGTGCAGGCCAAACATGTCATCCCCGCGCACTATAACACCTTTCCCCCCATCAAACAGGATGCCCAAGCTTTTGCCGCTCAATTACGCCGCATCAATGAGATCGAGTGTACGGTATTAGCACCGGGTGAAGATTTTACGTTGTAAAGATGGCAACAGACATAGATGCCACGCCAAGATCACGACGGCATCTATACCAAGCAAGTCGGGGGCATGACTTTAGGAGCAGATGAATGGGAACGTTTATTGGCATAGTAGCGTTGATCATAGCTGGTATTGCACTAGTATATACTTGGAAGCTTCATCAGGAGTTGAACACGGCAACCCGGCGGTTGGATCGGTATAACCGGGCCTTGTTCGATGCCAATGATGAAATTCGCCATTTGCGCGAAGAAATGGCTACGACAACGGCTCAATTGCGTGTTGAATTAAAGCAGTCTAGCGGGAATATCTCCTTTCAACCGGATATGACCGTGCGCGAAGTGCAAATGCTCCACCCCCAGGCACAGCAGATTCTGGCCGGTTTCCACTTGGGTGGCTGCAGCAGTTGTGCGATTGAGCCAGACGACACGTTGGCAAAGATATGCGTAGAGAACAAGTTGGACTTGAACGCCTTGCTTGGCAACCTGAATCTACTCGTGGCTAGCGCCAACGGGCAGCCGCATCAGGCGACCAGGTCATCTAAGCAAGCGCCGGAATTTGTAAAGATTCCCAATGTCGAATTAAGCCTATAAAGTAGCCTGCTCAGCACTCTAGGGCGGTTAATGCACAGATAAATTCATATCATCTGCGTTTCAACGCTATTATAGATGGAGGAATATATGTCGGATTTGAATGATTATATTATTCACGCGAAGGCTGAATTGTTGTTTCCAGCGCATTTGATTTCCAGCCTACGCGATTTGCGGGGCGAGGAATGGCGAATGCTCGTTGACCGAGTGGCGGCACTACCAGAGACGCACCCAGACAGCCTAGCTTTTGTTTTGATGATGATCGAATTAAATGGCTGTCTCAAATGTAATAGCAATAATTACAAATTTTTGCGCGGTTGTTACTTATGCGCCACCCAAACGGTTCAATCATTTAAGGGTGGCGACGGTGAATTGATTGAGATGTATAGTCGTGCGAAACGCCAGTTGAACATGCATTTGCAACAAGGCATCCAATCAACTGAGCTTTCACTCGCAGCGTAAACGGCCTTTGATCTAAGCTTAAAATCAGCGCCATATGGCGCTGATTTTTTTATAAGCATGAAAAAGTGCGCACGATTAATTTGTAGGGGCAGAGATGCTTGTCCCCTACAAATGGTCGGTGAACGCGCTTCATCCCTGTTACTTACGATATTAACAAAACCTCTAGTTTTGCCTTGCGCGTTATACGTGTGAGGGGGAGTAATCGTTTTACATGATGGCTACTAACAATTCGGTCCCTTCAGCCCGGCGGATTGCGATCGTTGGCGGTGGGATTGCCGGTCTGACAGCCGCCTATGATTTGAGCCAGGATCCAGCCAACAGGATCACAGTCTATGAAAGTGGCACCCAGCTAGGCGGGTTGGCAGCTGGTTTCAAAGGTCGCCCTGAATGGTCTTGGCCACTAGAACATTTCTATCATCATCTTTTTACCAACGATGATGCAATTCTCAACTTTACCAAAGAGCTCGGGTTGGGCGAATTAGTGGAAGTCCATAATCCGGATACGGTATTTTATTATCAGGGAAAAAATTATCCACTAGATACGCCTTTACGTGTCTTACTTTTCCCCCATCTATCCATTGTTGATCGGGTGCGCATGGGCATGGTGCTGGCCTATCTGAAATTCCACCCCAGCTCCCCCTGGCAAACGTTTGATAAATTAATCGCGGATGAATGGCTGGCACGATGGATGGGCAAGAATGCCTATGAGACCCTTTGGCAACCGATGATTCAGGGTAAGTTCGACCAGCATTATAAAGAAGTGAATCTGGCCTGGTTCTGGGCTAGAATCTACAAGCGCACCAAACAGCTGATCTATTATCGGGGTGGCTTCCAGGCTTTTGTGGATGGTTTGGCGCAGCAGGTGCGGAGCCGCAACGTTGCACTAGCGACCAATGCCAATGTGCAAAAGATCCACGCATTGCCAGCGGGCGGTTTTCAAGTGACATTACAGGACCAGCCGCCGGTTGATTATGACATGGTGCTCAGCACGGTCAGCCCAGGCTTCATGCAGCAATTGGCGCCCGATCTACCCCCTAGTTATTTGAGCCAATTGGGCAAACTGAAGAGCATGGGCGCGATCGTGCTGACCGTGGCGCTGGATCGCCAATTGCTGCGCGATATCTATTGGGTCAATGTGCCAAAGAGCGCCAATCTGCCTTTCTTGGCCCTGGTTGAGCATACCAACATGATCGATGCCATCCACTATGCAGGCGATCATTTGCTCTATATCGGCAACTATCTAGATGTGGATCACCGTTATTTTAGGATGAGCACCGACGAGCTATTAGCGGAGTTTCTGCCGCACTTTGCACAATTTAACCCCGACTTTCACCCAAGCTGGGTGACGGGAGCTTGGGTGCACAAAGCAAAATATGCGCAGCCAGTGCCACCCGTAGGTTACGCAGACATGATCCCAGCCATTCGGACGCCACTTGCTGGTCTCTATTTTGCCTCTATGAGTCAGGTTTATCCGTGGGATCGCGGCACTAATTATGCGGTGGAAATGGGGCGCAAAGTAGCAAAGATGATGCAAGCCGATGCGCTAAAATCGACGTAGTCTCCCTAAAACAAGCACCCAATACAGGTTTATCCACCTAACGAAGGATTTAAGTCATTCCAACGATTAATTATTTAGTCCGTGTATACGTACAACATAAGCTAAGTAATGAATTCATTAGGATTGACTATCATGACTACCATTAGAGTACAAGATCGTCTACGTTATCGCTTTGATAACACGATGAGCAAAGGGCCAATTGCGCTGATCGGTTGGCTCTTCTTATTGTCGATCGCCGTCATTGCATTTATCGCCTTCATCGTGCAAATTTTCGGGATCGACCCTGATCAGCGGGGTTTTTCGCAGTTGGCGTGGGCAGAATTGATGCGTACGCTCGATTCGGGCACGATGGGGGGCGACACGGGCAGTTGGCCCTTTCTGTTTGCGATGCTGGCCACAACCCTGAGTGGGGTCTTTATTGTCAGCACGCTGATCGGCATTTTGACCACTGGTTTGGAAGGCAGATTGGAGAATCTGCGCAAAGGGCGCTCTTTTGTGGCCGAAGAGCATCACACCATCATCTTGGGTTGGTCCCCACAAATCTTCACCCTTATCTCTGAATTAATCCTCGCCAATGCCAACCAGCCACACACCTGCATTGCCATTCTGGCCGAAAAAGACGCGGCAGAGATGCAAGACGAAGTGATGGCCAAAGTCGGCAATTCAGGGCGCACCCGGATTGTCTATCGCACCGGCGCACCGATCGATATTGCCGACCTCAGAATCGTCAATCCCGACGCCGCCCGTTCCATTATCATTCTGGCGCCCGAAGATGATGATAATCCCGATGCCTATATCATCAAGACAATGTTGGCGCTCACTTCACACCCACAACGCACGGCGAAACGCTATCATATTGTCAGCTTTATCCGCGATATGAAGAATATGGATGTGGCGCGCATGGTCGGGCGCGACGAAGTGGAATTAGTGGCCGCCAGCGATTTGATTGCCCGCATCACGGCGCAGACTTGTCGGCAGTCCGGTCTATCGGTAGCCTATACAGAATTGCTAGACTTTGGCGGCGACGAGATCTATTTTAAAGAAGAGCCTAGTTTGGCTGGTCAAACCTTTGCCGATGCGCTGCTGGCCTATGAAGATTCGGCCGTGATTGGTCTACATTGCAAATCGGGGCATATCCAACTCAATCCGCCCATGCAGACCCCCATCACCAAGGGCGATAAGTTGATCGTCATTTCGGCCGATGATGATACCATTCACCTATCAGGGTTGAAGAATATCCCCTTGGAAACCACTGCGATCCGTGAAGCGACCGCCCATCCGCCAACACCCGAACGCACCTTGATTCTCGGTTGGAATGAGCGAGCCGCCGCCATTATCACCGAATTGGATCATTATGTCGGGCCTGAATCGAGCGTAAAAATCGTGGCAGCAAACGCCGATGACATACAAGAGGTGCTCACCCACAATGCCAACGGCCAGGCTTATATGAATTTAAGCGTCAATTGTCAGACAGGTGATATCACGGACCGACGGACCCTGGATGCTTTGGCCATCCCCACCTACGATCATGTGATCGTCTTGAGTGAACAAACGGCTTCGGCCTCGAATGCCCAGCAAGTTGACGCCCGCACCTTGATCACTTTGTTACATTTGCGTGACCTTGCCGATAAAGAGGGCCATCCTTTTTCGATTGTCAGTGAAATGCTCGACATCCGTAATCGCGAGCTAGCCCAGGTGACGCGGGCCGATGATTTTGTCGTCAGCGACAAACTGATCAGCCTGATCTTGGCGCAAATTTCAGAGAACAAGGAACTCGCCAGCGTTTTTCAAGATCTGTTTGACCCGGATGGCTCAGAACTTTATTTCAAACCCGCGTCCGATTATATTCAACCGGGCAAACCGGTCAATTTTTATACTGTCGTCGAAGCCGCGCGCCGCCGTGGCGAAGTCGCCATTGGCTATCGGTTGCAGGCCCAGGCTTACCAATCTGAACTGGCCTTTGGCGTTAAACTCAACCCGCATAAATCCCAACCGGTGACGTTTGCCCAGGAAGATCGGGTGATTGTACTAGCCGAAAGCTAATCATGCCGTAACAATTCAGATGTAGCGCGGCGCAGAAACAGCAACAGGTAAACAAGGAGTATATACTATCTCCTTGTTTACCTGTTGCTGTTTCTGCTGCAACAGACTTATCTACAGTGGGCGGAATAATTACATCCACCATGATTGCAATAAAAGGAAGCTTCCAACTTGTATGCTCAGTCCCGCTGCGTATAATAGGAGTACATTAACATGCCATTCAGCAAAGGACAGAGCAAATGTTTGGACGCAAAAATAACGGTATTACCGAAGATGCGGTGCGTAAGGCCCTGAGCACCGTCCAGGAACCCGAATTATACAAAGATTTAATCACGCTCAACATGGTGCGCGACATCACCATTAGCGACGATCAGGTTGGCTTTACGATTGTGTTGACCACGCCGGCCTGTCCATTACGCAGCCAGATGGAAAATGAAAGCATCGCCGCGGTTAAAAAGTTAGTGCCCGGTGTCAACCAGGTCAATGTGCGTTTTGACGCCCAGGTGCGCACCGACAAACGCATTGCTGGCAAGTTGAACATTCCGGTTAAGAATATTATCGCAGTCGCCAGTGGTAAAGGCGGCGTCGGGAAAAGCACCGTTTCCACCAATCTAGCCGTAAGCCTGGCCCTAGAAGGCGCCAAAGTTGGCGTGCTCGACGCCGACATCTATGGCCCGAATATCCCAATGATGTTTGGGCTTTCGGGCAAGCCACGCCTCGACGGCAACAAGATGGTGCCCTTCACGGCGTTTGGCGTGGAAGTGATCAGTATGGGCTTTCTGGTTCCCGAAGGCAAAGCCTTGGTCTGGCGTGGCCCGATGTTGCACAAGGCCATCCAACAGCTCTTTACCGATGTACGGTGGGGCGAGTTAGATTACCTGATTGTCGATTTACCCCCTGGCACCGGCGATGCGCAATTGAGCCTCGCGCAAAGCGTGCCCCTCACCGGCGGCGTCATCGTCACCGGTCCACAGGCCGTTGCCGTAAGTGATGCCTTGCGCGGCGCCGAAGCGTTTCAACAATTACAAGTGCCCATCATCGGCGTAATTGAAAACATGAGCGGTGAGATTTTTGGCTCCGGCGGGGGTGAAGGAGCCGCCATCAAAATCGGGGCCGAATTTTTGGGCCGCGTCGATTTAGATGCCCGCGTGCGCAGCGGTGGCGACACCGGCAAACCAATCGTGCTTGAAGCGCCCGAGAGTGAGGCGGCGAAGTCACTACGCAGTCTGGCACGTAAAATTGCGGCGCGCATTAGCGTTATGACCATCGAGCCCGACCCAGAGTTGCGGATTATTTAATCCAAATACGTAGTAAGCAGTAGGCGGAGGTCACTATGGCAACGCGTGAACCAGTGCTTAATCCAGTAGAAGAGCCAGCATGGGAGATCGCAAAACTTTTCCCCTATCAGGGTGAGTGGAGTGAAGAAGAGTATCTTGCTCTTGATACAAATCACCTTGTTGAATTTACCGACGGCCATATAGAGGTTTTACCGATGCCCACGATCCCCCACCAACGTATCGTTTTCTTTCTACAGCGTATGTTGTGGATGTTCGTTATAGAACGTAAGTTGGGCGAAGTACTCGCAGCACCACTGCGTATTCGTTTGCGGCCGCGCAAATATCGCGAACCAGATGTGGTGTTTATGTTCGCAGAAAAACTCGCCGAGCAAGGTATCCAATATTGGGAAAATGTTGACCTGGTGATGGAAGTAGTTAGCCCAGATGATCCAAGTCGCGATTATGAGAAAAAGCGCAAGGATTATGCTCAGGTTGGCATTGCCGAATATTGGATTGTTGACCCAATTCAGCGGCTGGTAACTGTACTCCAACTAGCTGGTCAACAATATGAGGTACACGGTGAATTTACACCGGGGATGCGGGCAACCTCGGCTTTACTGGCGGGCTTTGGTGTAGACGTAACTGAGATCTTTGACACAACGAGCTAGTTGTTGGCAAATCTTCCAATCAAAAAAGGAGTAGACCGCGGTCTACTCCTTTTTTGATTGGCGAAATAAAATCATGGTCGCAGATATGCTATAATCGCGCCACAACGGTGTCGAAACGAGATATTGCTAGAATAATCTATCGCTATTTTCATCGATTTGGGACTTCATCACGCGAGAAAGACAGGAACATCCATGCTAAGCTTGAGTGAAAAAATTCTCTTCGTCGTTTGTGTTGTCGGTGCGCTGGCCTATGCCTATTTCGACTTCAAAGCGATCTACCAGATCATCTGGCGCGGTCAGGGGCAAAAGCCTACTTGGGACGAAATAAAAAATCGGGCTGGTGAGGCGCTCAAAACCTGGCTAACCCTGAAACCAACCTGGAAGACGCGCCCGGTTGCGAGCATTTTCCATGCTATGATCGCCTGGGGATTTACCTTCTACTTTCTCGTCAACTTTGGCGATGTCATTCAGGGTTATTTTCCGATCACCTTCTTGGGCGAAGGTTTCATCGGTGCGATCTACCGCTTTCTGGCCGATATCCTGACCGCATCCGTGCTGATCGGCATGATCTATTTCCTGTTGCGTCGCTTTGTGCTACAGCCGCAAGCGCTGAGTTATCACCCGAATGTTATGTTGATCGACCAGGTAAAAGCAGGCGCCATTTATCGTGATTCATTGATCGTCGGCTTGTTCATTTTATGCCATGTCGGCTTTCGCATGCTCGGCGAAAGCTTTGTGATTGCGCAACGAGGCGGTGATTGGGGGCAGCCGTTTGGCCATTTGGTTAGCCAGCTGTGGACCGGTTGGAGTCCGTCGGCCCTCGTCGTAGGTCAACATGTCGGCTGGTGGGTGGCGCTTGGTTTAATTCTGCTCTTTATTCCCTATTTTCCCTATACCAAACATTTCCATTTGATCATGTCGGGCGTCAACTTTCTGACCAAACCTCGTCGCACCGCATTGGGTGCGCTTGAGCCGGAAGATTTTGCCGATGA
>JAPLGZ010000550.1 GCA_026389895.1 Chloroflexota bacterium | reverse complement strand
AATCTCCCAAGTGCGAAAGCGGGCTAGCGTAAAATCAAAGTGTTGCCAAGCCCGTTTCCAAGTGGCCCACCCCCAGATGCTGCCGCGGCGACAGGCAAAGTAGCTGGTCTGCGCCTGGTTCCACTGCCCCAGGCTGTTATAGCCGCTAATGTAGGCGATGCGTTCATCATCCTGATAACGGGTCAGCAATTCCTGGCAAAAGGGGAAGAAGCTGGCATCGGGCAAGATGTCATCTTCGAGAATGATGGCGGCGTCCACTTGGGAAAAGACCCAATCCAGACCAGAGGCAACCCGCCGGCCACAACCCAGGTTGGTCTCGCTATAGTTGCGTTGTACGGTGCAGGGCCAATCGATTTGCGCCACCACTTGGCGGGTGGCGGCGCAGCTTGGTAGATCGTCGGGGTGCGTGGGGCGTGGCCCATCGGCAATTAGAAATAGCTGGCCAGGCCGCAGTTGGCGAATTACGGCAAAAACCTGGGCGGTCAACGCCGGTCGATTGAACAGGATTAGGACAATTGGTGTTTCAAAGCCAGTCATGGCCGGTGTTGCTCCAAAATGCTTGAAATACCCCCCGGAATCTGGGTCGTCTCACTCCCTAATGCTAAGTGATAACAGGGAACCTGCCGCGTCAGACGGCTGATGGCGCCGACCACGCGGCTAACCGCGGGGGCCGGCAAAGACAGGACGCGTAACGTTGTTGTGGTCAGGGCGGTAAACGCTTCGCCAGGTGAGGCCGAGCGCGCGGTTGTAGCGGTCGCGCCGCTTATCCGCGGCAGCAGGATGGCCCGAATGGGCAGAGATCTGGGGAGTTGAGATTTGAATTGCGTGTGCCATTGATAGATCATTTTGCCTTTGCCCCCTAGCTCGCGAGCCGCGGCTTCATGCGGTTTTAGCCACTGTCGGCTGTCGTCGCGCAATTTACCTGAACTATATAGACTGTGAATGCGCGGGGCTGGATCAAAGCCTAACACACAGAAATCATCCCCTATATAAGTGAACCCAGCCTGCAGGCAGGCAATGGCTGTGGTTGATTTACCGGCGCCGCCACTGCCCACAATGAGCACGGCCCCTTCGGCATTCCCCACAGCCGCCACATGCAGACCATAAAGCCCTTGTTGCGCCAGCCACCAGACCAAAATATGTCGCAAAGGGGCTGCCTGTGCATTCGGTGGATAAAGAGCACTGTCGGCAATGGCGAACAGTCCCAACCGGAAGCGTGGCATAAAACTTTCTTGCCGTTGATCCTGTTCATTGAGGTGAAAATAGAGGCGCGCTTGCGCGGTGCTATACATCCCCGGCGCCCATGCCGCCGGCGGCATGGCAATGCCACTGCTCTGCTGATCGGCCAGACAGACGACGAGATCCGGCAGACTTGTCGGCGTAGTGGCGAGATGGCTCAAAGCGCTGGTGAGCTGGGGCACAAGGGCTTGGCCAGCAAAGCGCAGACAAACCGTGTAACCGGCTATGGCATAGAACTGTTCGATCCGACCGAGCTTTTGTTCGGATTGTCGATAGAAACGTAATAAATTGGCATAGGCACGGGGCAAGGTTAGTTCGGCAAAGTCAACGCTCATTGCTTAACTTTTCTTACTCGCGGTGAAGGGCCAGCCGGTTTCGGTCACTTCGTGGATCGGATCAATGAGCAACAAATCGTTCATATCGGTAAAGGTATGCAGTTCTGGCGGCACAAACGCAGCGTTCGTAAACGCCTGGTGTGGTGTAGCAACCGGGGTCGGCGGCTGAGAATTCGGCGCTTGGCCGATGCGCAATGTCACCAATCCAGCGTCTTGAAGTTCATGGACAAATTTTTGTACGGCCGGCTCGATCTCGGTGATTGGCGTCGTAGATTGCTGTGCGATCTGCTGGGTCAGGCTAGACAGTTCCACCCCTTGGATCATCATCTGCCAAATTTCTGCGCCACTCCCGCGCAAGATATAGTAGCAGCCAGTTTGGGCATCAATAATCAAAGTCTCGTGATCAACCGTTTCATGAATAATTCTGGCACTGTCAATGGATATTTGTGTGAACTTTGGATTCATTACCTTCTGCCTGTCTTAAATAAATCCGAAATTTTATAAAAAGGGATTAATGGGGTGCGAACCGAACAGACTGCCATCTAGTCGAGAAGAGGCCCGCCGGCGTTCGATGGATTCATCAGTCTAAGCATAAGAGCTTATCTATAGGAAAGAATGTAGGCATTCATCCAGAAAGTCCAACTACTTTCTCTTCAACGGCTTACCATTTATACCACGTAGGATAACTTGCTATCAACCTCTCACCTGTGACCTTACCAAAAGTTTATCCTATCTTTTTGCAAAAAAATATACGCAATTATACCTATATAAAAGTTATAACCATAAGTAGTTTCTGTTTACGAGTATTGACATACTCCCCATGCCTAAAGGCAGGGGATTCTAGGGCTAATAGCGATGGCTGCTTCTAACGAACAGCGTTCGTTTTGAAGTCTAACAGCCGTCTCGCCCAGGGAAGATGACCCTTCCCGTAGAATGTTAACAGCCGCATTGATGTCTCGATGATGGTCAACACCACACGAGACGCAATGCCACTGTCGATCTTTCAGCGTCAGTTCTTTGTGGATATAGCCACAACACGAGCAAGTCTTGCTCGACGGAAAAAAACGGTCAACCAGATGAACCGTCTTGTTCTTAAGCGAAGCAACATAACCCAGGACATTCATGAATTCAGATCGAGCGAGGTCGCTAATCTTCCGACCCCATAGAGCTTGCATGCCCTTCATGGACAAGTCTTCAAAGAACAGAAAGTCGAACCGGTCGGTCAGGTTATGAGCCAACTTAAAGAACCAGTCGGTTCGTTTATTGACTACAGATAGATAGACTTTGTTCAGTCGATCTTGCGCTTTATACCAGCCACCGGAGCCTCTACGCTTACGCGACAAAGATCGGTTAGCCTTGCACAGTGCCTGCTGAGCCTGTTTCAAGTACAAGGGCGACAAAGTCTCTCCGCCTTGGTCGTCGGTCAGGAAAACTTTCATCCCAAAGTCAAAACCTGCCCTGTTACCGGTCATGGTCGCTTGGGATTGAATGGTTTCTTGACAGACAAAATACAACCAAAGATTGCCGAGCTTGTCACGCTTGACAGTCAACGTGCGTACAGCAGGAGGGATTTCACGAGATTTCACGAACTTATAGTTGCGGCCCTGGATACGAATTCGATTATCGCCCAAAAGTTTCCAACCAGCCTGTTTCAAGGTGAATGACGCATACTTTTTGACCCTCTTGAATCCGGGTGGTGAAGTGCGAATTTTGGCTTTCAGATTGCGAAAGAACAAGGCGTAGCCCTTATCAATTCGCGCAACAACATCCTGAATCGCCTGGGAACCAACCTTGCTCCAAAAAGCGTGTCGGGGCAGTTTCTTGAGTTTCGTGAGGTGTTTCATCAGCGCGTACTTGTTCAGGCCCTTACTGAATAATCGATAGTACCGTCGATGCAGCGCGATACAATGATTGTAGATGATGCCAGCAATATCAATCTGCTGGATCAAGTGACCATTCTGGTCGGCTCGGTAGAGCTTGAATTTGTACGTCCGGGTCAGTTCCATAGGTGTATTATACGATAATGGGCAGCCTAAAGCCACAATAACGTAGTCTATCAACATCCCAAACCAGTACGTTTGGCGAGCTAGCCATCCCCATGTCTAAAGCCAGGGGCTTTTCGCTCGTTTTCGGTAACGGCGCAACTGGGCAGCAACACCGCCTAACCTCTCGTTGGTTGCGCGATCTTGTGGATAGCGGAAACCAAATCTAATTTCTAGACCTAGACCTATACCTTAATCTATTGCCTGGGTGCTGACGTGGTGGTATCGTTGGAAGCTGCTTGGGGAATAAATGCGCAGCTACAGCTTTTTAAACCGTTGTTTAAGAAATATTTGTGCGTGAAACAAGCAGGCGGACACCAGGAAGCCCCTGTTGGTTGCTTGATCGATCATCAAGGAGAATGCGATGTCTGAACGTCATAATCTTTTCAATTCGTTGCAACCATTCACCATTAGCCCAGGCCGTCAGGCAAGCTTCTATGCTCTGTCGCGCCTTGAAGAGCTGGGGCTGGGGGCCATTACGCGTCTGCCCGTCTGTTTGCGGATCGTGTTGGAGTCTGTCCTGCGCAACTATGACGGAAAGCTGATTGACGAGGAGGACATACGCCGGTTGGCGAATTGGCAGCCACAGGGCGAGCGAACGGCCGAAATTCCATTTGTGGTAGCCCGTATCCTGCTCCAGGATTTCACGGGTGTGCCCGTGCTCGTTGACTTGGCCGCCATGCGCTCGGCCGTGGTGCGGCTGGGCGGGGATCCTGCGCGGATCGAGCCGTTGGTGCCCGTTGATCTGGTGATCGACCATTCGGTGCAGGTTGACTTCTGGCACAACCAGGCGGCGTTGCAGATGAACATGGACATGGAGATGAAGCGCAATCGCCAGCGCTACCAGTTTCTCAAGTGGGGGGCGCAGGCTTTCCACGGCTTCAACGTCGTGCCGCCCGGCATTGGCATCTGCCACCAGGTAAATTTAGAGCACCTGGCCAAAGGGGTGCAGGAGCAAGATGGGCTCTATTATCCCGACACGCTCGTCGGCACCGACTCGCATACCACGATGATCAATGGGCTGGGCGTCCTGGGTTGGGGCGTGGGCGGGATCGAGGCCGAGGCCGGGATGCTCGGCCAGCCGATCTACATCTTGGAGCCGGATGTGATCGGCGTCCATTTGCGTGGTGCGCTGCAACCGGGCGTCACGGCCACCGATCTTGTGCTGCACATCACCGAGTTGCTGCGGCGCTACAAGGTGGTCGGCAAATTCGTTGAATTTTTTGAGGCCGGCGCGGCCTCGCTGAGCGTCGTCGATCGGGCAACGATTGGCAACATGGCGCCTGAGTATGGGGCGACCGTGGGCTTTTTCCCGCCAGACGAGCAATCCTGCCAATACCTGACCCTGACGGGCCGCAGCCCCGCCCAAGTGGCCGCCTTTCGCAGTTATTACCAGGCGCAGGGCCTTTTCGGCATGCCGGAGGCAGGGGCGGTGGATTACACCGCAGTGCTCGAACTGGACCTGGCCACAGTGACGCCAAGCGTTGCCGGTCCCAAACGCCCGCAGGATCGCATTGATCTGGCCCACGTTAAGGAGCAGTTTCGCCAATTATTTCAAGCATCCCCCAGCGCGGGGGGCTACGGTAAGCCAGCGGACGAACTTGAACAGTCGTTTGCCATTCAAACAAATGGGAATGGTCAGACGCCGGCCTCTTTGCCCCGCGTAGGTGGCGGCAATCAAGATCCCGATACCATCCCAGACGAGCCGCAATTGATGACCAGTGAGAAGAATACCAACCCTTTTACCGAAGTGGAAATGATGCAGAATCGCCCCAGCCCAGACCGGGTGGAGCACATTCCACCCAGAGATCGCCCGACCGTAGCGGCTGAATTGCACCATGGGGATATCGTGATCGCGGCGATCACCAGTTGCACCAACACGTCCAACCCCGGTGTCATGCTGGCGGCTGGTCTATTGGCGAGAAAGGCCGTTGAGCGGGGCCTAACCATCCGGGCGACGGTGAAGACCTCCCTCGCGCCTGGCTCACGCGTAGTCTCGCAATACCTGAACAAGACGAAACTTCAGCCCTATCTGGATCATCTGGGTTTTCGCGTGGTCGGCTACGGCTGCACGACCTGTATTGGCAACTCAGGGCCACTCGATCCCCAGATCGAGGCGACTATGACCAACCACGATCTGGTCGTAGCCGCCGTACTCAGTGGCAACCGCAACTTCGAAGCGCGGGTCCACCAATCGGTCAAGGCGAATTTCTTGATGAGCCCACCGCTCGTGGTGGCCTTTGCGCTGGCTGGGCGGGTGAATATTGACTTAGCCCATGAGCCAATCGGGCAAGGTAGCGATGGCGCTGATGTCTACCTGCGCGACCTCTGGCCGACAACGCAAGAGATCGGTCAAGTGTTGGCAGCGGCTAGCGATCCCGCAGAATACCAGCGACTATATCAAGATTTCCAAGGCCAGAATCCACTATGGGATGCAGTGCCGACTTCCACTGGTCAGGTGTATGCCTGGGACCCAGCCTCCACCTACATCCAAGAACCGCCCTATTTCGACCGCTTCAGCCGAGATCCAGCGCCGGCGCAGCCGATCAAAAAGGCACGCGCGCTGGCTATCTTTGGCAACTCGGTCACAACCGACCACATCAGCCCGGCCGGTGCAATCAAACCGGCATCCCCAGCGGGCCAATATCTGCTAGAGCATGAGGTGCCAGTCGAAGATTTCAACACCTATGGCGCACGGCGCGGCAATGATCGGGTGATGGTGCGAGGAACATTCGCCAACATCCGGATTCGCAATTTGATGGCGCCTGGGGTTGAAGGCGGGGTGACCATTCACCAGCCCAGCGGCGAACAACTGAGCATTTATGCCGCCGCAGTCCGCTACCAAGCCGCGGGCATCCCATTGCTCGTATTCGCTGGCCAGGAATATGGGACGGGTAGTTCGCGCGATTGGGCGGCCAAGGGGACGGCCCTACTCGGCGTCCGCGCAGTGATCGCCCAGAGCTTTGAGCGGATTCACCGCGCCAACCTGGTCCAGATGGGCGTCCTGCCTTGCCAATTTCCCGAAGGCGTCAATGCCCAGACACTGGGCTTAGACGGCACTGAAATTTTTGAGCTCCAGGGGCTTGGCGATGAGGTGAAGCCGCGCCAGCCAGTGACGCTGGTGATCCAGCGGGCTGACCAAGCACCGCGCGAGGTTCCGCTGATCTTGCGACTGGATACCCCAATCGAGGCAGATTATTACTGTCATGGTGGCATTCTGCCCTACGTGCTGCGCCAATTTGTGGGCAAATCAGCAACAGAGCCCGCCTAAGCTCGGGTTTGTACAAATTTCAATCGGAGCTTCGCCGCGTAAAAAATCGTGGTAGGGGACATGCATGCCTGTCCCCTACCACGATTTTTTACGCGCTTTACCTATTTTATCAATTAGATTAGCTGTTATCGCGCACCACTTGCACCTTAACTTGGGCAACCAGTGCCGCCAAGGCGCCCAATACCGCCAACACCGGGGCAAAAATTGTCACCACCCCACCTACCGCAACCGTGGCGGTGAGTGGAATTTCCAGCAGGACACGGTCGTCCGGTGCGCGGATAATCACACGGCGCACATTGCCCTCGGCAAGCAACGCTTTGACACTAGCGACGAGTTGATTGCCGGCAATTTTGAACTCTTCCGTCCACTCGCGTCCCTCTGACCGAGGCGTTTCTGGTGCTTTTTCTTCTGGATTGGGACTGTTGGTCATGAGCTTCTCCTTAAAATAATTTATCTGCTTATGTTACACAGCTTGTCGTATACGAAATGTCGCCTGGCGCTGAACAAGCACCCGCAGTGAAGATATTATTCTCATAATACGTAAGCACCGGCCTCAGAGTTGCTACTTCTATCTGGAAATCGCGTGACTCACTGCTTTCGTCGGGGCCATTCAAATGGCCTGCTGACAGGTTCAGGAAGTCGCCTCAGCGACTAAATACTGAGTGCCTGAGGGCGCGGTTTGAGCCTGTCACGAAAGCCATCAAGGCACAGTTTCAACCTCGCGCAGAATCGATTGTCAGCAAATTGTTACAGCATTTGTTGAGGCATCGTGCTACCATCCGCTTAGAGATTGTTTAAAAAGGTTGAATGGTGGGTAGGCCCCGTGTGCGATGCACCGGTCAGCCGACGCACGACCGCCCCACAACTCGCTGACCGGTGCATCGCACGCGGGTCGACTTCACCCTTTTGAAGCACTCTCTTTGCACAACCAAACCATCGATGAATGACATTGTAAACAAGCGTGGAAACGAAGCACAAAAGCTATGTTATTTAATTCGCTATCATTTGCGATCTTCTTTATTGTCGTCACCACCGCTTACTTTTTGCTACCTTATCGCTGGCGCTGGGCGCTTTTACTAGGCGCGAGTTGCTATTTCTACATGGCCTTCGTGCCCATCTATATCTTGATCTTACTCTTTACGATCCTCGTCGATTATATCGCGGGCATTCAGATCGAGCAGGCGCAAGGTCAGCAGCGCAAATTATTTCTGATTTTCAGCATCATCGCCAACGTTGGCGTCTTGGCTTTATTTAAATATTTCAATTTTCTCAACGCCAATTTTGCCAGTCTGGCCCATTTTTTGGACTGGAATTATCCAGTTCACAATTTGTCGATCCTTTTGCCGATTGGTCTCTCGTTTCATACCTTTCAATCCCTAAGCTATACTATCGAGGTTTATCGCGGTCACCAAAAGGCCGAACGCCATCTCGGCATCTTTGCGCTCTACGTCATGTTTTATCCTCAACTAGTCGCGGGCCCGATTGAGCGACCCCAGCATATCCTGCACCAATTTCGCGAGCAGCATGACTTTGATTATGAGCGAGTGAAGAGTGGGTTGATCCTCATGGCCTGGGGGCTCTTTAAAAAAGTGGTGATTGCCGACCGTTTGGCGGTCTTTGTCAACACGATTTACGGCGACCCCACCCATTACACCGGTTTTGCGTTGGTGCTGGCCACCTATTTCTTTGCCTACCAGATTTACTGCGATTTTTCTGGTTATTCGGACATTGCCGTGGGGGCGTCGCGCGTGATGGGCTTTCGGCTCATGGAGAACTTTCACCAGCCATATCTGGCGCAATCCATCGCTGAATTCTGGCGGCGCTGGCACATCTCGCTCTCAACCTGGTTCCGCGATTATCTTTACATTCCACTGGGCGGCAATCGTGTCAGTCAAGGGCGTTGGTACCTGAATACGCTGATCGTCTTTACGGTGAGCGGATTGTGGCACGGGGCGAGTTGGACATTTATCATCTGGGGAGCGCTTCACGGCTTCTACATGATCATGGGTTCGTTGACCAAAGGCAAATGGGCGCTGGACACCAGCCGTTGGGGCCGGCTGGCCTTTCTGGGCAATTGGGTCAACGTGCTGATCACGTTTCATCTGGTAGCCTTTGCCTGGATCTTTTTCCGGGCCGCAACGCTGCATGATGCCTGGTATATTGTCACCCATTTGTTCGCCGACTTCCATTTCCGGCTGAATTATGGGATTGGCTTTGGTGTGGCGCCGGCCTTAATTGTGCTCTTTTGCATCGCTTTTATGGAAGGCGTCCAGTGGCTTCATCGCAGCGGCAGGATCAACTTTACAATCCAGCCAGTCTGGGCGCGCTGGTCATTCTATTATGTGATGATTGTGCTGATCGTACTCTTCGGCGTGATGAAATCGAACGCCCAATTTATCTATTTTCAATTTTAGATCGGGAACAACGAAGGCAGAAAACAACGAATAAAGCACTGGCGCTAATTCGTTGTTTTCTGCCTTCGTTGCTCCACCCTGCCACACGACAACCGTTAAGAAGTTACGCGCCTTATAGGGACTTTTAGACAAGGAGTTTTGATGAAAAAGCTGTTCACGAAAACCCTGCTCCTGATTGGCTTGGTTTTCTTGACTTATCTGGGGCTATTTTTGCTACCAAACAAGCCAACTTTGCTCTATGCTAGCATTCTGGATAAGCATCAGCTATTGCAGCGCGCCGGTTCGCCCAAAATTGTCTTTGTCGGCGGTTCTAGCCTGGCGCTTGGTCTGGATAGCGCAATGATCCAGGCGCAGACCGGTCTGCCAGTTGTCAATATGGGTTTGAACGGTGGCTTGGGTCTGCGCTACATGTTGGAAGAGATCAAGCCAGATATTACCGCCGGCGATCTAGTGATCATCAGCCCAGAGTATGAACATTGGTATGGCTCACTATTGGATGGCGATCTCAATTTATGGTGGATCATGCAAGTGCAGCCCGGCTTCAGTAAATTCATCTCTTCACAGCTGCAGGTGGAGACTTTGCTGAAATATTTGCCCGAATTTATGCAGGAAAAATTTCTGGCGCTGTTGCCCGCCAAAATTGACCCAGTCTACAATCGCACAGCCTTCAACCAATATGGCGATTTTGTCAACCATCTTACGTTGACCGCGCCGGCCCACTTGGCTGGAATCAAGCAACTCAAAGCGGAACCATACAACAGCCAGACCCTCGCCGTGCTCCAGAGCTTTACAACTTTTGCCAGCCAACGCGGGGCCAACACGCTATTCATCTTCCCACCCCTGGCCAAAACACAATTTACCTTCAAGGACAACCAGGCGGCCATCCAACAACTTTATACACTGGTCAAACAACTGCCGGCTATCACGGTGCTCGGCACACCCGAAGATTTTGTCTTCCCAGATCAGCTGTTTTTTGATACGGTCTATCACCTACGGGCAGAGGGCCGAACGCTGCGCACCACCCGGATGAGCGAAATGCTATTACAAGCGCTGGCACGTGAGCATTCACTCCGCAAGCCGCCACTCGCCAGCGCTCCCTAATCAGGGTATGGGA
>JAPLGZ010000418.1 GCA_026389895.1 Chloroflexota bacterium | reverse complement strand
CCGTTTTATTCGCTATGGCCTTACAGGCGTAGAGGCCGCCTTTGCGGCCACCGGTTCTATGTTGGTGACCTCTGGCGTGCAGACGAGCCGCGCCGCTAGCCTGCTCCCTTTTCGTCATATTGCGCTGATCCCGTTTGCGCGGCTCTATCCCGCAGCGGAATCCTGGCTGAGTGAGCAGCGTCAGGCCGACAAACTTATCGATACACTACGCCTGCACTCGAATGTCGCCATGATCAGCGGCCCTAGCAAATCTGCCGATATTGAAATGAATATGACCCTGGGTGTGCATGGACCGAAATTCTTGCACGCTATTTTGTTCGGAAAAATGGAGTAGCGAAGAGTAATCAATGGTAAGTGGAGATTGCCGATATTTCTACCATGTACCACTTACTTCCGCTATCCTACCGTGCCTTATTTAACGAAAGAAGGAGAAATAACCTGTGACGACTCAATCTAAAACCTGGCATGTTGCGTTTATTGGGGCCGGTGGCATTGTCCGCCATGCCCATATCCCGAATTTTCAGCGGCTGCCGAATGTCGAGGCCGTGGCCATTTGTGATGTCAATGAAGCGCGTGCCAAAGAGGTGGCCCAAGCGACCGGCATCACCAAAGTGTACACCGATCATAAACAGATGCTGGCCGATGTGAAACCAGAGATCGTTGTGGTGGCCACCCCGAATGTCTTTCACAAGGCCCAGACATTGGACGCACTCAACGCGGGCGCGCATGTCCTGTGCGAAAAACCCCTGGCGTTAAGTTATCCCGACGCTGAAGCCATGATGGCAACCGCCAAACAAAACGGCAAAACCCTGACGGTTGGCACCCATTACCGCTGGAGCGATGCGATGCAAATTGCCAAGGCCCACGTGGATGGCGGCTTTTTTGGTGAAATTTATGCGGCGCGAGCCTTTTGGCAACGCCGGTCGGGTATTCCAGGCTATGGGAGCTGGTTTACGAATAAGGATTTGGCCGGCGGTGGCGTGTTGTTCGATCTGGGTGTTCACAATTTGGATCGGGCGCTCTATCTGATGAACTATCCACAACCCGTCACCGTGACCGGCGCCACGTTTGGCAAGCTTGGCGCGCAGGGCCAGGGGTTGGGCGGCTGGGGCAGTGATATTCTGAAACCCGGCGCCAATGTGCGCTTTGATGTGGATGATCTGGCGTGGGCCTTTATCCGCTTTGCCAACGGCGCCGTCTTGCAGTTTGAAGTAGCCTGGGCCGCGCATGGACCGGATCAATTCGACACCGAACTGTTGGGCACAAAAGGTGGCGCGCATGTGGGCAACCTCGACAAGATCGAACTGTACACGACCTTGAATGGCCAAAAGGTTGATGTGAAAAACGATCTGCCCAAGACCCAGACAAATTCCTACCAGCGATTGGTCGAGAACTTCGTGCGTCACCTGGACGGCGATACCAGCGCTGAAATTGTGACGCCCGAACAGGCATTGGTCAGCGCCAAGATTGTCGACGCTATTCAACGCTCTGCCCAAACGCAGCGCGAAGTTGTGCTGGCCTAAAATCCGAGCAAGAACCACATAAGCCCAATAGAAATAGCCATCAGGTCTTGCCTGATGGCTATTTCTATTGGGCTTGTTGTATAGACGGTCCTTTTCTCCCCGAGTTTGCATATTTCAGAGCATCAGGGGCGTTATTTTTTAGGGCCTGCTCCATGCTGGCGGTCACTTCCTTTTGACGCAAGAGATCAGCCAAATAGCGGATTGATCAAATCCGTTTTTATGCGAAAATCTTACATGTCAAATGTAAGGTATTGGTAAGTACTTGCGCCTTGGTATTGAGACCAGCTCTGACAAAACTACCCCTATTCTGCCAAGTGCTTGCGATTTTCTATGAGAAACCCAGATGAAGCCACGATCCATTCGCTCTTTTGCCCTATTCTGCGCTCTGTTTGCAATCGTCCTATGGCTAGCCCTGCCCCTGCAGGCGCGCACGTTCCCGATCACCGCTGTGCAAAATCTGCAACAGGCATGGCGGCTGGCTAGCCATACGGGGCGTTTCCATTATCAGACGAATGTCCAGCAGACGATCCATCCGACGGTGATGCTGAAAAATGCCAATCGTCATGCCCAGACAAAACAATTCATCGTCGAGGGCGAGCTAGATCAGCCAGCGGGCCAGATGACGATCCAGTTGCACACTTATGAAGCCGGCCAGCAACGTGTGATTGATCTCAAGGTTGAGCATGGTCAAGCCTACGGGCGGCTCAATCAAAATGCCACCTGGACCCCCATCGACACCGACACCGGCGCCGATCTCTTTGCCCCCGGCGGTGACCCCCTGGGGTTTCTCGTGGCCGCAGAGAATGTACAGGTGAACAGTCGCCAATCGTCAACCGCCAGTCTCCAATCGCCAATCGCATCGCCCGACAACTTTCTCAATCAACTCTTACCGCCCACCTATGCGGCTTCGCTCACCCGTTACACCTTCAATTTGAACGGTGTAACGTATGCCGAATATATGCGCACGCAGTTGGAGGAAACCCTGCGCCGCAAGGGCGAATTGCCCAACGGGATGAACCTGGATCTGGTGCGCCAATATGTGGACATGACAGGCAGCGGTGAAATCTGGGTGAATGGCGCTGGCCTGCCGGTGCGCGAGCAGATCCATTTGCGCTTCCCGCCAGAGAAGGGCGCGGAAGAATGGATGGAAGCGGAGGTGACGACCAATTTCAGCCAATGGCAAACGCCACCAACAGACGCGTTGGCCTCGCTCTGGCGAAATTCAGCCAATGGCCAGTGGCAACCCTGGCTTGGTCAGGCATGGGCGCTTATGGGGTTGACGGCGCAGCAAATTCAAGAAACGGCGATTGGCGTGGGGCTGCTCGGCCTCATCGTGGGTTTGGTGGGGTTGATCATCCACTATCGACGCGCC
Source organism: Chloroflexota bacterium (assembly GCA_026389895.1). GTDB lineage: Bacteria > Chloroflexota > Anaerolineae > Caldilineales > Caldilineaceae > JAPLGZ01. The sequence continues at coordinate 11,660 of JAPLGZ010000418.1, read as the reverse complement.
CGGCGGCTTTATGCGGGTCTGGCCGCGGCGCTGGTGGGCACCATGCTCATTGTCCCCTTGCTTAATGCGCAACAGGTCTCTGCCTTCGCCGCTCGTCAACAAGTCAAAACCATGACCAATACGGATGAAAAAGCCGCGCAGACGCAAATCGAGGCCCAAAAGGCAAAGGTCACAGGCGAAGAGTTTGACGCGCAGCGCAATCCGCTAGAGCATCGTGGGCCGCTGTCAGTGGATAAGGTTCGGGCGGCAGTCTCTATGCGCGCATCTTTAGCCGCTAGCACCTGCGACATGACGACCAACACCGATTGCGACAGCGACGGTTTGAGCAATGAGGTCGAGATTTACAAGTTAGGCACAAACCCTTTTGACGTGGATAGCGACCACGACTATATCAGCGACAAGCTGGAGGTGCAGGGCTTCACGTATGGCGGGAAACAGTGGTATCTCAACCCACTCAACCCAGACACCAACGGCGATGGGTTGATCGACTCGTTGGAATGCGCCGGTCTGAGCAATATTATCCCGAAAACTGGCGCTATCAATCCCGCCTTCGTCGCCAAAACTTGCCTAAACAGCGACACAGGTAGTATCAACAGCGACCTCACGCCGGATCTCTTTGATTTTGATAACGATGGTGACGGCGTGCCAGACAAAGTCGATGATTCGCCTTTCAGCGTTGTGGGCAACACCGCCACCGGCCTAACCGACAGCCAACTCAGCTTCAATTTAGCCTTCACCGGTACGAACCAGCCGGTCTTTGTCGATTTTTCGGTGCGCCCCACGAATATCAAACATCTTTGGTACACCAACAATGTGTTGGATTGGCCAAGCAACGACACCAAAGGCCAGATCACCCGTGTCTTTAACACCACCTATGCCGATGTTACCAGCACCAGTAGCCTGAGCAAAGCGGCCAATGGCGATATGTTGTTGGTGCCGTTGTTGGAATTTGAGATCACCTACAATGCGGCAAACCCTTCCGCCGGGTTGCCGATCACCAGCACCTATAGCGCGGCAAACATCAGAAATTATAGCAGTCTCGCCTGGCTTGATACGACCGAACTGACGAAGTTGGGGATTTCGGTCAAACAGGGGACAACCGACCAGACTTTATTGATGTGGGTGCCCTTGTCGCTGGTGCAAGATGATACGGGTGATACGCCGGTGGCCTGGAGCGGGCGCATGCTGTATAAGCCCGCCAGCGGGTTGGCTAACCTGGGCGGCAACCAAAAGGTGCGGCTGGTGTGGATGGTCGAAGGGTTGCTCGACACCTGTGATACGACCAACATGGGCAGCAGTAGCTATGACACCTGGTGCGCGAACAAAACGCATTGGACGACCAGCACCGGCGTCATCCAAACCTATTACGACAGCTTTATGCTCACTGGCTTGAGCGTGCGCGAGGATCATGGTGGGAAGGTCGCCATCCTGGCCGAGCCAAAGCGTGTCGGCAACGCCAACTATGATGACCATCTCTGGCACATGGCCGATGCTTTGCAAGCCGCCTTATTGAAGGCACAGGCCAAAGCGGATGCGGGTGCCCCGGGGGCGCGCTTTGGCCTGAGTGACATTGCGGGCTATGCCAGCAGTTGGGGCGTGGGCGATTTGCAGATCAGTTCATACACGTTGAGCGACCAGCTTGATCTGGCCAGCGTGGCTTCCACGTATAGTACTGCCGTGTTGAACAATGTCTTCAGCACGGCCAGCACCGGCGATAACGCGACGTTGCTCTTTGCTGGCGAGGATACGGCGCGCACGGCCACGCTCAGCGATGCCAAGACTTCGATCAGCGGCAACACGGTCAAGCTAGATCTCACCGCCGCTTCGCTGGATACGCAGGCCAATCTGCGTTGGGCGCCCTACACCTATAAAGGCGCGCAAGTTTGGGACACATTGGATCTGGAAACCTATCTGAGCGCGCTGGATACCAATCTGCAAACTGTTTTCACCAATAGCCAACTTGACTTGCTGACGCCAGACGAGATTATCACCGATTATGCGCTGGTGCGCGCCGGGGCCAGCAGTTTGGCGCAGAATTATTATTTGTCGCTTTATGTGGGCGCGAGCAAGACGGTCACGCAAGATGGCGTGCGTTTGAGTGGAGATACGTTGGGCGCTTACCCGCTGGGCAGTGCCGAGCCGGTGACGACGTTGGTCAAGGCACTGCTGGACAAGATGCAAAGCTATTACGCAGACTTGTCCACCCTTAGCAGCACGACCTCTAGTTCCAGCACCGCTAGTTCAACCACCACGGCCAATTCGCTGGCGGCCAGCTTTGCCGTTTCGCGCAAGGCGCTAGTGGAAGCGTTGGGCAGTGCCGCAGAAGGCAATACGAGCACGGCCCTCACCTTGGCGCTCAGCGAACTGGCCAATTATTACAAAACCACGAGCGTCGCCACCGCCGACTTCACCGATGTTGGCAGTTTGACCGCCGCCGCGTGGTCATCGACCGTTTCCAATTATTCAACCGCGCTGAGCGCCACCTATGCGTCAGTCTCGTCGGCGATGGCTGCCTATACCATTATCTGGGGCATCAAAGCTTTTAATGCGTACAGCACGGCCATCACCCTGGCCAGCGAACCCGGCGTCAGCGCGGCCACTTCGCTGACCTATGCTGCTAAAGCGAATAGCCTCGTTAAAACCAATGTGGCGTGGGCCGTGGTCACCTTTGTGATCACAACCGCGGTCATTTGGACACTCTTTGCACTGGGCAAATATAGCAATCATCTGGAACGCAATGCGGCCATCGTCAAAGCAGTGGCGGAGACGATTGTGGCCGTGATCATGGCCGTGATTGCCGCGATCCCGGTCTTTGGTTGGATCATCGTTGGCGTGATCAGCCTGATCAGTGGGCTGATGATGGCTGTATGCGCGGCGGTCGGCGTCAAATCAGGTTCGACAGTCGATGTTTGGGTCTGTGGCGGCCTTACCGGAACCATATCACAGGCAATTGTCTATGCGATTTACGACCAGTACATCGTCCCCAATCTCAACGACAGCAATCGGCTGAAAATTGGGCTGAACACGCCGACCCTCACGCAAAAATTGACAGACGGCGGTTATCTGGCGGGCAACCAACTCACCGTCAGCGCCACAATCACGAATACAATCTCCAAGTCCACCGCCACCGGCCTGGGCTCGATGGAACACTTTGGCTATAACCTCAACGATCTCTTAAAGAAATCGACTTTTCTCTACACCTTACAAACCAGCAAAACTGATCACCACGCTGGGTTAAGCGCAGGGGCGTTGACCTGGCAAAATAACACCGAAGTCTTTCACCCCTCGACCACCTTTGACTTTACAGGCGCTGGGCTGAACCAAACCATGCCGCTCTATCTTACCGAATCGTTTGTGGCGCCAGCACTAGAATGTTGGGGTTTTCTGGTCCAGATCTGTGGCCGCAGCGATTACAAAGACTCGTTCCACACCTATTTGGGCGAAGATATTGTCTTTGACATTCTCCCCACCACGCTTGACCAATTCTACGCGCTGACGCTGGTGAAGAATAGCAGTTATCGCCTGGGCTGGGACAGTAAATTCCCCACCTTGGCCGATGCCGATGGCGATGGTTTGTTGAGCAAAGTCAAAGGCGGCTCCGACCCAGATGACAGCAACTGGGACACCGACGGCGATGGCCTCTCTGATTATTGGGAACTTAACCAGGGCTTTGATCCGACGAAGACCGACAGCGACAGTGACGGTCTGTCCGATTATTGGGAAGCCTTTTACGACACCGACCCACGCTTGAGCGATAGTGACAACGACGGGTTGACCGACGCTCAGGAGTTTTTCCATTCCGCCAGCTTGAATGCCTACGTCAAAGACAGCTCAACCTGGAGCGGCGGCTGGACGATTGTCTACGCGTATAGTGGCAGCACCAAACTCCAGACGTTGGTCGCGGCTGACCCGAACGATGCCGATACCGACGACGATACGCTCACCGACCGCCAAGAATATGTCTATGGCTACAACCCCAACCTGGCCTCGGTCTTGAACGTGCTGTCGTTGGACGCCAGCGTGGACAGCACGGTGGTCGCGCCGCTGGCAAACATTGCCTATACGGCGACGATCAAGAACGAGCTAGACAACCGCGTCGCCAATGGTCTGCTGCAAACCGAATTTCCCGTGGACACCGTGCAGAAGACCCAGGTGATGGAGACGCTCTATCCGCAAGACGAGACCACCGTCACCGGCACGTTGACTGCGCCGGATGTCAACGCTACCACCACGTCTAGCTTGACGATTCGCGCCGGCGCGATTATCCAAGATGTGAATACCGGACGCGTCCTCTGGCTCCACTTAAATGAAAGCACTGGCTCGCAAAGTTTTAGCGACGACGCCCAGAGCGACGATGGGCCGCACGATGCCACCTGTAGCGGGGGGGGCTGTCCCAACGCCAACGGCAGTTTTCTTGGGTTTGATGGCAACGACGATCGGCTGACCATCGCACACGATAGCGAATTGAACCTGAGCAATTTCAGCGCCAGCCTATGGGTTAACCCTCGAGTTATCAAGCCGCAGACCTTTTGGGCCAAAGGCGATACCGGTTTGAACATCAAAATGAATAGCCTGGGCAAAGTCGTCGCCTCGATCTACCTGAGTAATTGCGCAACTCCAGTGAGCATTACCTCTAGTGCGGCGCTGCCCGCGGGCAGTTGGCAAAACATCATCGTCACCTACAACAGCGCAACGCTGGGGCTCTATCTCAATGGCGTGAGCGTCGGTTCGGCCAGCGCTGCGTCGATTTGCAGCAACAGTAACAATATGACGTTAGGCGCAGCCAGTAGCGGCAATTATTTTGCTGGCATGCTGGACGAAGTGGAACTCTATACCACGGGCAAAACGGCCACCGAAGTTGCCAGCCTCTCTAAAAAACCGGTCTTTTATCTCTCCAGCTACAGCGTCCCCATCAATAGCGCCTACTCGCACAAGGACGAATCTGACTATAGCGCCGCCATCGTCTCCTGCAAGCCCAATGCCACGAACGATATGGGTTGCCCACTCAGCCTGGCCAGTGTATCTGGTGATGGCTTCGACTTTAACCAGAAACACGGCCTCAAAGTGACTGGCAATAGTCTGCTCGATCTGGGCGCAGTGGACAACACCTTTACGATGGCGCTCTGGGTCTACCCAGAAAGCGGTTATACACCCGACGATAACCATTTTACCGGTTATGGCCAGTTGCTCCTCGGCAATGACGATGCGGGCTGGAACAAAGCCTATCCTTCACTCTATCTCAAAGGGCACAAGATCATTGTGCGCTTTGGTCACGCCGACGGGGCGGGCTATTGTGAGGCCACGTCTGGCGACATTTTGAATTATGACAATTGGCAACATTTGACGGTCACCTTTAACGGTGCGCAATTCAAGGCCTATACCGGCGAGACATTAGCCGGTACGTTCACCGGGACTAGTTGCGCCGGGCAAGCGTTGTATTCGACCGACGATTTCTACATCGGCCACGGCCGTGGCTCGGCACTCTATTTCACCAGCTTCCAGACCGACAGTCGCCCCGACAACGATGAGGGTTTTCTCTGGTCAGATGATACGCTGCTCAACAATGGCTATGGCGTGCAGCCCTTGATCTGGGATTCCGAGGGGCATGTATTTGACGCCAACAAGACGATTGAGATCAAAAAATGGGCCTACAGCAACGGCCCAAGCTTCAATTTTATCATGTGCAACAGGGATGCCGCTGCAACGGGTGGCTGTACGGGTGGTAACAACAATGACACCTTTACCAATTCGTCTGGCGGCTACCTGAACACGGTGCATTATTACGACCCTGTGGGCGTCAAGACCCTGTCGCTGCACAACGCACACGGCGACGGCACGCGCAATTGGGACGGCACGCTCAATTACAATCTCTACAACGATGGCTTCAAGGGCAAGCTTGATGAAATTCGCCTCTATCGCACGGCGCTCAGCGCCGACGAGGTCACCAGCGTCTATGAAGGCTCGGTGCGCAGCCTGAAGTTGACCTTTGATGAAGCGCCCGGCCAGGATATTTTTACCGACTCGTCTGGCAACAGTTACGACGCCACTTGTTCCGGCACAGCCTGCCCCGACAGCGGCATCCCTGGGCGTGACAACCAGGCGGCGCGTTTTGATGGCGGCCTGACAGATGACGATGGGTATGATGGCGTGGCCGATTATCTGACCCTGAAAGATGCTGAAACGCTGGGTTTGAAAAATGGCAGCTTCACTGTCTTGGCCTGGATCAAGCCCGACACGTTGACCGGTGACCGTGCGATCCTGGGGACAGACACCGGCCAGCCGCAACAAGGTTTGCAGTTGCTTTTGCGCAACGGCAAGCCCTACCTAGGCTTCTACAACGATGACACGGCCAGCAACACGACGCTGCCGACCAAACAGTGGACCCACCTGGCTTGGCGCTATGATAAAACCAGCCAGACCCAGAGCATTTTTATCAACGGTTCACTTGACATTGCGCAGGCCGCCAGGCCACCCTTCTTGGGCACAGGGACCGCCTATGTGGGACGCGCCCTCGGCGGTCATAATTTTGATGGGTTGATTGACCATCTGGAAATTATCAAGGAAGCGCTCTCGGACGACAAGATCAAAACTATTATGCAGGAAGCGCCCACGCTCAACTTGCATTTGGACGAAAATCTGGAGGTCACCACCTTTACGAATGACAGCCCCTACGGCAATGCCGCAATTTGTGTGGGGGCTGCGTGTCCCCAGGCCGGCTCCAAAGGGCAAGTCCGTGAAGCGCCGGTCTTTGCCGGCAGCGATCTGTTGACCAGCGACCTCACCGGCTATGTGGCCGATGGGCGCAACATGACCGTTGGCTTTTGGGTCAAACCGACGGTGACGAAGAGCACGGCGCAATATCTCTTCCAAAGCAACCCGTTCAATCTGTTCCTCAAACCCAACTCGGCTGACTTGGGGGTGGATATGGGCTATGACACTGGCAGCTGTACGGTTGGCTCGACCGCCGATTTCAGCGCCAGCCTGCTCCAAAATCAATGGAATCATGTGGTGGTGACGGTGCAAACAAGCACGCCCACCTATAACCACACGGTGATCGTGACCGTCTATGTCAACGGCGCGGTCAAAGTCTTAGCGACCAAAATTTCTACCTGTCCAACTGTAACCACCGTAAATTTGGGGCAGAACTTTGAAGGTAGTTTGGACGAAGTGCTGCTCTACAACACCGTGCTCGACGAGGAGAGCGTACAAAGTCTGTACGACTACCAAAGCAGTTGGTATGACATTACCTATCAACAACTGATCACGATCGATGCAGATAAGCCGCTGCTGAGCATCGAAATGAGCGCCGACTATCTGGATGAGGCCGCGCATTGGTTCACCTTCTCTGCCGTCGATACCGGCTCTAAGGTGGCGACTGTCCAGGTGAAGCTGACCAGGCCCGACGGCAGTGTCACCACTGATTATGCCACTGCCTCCACTGATACGAGTGCAGCCAATGCCTGGCTCTATGAATTTATCCCGCCAAGCGCCGGGCGTTACACCCTACAAGTCACGGCCACAGACAGCGTGGGCAATCAGAGCGTTGCCAGCAAGAGCTTTTACGTCGACAACACTGTGCCTACGATTGGTTTGGATAGCAGCCTGACCAGTAAGCTACTCACCACCACGATTGGCAGCGCCGTTCGCACCCTTGGCCTCTTTGGTCAGGTGAGCGATTCCGGTAGCCCAGCCAGTGGCGTGGTCACCAACAGCGTGAGTGTGAACCTGTTCGACCATCTAGGGGTGTCGGTTTCGGGCTCGCAGTCAGCCAGCGTAACGGGCAGCGCCTGGCGAAAAGATTACCCTTTCTCCACCACATCCTACGGCCAGTATACCGTAACCATGTCTGCCGCGGACCTGGCCGGCAACGCCATCACCACCACGGTAGGTGCGCTCAAACTGGATGACCTGGGCCCCAGTGCCGACATCGCCATTAGCAGCACGGTGATCTCGGAAAGCCTCGGCACGCTGCGCGGCACAGTGTCCGAGACACCCTATCCCAGTGAAGACCGAGCGCTCTACTTGCATTTTGAAGAAGCCGCTGGTGCGACGACCTTTGTTGATAGCACGAGCAACGGCGTGACGGTCACCTGCGCCAATTGCCCCAGCGCGGGCGGTGCAGGCCAAACCGGGCGCGCCGTGACATTTGATGGCGCCAATGACGCTCTAACAATTTCATCACTTTTGAATCCCGAGGCGAGCAAATTTACGGTCGCGACCTGGTTCAAGGTGAATGCCCTCACCGCCGAGCAGGTTATTCTCCAACAAAAAGATGGCACCGGCACGGGGCGCCCTTGGCTTGTGCTCACAACCAGCGGGCAGATTGCCAGCGATTTAGGCGGCAGTCGCTTGACTAGCGCCAGCGCCCTCAGCACAGGCCAATGGCATCACGCTGCGTTCACCTATGATGGCACAACGCTCACTTTGTATCTAGATGGCAGCCAGACCGCCCAGGCCACCCGCACGCTGGAAGCCAGTGACGGCGAGTTGATTGTGGGCGCCAACGCTACGCGAACGCAGAACTTCTTGGCGGGTGCGCTCGATGAGCTTGTCATGTACAACCGCGCCTTGAGCGCCGAGGAACTTTACCGCCTTGTCCACCCGCTGTCGACCACCATCACCAGCGCCATGATTCGTTTCCGCCATGCCAAAGATAGCGCACAGAGTCAGGAGGACGGCGTCTGGATTCCCCTCACGCTAGACAACAGCAATGCCAGCTTTACGACCTGGCAGACCCCTTTGCCGATGGGGATCGAGGGGCCGTATAAAATTGACTTGCAGGCGATTGACAGCGCAGGCAATAGTAGCTATATTCCTGGCGCGTGGGCCGGCGAAATTGATACCTTGGCCCCCCGCCTCAGCTTTACCTACACACCACTCAACGCTAACTATGTCCAAGTGAACTGCGTCGCCACCGACTACAACATCACGCTCACCCATTGGTCTTGTCCGTCGTCCAATGTGACCGAGGTGCCGGAAACGTCCGCCTGGTTTGTCAACCTTTTTACACCCTATACCAAGACCGCCACCCTGGAAGCGGATTTGACAACGATCCCGCTTGCCACCCAAGATGCGCGGCTTGCCGCTGCACCGGCTTTTTTGGCTGGGGTGGATAACAGTGTCGCCTTGACCGCCTGCGACGAGGTAGGCCATTGTGTTAGTGAAACCATTACCAATCCCACTGTGGTCAACGAGGCCAGCGCCATCATTACACCAGGCGGCTCGACTACGTATGCTGGGCTGGATCCAATTGCGTTGGATGGCTACGTGCGCAGCGATCATGACGTGCGCGCACTCACCGTCACCATCAACGGGACGGCTATCTATACAACAAGTTGGGCCAGCGGTGTGAGCGAAGCGACCTGGTCCACCACCTGGACGCCGCCCAAGTTCGGCCTCTACACGGTGGAAGCGATCATGACCAATGGCCTGGGTCAGCAGGTTAGCGACCCGGTGAACACCCTGCTCACTGTCAACGCGCCAGAGTTGACCATCCACAAAACTGTGCTGCCCAGCAGTCGCCTGTCCACGGGCCAACCACTCACCTACACGCTGGTCTTTGCCAACGAAGGCAATGCCGTGGCCAACCATGTCAGCATCAGCGACACTTTGCCGACCTTGGTCAGTGGCGCTGATTTGCACGCCACCATCGCCCTCAGCGCAGGCCATTCGATCACCTATGTCATTCCAGCGCTGGTCAAGGCGGGCGATGAATTTACCGTCACCAACACGGCGGCGATCAGCCACACCTGGCAAAAGCGTCAAGGCAGCGCCACGTTTACCCGCTGTGACGATCTCCTGGTCACGAACGGCAATGATAGCGGCGTGGGTTCGTTACGCCAAGCGATCATCAACGCCTGTACGGATGACGCCGTCGTCCGCTTTGCCGGGGATTACAGCATTTATCTCAACAGCACGTTGGCGATCAATAAACATGTCACGGTCGACGGCTCTGGGCATAGGGTCACCATCAGCGGCGATTCGGGCCACGATGGCAGCCGCAATGTTCAGCCGTTACTGATCAACGCCAGCGGCGTGGTCACACTGACCCATTTGCAGGTGGTCAGCGGCACGGCCACGCTGGGTGGCGGTATCTATAATGCCGGTATGTTGGCCGTGGTGGACAGCGCCTTCGCCGCCAACTATTCGGACGGCAATCTGGGCGGCGGTGCAATCTACACCAGCAAACTCTTGACCGTGACCAACAGCACCTTTACCAACAACCAATCGAACCGTGGGGGCGCGATCTTTGTGGCCGGGCAGGCCACAGTCATCAATAGCACCTTTGCCAACAACAGCGCGAGTGAAGGGGGGGCGATCCACAATCGCGGTCTTCTGACGCTTACGAATACTACCCTGGCGAGCAACGCTGCCAGATTCGGTAGCGGTCTGCATTCCTGGGGGGGGACGCTCTATTTGCGCAATAGCATGATCGCTAATAACGGTGGGAATGATTGTTTGAATCAAGGCACGCTGGTGGTCAATCGCAACAACTTGATCAAAACCGGTAACTGTAACGCCTCCCTCACCAGTGACCAGCTCCTCGCCCCGCTAGCCGATTATGAGGGGTCTTCGGCAGGCTCAGGCCCCGTGTTGCGCACTTTTGCCCTGCTGCCTGGCAGTCCGGCGCTCGATACCGGTGACAACACACTTTGTCCGAACCTGGACCAGCGGGGCAAACCCCGGTATGGGCTCTGCGACATCGGTGCGTTTGAAGCACAAGGCTTTACTTTTACCGTTACGAGCGGCAACAACCAGCACGCGCTGATCAAAGATGCTTTTGCTCAACCGTTTGGCTTTAAGGTGCAGGCCAACAACAGTAACGAACCGGTGGTGAGTGGCAAAGTCACCCTCACCGCGCCGAGCAGCGGAGCGAGCTTGAACAAGAGCAGCACGCTGCTGACCCTAAATGCCAGCGGCGTCGCCAGCACCACGGTGACCGCCAACGGCAGCACAGGGACTTATACCGTAACTGCCAATATCGGCGGCGTTGCGCCCGTGCGCTCACTTACCTTGACCAACACCAGCCCCGATCTGCAAATTAGTCTGAACGTCACACCGACGTTGGTGGTCGGCGGCGATCTGATCACCTATACGCTCAACGTGACCAACGCCGGGACTTTGACCGCGACGAACGTTGTGATCACCGATGTGCTGCCTACGAGCGTTGCGGTGCAACAGGTCGCAACGAGCGGCGCGGTGAGCATTACGCACAGCACCAGTGTACTTGGTCTGGAACGCTTCACCATGGCGAGTTTTGCCAGGGGCCAAACCGGTGTCATCACTGTGACTGGCCAACTAAGCGGCACGGTGACTACTGGCGATCTGCTGACCAACAACGCGTCCATCGGCTGGCCGCGCGCGGAAGAAGTGACCAGCAATAACCAGGCCAGCGTCAGCAACCTGATTCCTTGTCAAGCAGCGATTGTGGTCACGAACGGCAACGACCAAGGTGGCGGCTCCTTGCGTCAAGCGATCGCAAACCTGTGCAACGGTGGCCAGATCACCTTTGCGAATGATACGACTATCTATCTCGACAGTACACTCGCCCTGGCACGCATCTTGTCCATTGATGGCAGTGGCCACGCCATCACACTGAGTGGCGACAGCGGTCATAACGGCGACCGCAACGTGCAAATCTTGACGGTCAGTGCCAGCAG
>JAPLGZ010000202.1 GCA_026389895.1 Chloroflexota bacterium | reverse complement strand
TATGTCCAGGCGCCCGAAGAGACCATTCCTGGGCAACCGCTCTTTTTTGCCACGGCTATGCAGTTGGGTGGCTATGCGATGGGGCTTTTGGCGCAGAGTCAGCTCAATCGCCCCACCAAGCTAGAAGGCAATCCCGACCACCCCGCCAGCCTGGGTGCGACTGACGCTTTTGCCCAGGCCTCGATCTTGACCCTCTATGACCCTGATCGCGCCAAAGTCGTGACCCAACAGGGCAAACCCAGCAGTTGGGAAGCATTTCTCAAAGATCTGCAACCGCAAGTGGCCCAACAAAAGACCAGTGGTGGGGCCGGCTTACGGATCTTGACCGAAACTGTCACGTCACCCACCCTCTTTAACCAGATGCAGGCGCTCTTAAAGGCATTTCCCAAAGCCACCTGGCATCAATATGAGCCGGTGAATCGGGACAACGTCTATGCGGGCGCGCAACTGGCCTTCGGGGCCGCCGTGGAACCGGTTTACCATTTTGATCAGGCTGATCTGATTTTGAGTTTGGATGCCGATTTCCTCTTTGCTTCGCCTGGTCGCGTGCGTTATGCCCACGATTTTGCGGCTGGGCGACGCGCCGATGCCCCCGAAGGGCGTAAGCGGAATCGGCTCTATGTGGTGGAAAGCACCCCCACGATCACAGGCGCTGCCGCCGATCACCGTTTGCCCTTAAAAGCCAGCCAGATTGAAAATTTTGCGCGTGCCCTGGCCCAGGCCTTAAAACTAACCGTGGCCGCAGGTGATACAGCGGCCATCCAAGCCCTGCCCGCCAACTGGGTGAACGCCGTTGCCAAGGATCTGCTAGCGCACCCTGGCGCAAGCTTGGTGATCGCGGGTGACCATCAGCCACCCGTCGTTCATGCCCTGGTTCATGCCATCAATGCAACCTTAAAGAACGTCGGCAAGACGGTCATCTATACCGCGCCGGTTGTAGCGAATCCAGCGAACCAAACTGAATCACTGCGCGACTTAGTCACAGCGATGACGGCGGGCAACGTTGAACTGCTGCTTGTCTTGGGTGGCAACCCCGTCTTTCAGGCGCCGGTGGATCTCAACTTTGCCGACGCGCTCGCAAAGGTCAAAACCCGTATTCACTTGGGGCTCTATGCGGATGAAACGGCGGCGCAATGTCAATGGCAAATTCCTGAATCGCATTATTTGGAAGCCTGGAGCGATGCGCGCGCCTATGATGGGACGATTACGATCCAGCAGCCTTTGATTGCCCCGCTGTACGCCAGCCGATCCGTGCATGAACTCTTAGACGCGCTGCTAAACGCCGAGGTGCGTCCGGATCACGACATTGTCAAAGCCTACTGGACCGGCCAGCAAGGAGATGCGGCGATTGATGCGTTTTGGCAAAGCACGTTGAATAGCGGCATCGTCGCCAACAGTGCCTTGCCGCCCAAGACTGTGACGGTGCAAGCCGCCGTTGGTCAGCAGCCAGCCACGGCCAGCACAGGCACAGGGCTTGAAATCAATTTTCGCCCTGACCCTTCAGTTTGGGATGGCCGGTTTGCCAATAATGGTTGGCTGCAAGAATTGCCCAGACCGCTCAGCAAGCTGACCTGGGAGAACGCAGCCATGATTAACCCCTTAACCGCCGAAAAGTTGGGGCTAACCACTGGAGATTTGGTGGAACTTAGCCTTGGCGGCCAGGTGGTGCAAGCACCGCTCTGGTTGATGCCTGGTCATGGGGAAGAATCAGTCACCGTCTATTTAGGCTATGGGCGGACACAGGCTGGCCGTGTGGGCAACAGCGCCGGCTTTAACGCCTATGCGTTGCGCACTGCGGATACGCTTTGGACGGGCGCCGATTTGAAGCTCCGCAAGCTTGGCGAAGGGCATCAATTTGCCAGCACCAAAACGCACTTTTCAATGGAAGGCCGCAACCTGGTGCGCACTGGCACCACCGCTGAGTTTGCCAGCGATCCCACTTTTGTCCAAGAGATGCAGGAGCATGGCGAAGAAATTTCGCTCTACCCGAAGGTTGAATACACGGGCAATGCCTGGGGGATGGCAATTGATTTGACCGCCTGCATCGGGTGTAATGCTTGTGTGACGGCCTGCCAGGCCGAAAATAACATTCCTGTGGTCGGTAAAGAGCAAGTGGCGAACGGGCGCGAGATGCAGTGGATCCGGATTGATCAATATGATGAAGGCGATCTGGTCAACCCCGAGATCCATCACCAGCCGGTGATGTGCATGCACTGTGAGAACGCGCCGTGCGAAGTGGTCTGTCCGGTGGCCGCAACCATGCATGACCACGAAGGGCTGAACACGATGGTCTACAACCGCTGTATCGGCACGCGTTACTGCTCAAATAACTGCCCCTATAAGGTTAGACGCTTTAATTTCCTCCAATTTACCGACTTAGAGGACGAGAGTCTGAAACTCCAGCGCAACCCCAATGTAACCGTGCGCGCCCGTGGTGTGATGGAAAAATGCACCTATTGTGTCCAACGCATTAGCGCCGCCCGCATTACGGCTAAATTGGAAGATCGCGAAATTCGCAACGGTGAGGTTGTCACCGCGTGTCAGGGTGCTTGCCCAACCCAAGCCATTATGTTTGGCAACATCAACGATCCCGAGAGTCAGGTGGCGAAGCGTAAAGCATCACCGCTCAATTACGGCATGTTGACCGAGCTTAACACACAGCCACGGACCACCTATCTGGCGAAGTTGCGCAATCCAAATCCAGAATTGGAAGGTTAGTACATGGTAGGTGACAAAGGCTACCTCTTACCACTTACCATTCACCCTACCCTTGTTCTACATGGACAATGAACTTATGCAGAGATCAGGACAATTGATCGGGCCAGGCCATAGCTTCCGGTCGATCACCGAAAAAATTACGGGAATGGTTTTGACCAAGGTCACCCCCAAATCTTGGTTTGCGGGGTTTGCCCTCGGTTTTGTGCTGCTCATGCTGCTGATCTATGCCGTAGGCTATCTGTTTGTCGTTGGCGTCGGCATTTTCGGGATCAATCAGCCGGTGGGTTGGGGCTATGATATCACCAATTTGGTCTGGTGGATTGGCATTGGCCATGCGGGCACACTGATCTCGGCGATCCTTTTTCTCTTTCGTCAAGAGTGGCGCACGTCGATCAATCGCTTCGCCGAAGCCATGACCCTTTTTGCGGTCTCTTGCGCTGGGTTATTTCCGATTCTACATTTGGGCCGACCTTGGCTGGCCTATTGGATCTTCCCCTACCCCAACACCCTGGGTATGTGGCCGCAGTTTCGTAGCCCACTGGTCTGGGACGCCTTTGCGATTGGCACCTATGCGACTGTTTCACTGATGTTTTGGTTTGTGGGGCTCATCCCCGATTTAGCGGCCATGCGCGACCGGGCGGGAAACCGCTGGGCGCGTTATATTTACGGTCTGTTGGCGCTGGGTTGGCGCGGGGCAGCCAGCCATTGGCAGCGCTACGACACGGCCTATCTACTCCTGGCCGCCCTGGCGACGCCGCTGGTTGTCTCTGTCCATTCAGTCGTGAGTTTTGATTTTGCCACGGGGATCATTCCCGGTTGGCATTCGACGGTCTTTCCCCCTTACTTCGTGGCCGGGGCAATCTTCTCGGGCTTTGCGATGGTGATGACGCTGTTGATCCCACTGCGCAAAATTTATCATCTGGAAGATTTTATCACCATGCGCCACCTGGACAATATGGCGAAGGTGATCCTAGCCACCGGGCTCTTTGTCGCCTATGGCTATCTGACCGAAGGGTTTACGGCCTGGTATAGTGGCAATTTGTATGAACGCTTTTGGCTCTTCAACCGCTCCTTCGGCCCCTATCAACCGATGTTCTGGGCGCTCATGTTTTGTAACATTGTCACGCCGCAGGCGCTCTGGTTCAACCAAGTGCGCACCAGGCCGAAGCTGCTCTTTATGATTGCCATCATTGTCAATATTGGCATGTGGCTGGAGCGCTACGTGATCATCGTGGTTAGCCTACATCGCGACTTTCTGCCTTCGTCGTGGGGGATCTACGCCGGTACTTTCTGGGATCGGGCCACATTTATTGGCACGATTGGGCTTTTCTTGACGCTGATCTTTTTGTTTATTCGTGTGCTGCCGATGATTTCGATCTTTGAGATGCGCCATTTGCTGGCAGAGACGAAGAAACATGATCCAGACGCGCAGCCAGAAGCGCCAGTGGCCGAGCCAATCCAAATTGCCGAGCCAACGCCTGTCGATGCTGATATGCCGCTCTATGGATTAATGGCCGAGTTCGAGGATCCAGAAGCACTGCTGGAAAGAGCGCGCCAGACCTATCAGGCGGGTTATCGCAAGATTGCGGCATATAGTCCGTTTCCAATTGAGGAACTCCCCGCAGCGATTGGGTTGCGCCGTTCCAAGCTGCCCTATCTTGTTCTGGTCGGTGGCATTGTGGGCGCCTTGGGGGGCTTCTTTATGCAGTACTACGCAGCGGTGATCGATTATCCTTGGAATGTTGGTGGTCGGCCACTCAACAGTTGGCCTTCGTTTATTATTGTGAGCTTTGAGATGACCATTCTGGTGGCCGCGGGCGTGGCGGTGTTGGGTATGTTGATCTTGAATGGGCTACCCCAACCCTATCATTCGGTCTTCAACGCCCCGCGTTTTAAACTGGCTTCGCAGGATCGTTTCTTTTTGTGTGTCGAAGCCAATGATCCAAAATTCGATCTGGCGGAAACACGCCATTTCCTAGAAGGATTACACCCAGCCGAGGTTGTGGCGGTAGAAAAGTAGCTGATTGAGCGGTTCGTGGGTAAGGCCAAAGGTGATAGCAGCAAACGAAGCATGCGCATACTCGAAGTTCGCAGACATTCGTACACCAAAAAAGGCGCAGATCGGGGTCACGGTTCACATTTGTCACGTGAAGGTGTGGCGCTAGCCCGTAGGCTTGGGGCGGAGATTGGTCCGTTTGATCGAGTGGTTACAAGCATGATCCCACGGACGCTAGAAACGGCGTTGGCAATGGGCTTTGCGGTTGACGAAAGCATAGCCGATTTGGGTCAATTGACTGAGGGTTTCTGGACAGAAGTCGGTCGCCACGAGCATTGGTCTTGGCCCCAGCCCTTTGCGCATTATCGAACACTCATCGCGACAGGCCAACAGGTGGCAGCGTTGGGTCAGACCCAGGTTGACATCTGGATTCGCCTGCTCGAAATGACGCCACCGAACGGGGCGGTGCTAGCGATCTCGCATGGCCACGCGATTGAAGTAGGGTTGGTGACGTGCTTTCCGGCGGGCCAGCTAGACAAACTTGACCGGCCATTTAGTCATTGCGAAGGGTTTCGGGTCCATTACGCCGACGGGGAATTTATAAAGCTGGAAATTCAACGGAACGGTGATTACAAATAAAGTTGAATCAACTATGACAATTTGCATCAGGTCAATTTTCACAAGATTTCGCCTTCTGCCGTTGATCGGGCTGCTCTTCTGCCTGGTGGTGACGGTCAGTTGCACCCTGGATATGCACACCCAGCCGCGCTATGAGCCTTTCGAGGAGAGCAATTTCTTTGCTGATAAGGCATCCGTTCGACCGCGTGTGGCCGATACTGTGGCGCGTGGGCAAGCTCATTTGGATGAACAGCTATACACCGGGCGCATCAACGGTGATTTTTCACAGACCTTTCCCTTCACCGTGACCACGGCGATCTTAGCGCGCGGCCATGAGCGTTATGATATTTTTTGTACACCTTGTCACGGCCTGGTGGGCGATGGACATGGTGTTGTGACGCAGTATGGCATGAAAGTGCCACCCTCCTTTCATGACCCCGATCTGCGCGACGAGCCCGCCGGTTATTATTTTGATATTATCACCCAGGGGACGCGCATCATGCCCAGTTATGCGGCGCGGATTCCACCAACGGATCGCTGGGCGATCATTGCCTATATTCGGGCGCTGCAACTGAGCCAGAATGCCGACGTAAAACAACTGCCGGCGGATGAGTTGACGCCATTGGGTGCAACAAACACGATTACAAAATCGGATACGGTTACAAAATGAACCATATCGAACAACAAGCTATGGATGGGAATCGAATGACCCCAGCAACCGTCAAGCGGATTCAACGCTTGGGTCTGCTGATTGGTCTGGTTGGCTTGGTTCTAGCTGGCCTGGGTGCATTTCTAAATCTGGAAGAATTTTGGCGGGCTTATTTACTCGCCTATGTCTTCTGGCTAGAAATCGGGCTGGGCTGTCTGGGGTTATTGATGCTGCACCATTTGGTGGGTGGCCGCTGGAGCGCATCGATCCGCCGTTTGATGGAGATCGGTGCGCTAACTCTGCCCTTGATGGCGCTCTTATTTATCCCCCTGCTCTTTGGCCTCCATACGCTCTATCCGTGGACAAATCTGGCGCAGGCGCCGAATGAAGTAGTGCAAAATAAAACGGCCTACTTAAACATACCTTTTTTCATCGCCCGCGCCGTCTTCTATTTTATCGTCTGGCTAAGTCTGGCCTATCTCTTTAATCGTTGGTCACTTGAGCAAGATCGCACAGGCGCACCACACCTGGCCACGCGTATGCGCCGGCTCAGCGCGCTGGGCATGATCCTCTACATGTTGACGACGACCTTTGCCGCCTATGATTGGTTGATGTCGTTGGAGCCGGCTTGGTCGTCCTCGATCTACGGACTGTTGTTTATCATCGGGCAAGCATTGGCCGCGTTATCGCTGGCGATCATCGGGCTGCGTTTAATCGCCGAGGAGCAGACCGCCAACGATGGCTGGGTCAAATCTTTCAACGATCTGGGCAATTTTCTGTTAGGGTTTGTGATGATCTGGGCCTATTTCGCGTTCTCGCAATTCCTGATCATCTGGTCGGCCAATCTTTCCGAGGAAGCAATCTGGTACTTTCACCGCAGCCAAGGTGGCTGGCTCAGTGTCGGCATCTTCTTGGTGGCCTTTCATTTTATACTGCCGTTTTTTCTGCTTCTGTCACGGCGCGTCAAACGCAAAGCGCAGTTGCTGACAGTATTGGCGGCTCTGATGTTGGGTGCACGATTGGTTGATCTGTATTGGCTGATTATGCCGGCTTTTTATCCCAATGGCGTGCATCTGCATTGGCTCGATCTGGTTATTGTCATAGCGATGGGGGGCGGCTGGCTGGCGGTATTTGTCTGGCAGTGGGCCGACAAAGCACCCTTGCCCCAGCACGACCCGCATTTATTGGTAGGAAATCCACATGAACAACACGAAGCCTTCTCCACGCCCCAATAAACTGGCGTCTGGTCGCAAAGCACAACGTTCTGGCCTGGGTTGTTCACTGGCCATTGGTGCGGTGCTGATCGGTTTAATTGTCATTGCGGTTGCTTTGAGCCCGCGGGCCTTACAACTGTTGCAGGGTAACCAAACGGCAGCACCTTCCGCAGTAGATGACCGCACGTCACCGGAACAACTGGCAGCCAAGCGTCAAAAGGAAATGGCACAACTCAGCGGCTATGGTTGGGTCAATCAAGCGGCTGGCGTTGCCCATATCCCAATCGATCGCGCCATTGCCCTGGTGGCCGAAAAGGGTCTACCCACTGGCAATGCAGTCACAACCTTGTCGAATACAACGTCAACTGTTGCCATCACAGCCACTGGTGCACCAGTCGATCTGGCCAATGTCAGCTTTGAAAATAATGTACTACCGATTTTTCAGCAACATTGTCAAGAGTGTCATGGCAACGACAATCCAGAAGAAGGGTTGGAGTTGACGAACTATCATACAATCATGGCCGGCTCGCAAAATGGCACGGTGGTAGAACCCGGTGATCCGGACAACAGTTATCTGGTCAAGATGGTCGTCACCAAAAAGATGCCCAAAAAAGGCCCACCTTTATCATCTACCGAGATTGATACGATTATTGCCTGGATCAAAGCAGGCGCCAAGGACGATACGGGTACACATCCTCAAACAGCAGCGACACAGGGGACGACAGCATTGACAGCCACCACAACGCTGACGACGACCGCAGCGATAACCCCAACTGCGCCGGTCGACTTGAGCAAGGTCAGCTTTAAGGCGAATGTATTGCCCATTTTTGAGCAGCACTGCTCAAAATGTCATGGCAACGACAATCCAGAAGAAGGGTTAGAGGTAATCAATTATAAGGCCCTCATGATCGGGTCGAATAATGGCACGGTGATAGAGCCGGGCGCTCCCGATAAGAGTTACCTCGTCAAGATGGTGGTTGAGAAAAAGATGCCCAAAAAAGGGCCACCCTTATCGTCCACCGAAATTGACATTATCAGTGCTTGGATCAAGGCTGGCGCCAAGGATAATTAACTCATTTCTCCAGCCACAGGGTTAAAACCCCGGGCTGACAATGCAGGAAGTGCCCTCAGGCACTAGAGACTTGAAGACGTCTTCTGGCGCTGTCAGTCCGCACAAAGGTGGCGAGTCGCTAGAAATTTTATGATTAAACAAAAGACCCTACTCCATGAGATCGGAGTAGGGTCTTTCGTTTAATCATAAAGAAATTACTATCCAGCACCACCAATGCGATTGATGAAGATAAGTGCAGCGCACTGGCCAAGATTGGTCTGAAGCCAACGGCTGGTGTGAGCAGTGCGCTGCAACTCAGGGAACAATCTTCTTTATTGAGCCTTGACAGGCTTGTTCTTGATGGCTGGGATGCTCTTCAAATAGGCGCCAATCGCCTTGGCATCGGCTTCGGTCAACTTGCTGAAGCGGCGTTCGATTTGTTGCGCCATGGCGCCTTCAACCTGCGAGCCGTCAGACTCTTTGCCTGTGCGCATGAAGACCGCGATTTCATCTTCGGTCCACTTGCCAATGCCGGTCTCTTCATCTGGTGTAATATTCGCCGCGATTTCATCACCCCGTAGTGGTGCGCCCGCCAACGCCAGATCCTCATTCATCGTGCCATCGGCATTCTTCGGTGTATGGCAGCCGGCACAGTTGGCAATGGTGACAATTTCATGACCACGCGCGACTGGATCGGTTGGAGCCTCGGCTGGTGATGCTTCGGTTGGGGTGAAGGCCGCTGGTTCTTCCGACAGGGTTCGTTCTGGCACTTCGTTAGCAATTGGTTTCTGAGCCAACAAATAGGTGCCTACAGCCAACGCTTCTTGCTGCGAGAGGGCACTGAAAATCTTGTAGGGCATGACCGGGTGAAGTTGTTTGCCTTCATCATCAACCCCAGTGAGCAGCGCCGTGGCGACTTGCTCGGCGGTCCAATCACCGATGCCAGTTTCTTTGTCTGGGGTGATATTAGGGGCGTAGACCGTACCCGTCGTCACTGTAAATTCGTTACCGCCGGCCAGGCCGCCGAGATCACGATTCATGTGACAACCACAACCGCCACTAATGGCGACAATGTACGCGCCAGTATCTGGGGCGCTGCTGGTGCCAGTCGTTGTACCAGTACCAGTCATGGTGCCGGTGCCAGTCATTGTGCCCGTGCCAGTTGTCGTTTCAGTCCCGGTCATTGCTTCAGTGCCAGTCATCGCTTCGGTGCCAGTCGTTACTTCCGTACTGGTCGTTGCTTCTGTGCTGGTCATTGCTTCAGTACCTGTCGTCGTTTCGGTACTGGTCATTGACTCTGTGGTGGTCATTGCTTCGCTGCTCGTGGCCGCTGGTTCTGGGGTGGCGGTGGCCGCCTCAGTGGTGGCAGTTGGTTCCGGCGCCGTGGTCGGCGCAGCAGTTGGAGATGCCCCACCGCAGGCCGCAATGACGAGGAGAATTACGAGCGGTGCAATTCCCCAAAGTGACTTTTTCAACAAACGTTTCCACATGACACTTGATGAACTCATTTACTACGCCTCCTACATTTGGTTAATTGAGTGGTTGTTTGATCTGGCAATTGGTCAACTTGCATGAGAGGTTCAATGTCTATATTGGATCGGTAAAAGAGCGAGACATCTGGCCAAGATGGGGTAAAACAGGGCGACAAGGGCAGATGGATTCATGCAAGTATAACAAAAAACTTATGAAGAACTTTTGAAGATAGCCCTCTGATACCTATACGATGTCTATATGTTTAATTATATAATATGCTGGATTCTTATCCGCTCAATTATTACGGCACAAAGCGCTAAGAGGCGAGAGCAAGACCAGAATCTATGATAATAGAAAACTAAACGAAATCGCACTGCCACAGAGTTACCCTTCTATCGTTGAAGGTGTGGAATTTGTTTCTTCTTTATAGAACGGGTATATAACGGGATTTGGATTGGTTGGAAGTGAACTTATTGGCAAAGTACGGGCATTTTGATTTTGTGCTGATATACATTTACCTCCTTAGTGAAAAGATTCTAACATGACTAGGTGATATGTCCAATTGTGGACAATAAACGAGATGCGAGATCATTTCCTCAGTAGTTGCAAAAATTCCAGCTCTCTTTTAGAATCTTTTCACCAATTATACGAATAACCAAACACGATGGCGTGGGGTGGGGCGCAGAGATGAAGCCAGGCGTTGCCCAGCACGGCTTTTTGCGTTGCCACTGCAATGGTTGTTTGCAATAACATCCTCATTTCTGTTCTATTTCATAACCAAGCAAGTTACCCAATCAGACAAGTTACCCAATCAAAGAGGTGAATCATGGCAAAGAAGCGACCAGCAAAAAGCCTGGGCCCGCAACGCCCTACGCAGAAAGTGGCAGCAACGCGGCAACCCCAGGCGAAGGCGGAGCTGAGTGAAGATGTCAAGTTGCTGCATAGTATGGGCTATGCGCAAGAATTATCGCGACGGATGAGTGGATTTTCAAACTTCGCCGTCTCTTTTTCGATTATCTGTATTCTTTCGGGTGGCATCAATTCGCTTGGCCAAGGCATCAGCGGCGTAGGTGGCGCAGCGATTGGCATTGGCTGGCCCATTGGTTGCCTGATCTCGTTCATCTTTGCCTTGGGCATGGCCCAGATCGCCTCTGCCTATCCGACCGCTGGCGGGCTATATCACTGGGGGTCAATCCTGGGAGGCAGAGGTTGGGGCTGGGCAACGGCCTGGCTGAATCTGATTGGGCTCGTAACAGTGCTGGGTGCAATTAACGTGGGCACCTATACATTCTTTATGGGGGCGTTCGGTAGCCGCCTAGGGCTCTCCACGGATGGCACAACCTGGGCTTACTATCTCACACAAGCCGTCTTTATTATCTTGATCACCTCGCTCCAAGCCGTGATTAATCATCGGGGTATTGACTTGACCAGCAAGTTGACCGACTTTAGCGGCTACCTGATTTTTGCCGTGGCGACGCTGTTGACAATTGTGCTGATTGTCTTTGCGCCAAGCCATGATTTTTCACGTTTGTGGACATTTACAAATTACAGTGGTGATGTAGGTGGCGGCGTCTGGCCTGCAACGAGCAGCACCTTCTATCTATTCATGCTCTGTCTGTTGCTACCGATCTATACCATCACCGGCTTTGATGCATCCGCCCATACTTCGGAAGAGACCAAAGCAGCCGCGGTCGTTGTGCCGCGCGGGATCATCACGTCGGTGCTCTGGTCGGCGCTCTTCGGCTGGCTCCTGCTGATCGCATTTGTCATCGCCATCCCCGATCTGAAGACGGCCGCCGCCAGCGGTTGGGGGATCTTTTTCACCGTTATGGATGCCGTTGTGCCAGCATGGTTGAAATATATTCTATATTTTGGCATTCTGCTTTCGCAATTTCTCTGTGGTCTGGCAACAGTCACATCAGCGTCGCGGATGATCTTTGCCTTTTCGCGTGATGGGGGGTTGCCTGCCTCCAAATTTTTGCGTGTGGTCAATATGGTATTTCGCACGCCGGTGGCCGCGATTTGGGTGGCCGCGATCATCAGCATCCTCTTTACGCTCTTTACGTCAGTCTATACCACCATTGTTTCCGTGACCGTGATCTTTCTCTTTCTCTCGTATGGCATCCCCATTGTCTTAGGCTTGTTCGCCTATGGCCGCACATGGACAAAGATGGGGCCTTGGAACATCGGCGGGTTATACAAAGTGATCGCCGTACTATGTGCGGCTGCTGTGTTGTTTATCTTCTATATTGGTGTCCAGCCACCGAATGACAAGGCATTGTGGATCACCATTATCTTTATCGCGCTGACCTTCGCACTCTGGTTTGGTCTGGAGCGAAAACGTTTTGCAGGACCGCCAATGGGCGCCGAGATCGAACGCCGTCAACGTGAAATTGAGCGTGTCGAGCAGGCATTACAGGCTGGGGCAGACTAGTTTAACGGGGTTTAGTAGATAGACCGATTTTTCATGGGACAAGTTTCATCGATCTAGTCTTTTCTTAGTGCAACGGTCAAGCATCGGGCGGCTTGTCACGTTACAGACTTGACTTACAGGCTATCTTCATACCAAAGTGTCGGGGTGACGGTCATCTAGTCACCCCGACACTTTGTCCGCACTTCGCTCTGCCACTATAATCAGGTTAATGGTGCGTACTATAGCGAAAGGGAGACGCGAATGGCGAGGATTGGAGAATTTGTCCGCTGGGCTATATTGCCGGGTCAACCCATGACCGTCAACCAGTTGACGGTGACGCCGTTGGCCCGTTCCTTGACCGTTCGTTGGTCACAGGGCGGCTTTATCTGGAACGTGCCTGTTACTCTGCTTGTCACCCAAAATGGCCAGACCCAGCAGCTACCGATTCCAGATGTCACACGCCGTGCGCAGATCATTTTGCTAAGTATTGGGTTCATCGTGAGCCTGCTATTGTGGATGAGTTCCCATAAGGAGGAGACGCCGTTATGAGTGAACAGATGAGTGGTTTTGGTCTATTTTCGATCAAGAGCCATGAACAAGGGATGGATGTATTAAAAAGATTACTGGCCGTGGCCGAACCCGGCACAATTTTCAGCACGCCCGTGACAAGCGGCGACCAGATGGTGATCACGGCGTCTGAAGTGTCGATCGGGCTAGGGCTTGGCTATGGTGGCGGTGGGGATCAGGCCGGCAATGGCGGTAATGGGGGGGGCGGCGGTGGTGGTGCAGTGGGACGACCGGTCGCCGTGATCTCGATTGGGCCAGCCGGTGTGCATGTAGAACCAGTTGTGGACCCAACCAAAATTGCCCTGGCCTTCTTCACAATGCTAGGTGGGATCTTGATCGCATGGAGTAAAATGCGCAAGGCAAGCCGCAGTTAGCACCACCGTTCCTGATGCGACACTCGCAGACTGACAAAGCGAGCTTACTGTTGCGCCCGCCTGCCATGCTCTGTCGCAAACTCTTTCTAAAAAACTACGCCCGACGAGGATGCAGCGCGCTCTTGCACCCAGTGAACGATATGTTATCAAACGAAACTATTAACAGAAAGCAGCCTCCATGACCACAGCAGCCCTGCCCAACCTAACCGATATTTTTCACGCACAAAAGACGATCCGCCCCTATTTGCCCGCGACGCCACTGCACCACTACCCGATGTTAGATAAACTGCTCGGTGCGGAAGTTTATGTCAAACATGAAAATTATCAACCGATCGGGGCGTTCAAAGTGCGCGGTGGCGTCAATTTTATGGCGCATCTTTCCACCGGGGAACGCCAACGCGGTGTAGTCACGGCTTCGACGGGCAATCATGGGCAATCGATTGCCTATGCCGCGCAACTATTTGGGGCGCGGGCCGTGATTGTCGTGCCAGAAGGGGCGAATCCGATTAAGGTCGAGGCGATGCTGAGCTATGGCGCCGAGGTTGTTTTTTACGGCGCCGATTTTGAAGCTTGCAAACGCCATTGTCTCACTTTGCAAGCCGAACAAGGCTTGCGCTTTATCTCGTCGGGCGATGAGCCATTATTGGTGACAGGTGTAGCGACACAGACGTTGGAAATTGTCGAGGCGCTGCCCGATGTCGACGTTATCATTGTGCCGATTGGCGGCGGCAGTGGCGCGGCGGGCGCCTGTTTGGCCGCCAAGTTGCTTAATCCTGCCATCCGGGTGGTTGCCGTACAAGCAAGCGGAGCGCCCGCCGCCTATCTAACCTGGAAAAATCGAGCCTGGCGGACCGCCGAGATCCATACTTTTGCGGGTGGGCTTGCGACCGGCGAACCCTTCATGGGGCCACAGCAAATCTTGTGGCAATACTTAGATGATTTCGTGCTTGTCGACGACCAAGCGCTCAAGGTCGCGGTACGCCTCTTTTTGGAGAAGGCCAAAACCTTAGCTGAACCGGCCGGCGCAGCTTCACTGGCCGCGGCTTTACAAATCCGCCACCAATTGCAAGACAAAAAGGTGGCGCTCATCCTCAGTGGCGGCAATATTTCGCCCGCCGAGTTGAGTTTATGCCTGGCCGCAGAGTGATTAAGTCATGTACCGGAGGGATACAGGATACGGGATTAAGGGTACAGCTAATCCCGTATCCTGTATCCTTAATCTCTACACGAGCACCTGCGTACCATGAGTATTAAAGCGCGGCCAGACCAATATGTTTCAGCTTATCAAAATTCTAATTTGCAGTGATCAAAGTGAGCCCAATTTATGCTAACCCAGCCCCAAAGAGACGAAATGATCGCCTGCATCGCGCGCCTGCCGGTTCAACTGGAGGCGCTGGTCCACGATTTGAGTCCAGAGCAATTGACCACGCATTATCTACCCAACGAGTGGTCAGTGGCGCAAAATGTGCATCACCTGGCGGATTCACACATGAACAGCTTTATCCGTTTAAAGTTAATTTTGACCGAAGATCACCCAACGCTCAAGCCGTATGATCAAGATGCTTGGGCCGTACGGGCCGATGCCGATAATTTGGCCATCCAAAGCTCGTTAGGGCTTCTACAGGGCTTGCATCGCCGATGGGTGACGCTCTTTGAAAGTTTGCAGGAGCGTGAGTGGTCGCGTACTGGCCTGCATCCAGAGAATGGTGAAGTCAGCGTTGAAGATCTGTTGCGCGGCTATGCCGATCATGGGGAAGGTCACCTCGACCAGATCACGCGCACGCTAGCGGCACAAGGATAGTAAGCCAGAGATCAACCGCCTGTTATGCCCGATTCATTGGTGAATCGGGCATAACAGGATTCTCATACCAGGCCGTGAATTCACGGCTTCTTAAGCAGCATCTACGTAAGTGCCTGAGCGTCCTGCCGGCGACCAAAGGATCGGGTAGAAAGATAGAAAGTAGGGAGTAAGCACAGCTAATCTCCACTTGCTCAATCGCTTACCTTAATCCCACTGATCACGATTCCAACGAGATGATTTTCATGCCGATGCTCCCGCTTTCTTCAACATTACGCCGTGCGCCTATTCGCCTGTGGCCCATTCGGGCGATCAGTCTACTACTGATCATCCAAGCCATTGGCTTGCTTGGGATCAGCCTCTATCTATTTAGCAACGTCGACTGGGAGAGCGAGTTCAATGATGTTGCGCTTTCGGTAACCGCGCTAGAGACCGCCAGTTTCATTGGTTTTTTTGTGCCAGTGGCTGCCTTTATGATCTTTGCCGCCATTGGTTTCTTTTTCCTGTGGCGGATTGCCTGGTTAATTGCCATGATCACCCAGGGTTCAAGCTTGTTTGGGGCTTTGTCGATCTACTTTACCTTTACATCTGCGCTCAGCCAGGCCAGATTCATCTATCTGATCATGCTGTACAGCATCGTCCTTGTCCTCTATCTTAATACCAACGATGTACGCATCACATTTCAGTCTAAAACGCCGCTATCAGGGCTTCCGACAGATGCCGAGCCTGAAACTGAAACCGTTGATGCGCTAACCACCGAAAAAAACAACGCATGACAGCCTTAATGACTGATCTCGATTTGCTGCGTCGGTTTGAGCCGATCCTACGCTTTACACGCGGTGAACCATTTTTCCCCATGGATGTAGAGCCTTATGTACGCGTCAGCAGCTTATGGGCGCAGCGCCCCGACGAGCCGGCCCAACGCCTGGTCAACAAGGGAGAGTTGGACCTTGAGCGGCTGGCTAGCCCGTATCCGGACGAATTTGGCACCATCCATTTTTTGAAAACTGCCGAGCCACTGCTACCGGTAGAGATGGCCAGCTATCATTCACACCGCTCGCACAAGGCGCAAGCGGCCTATAATATTTTTCATCCAACACGCGGGCGATTGGCGCGTGTCGGCTATGCGGCGCGCTTTATTGATGCTATTTTTTCGATCACCTTGCTGGCTAGAGGGCGCGTTCCCGGCGATCTGGCGGCCGGCGCCGCGCTGCTCTACCAGCGGATGCGGGAAAAACAAGAGGCTTACACCTATCATGGCCGCGTATTGCGCGAGAATGGCTGGACCGTACTCCAATACTGGTTCTTCTATTCTTTCGACAATTGGCGCTCTGGATTCTTTGGCGCCAACGACCACGAAGCAGATTGGGAGATGATCTCGATTTATCTGGCCGAGAGCGAAATCACAGGCGAGATTACACCGGCATGGGTGGCCTATGCCGCGCATGATTATCACGGTGATGATTTGCGGCGCCGCTGGGACGACCCAGAATTAGAGATCTTGGGCGAGCATCCCGTGGTCTATGTGGGCGCCGGTTCACACGCCAGCTATTACAGCAGCGGCGAATACATCACCGAAATTGAGTTACCCTTTTTGTCGCCCTTGGTGCGGTTGGTTGATGAAGTACAAAAATTCTGGCGCGATCGGCTACGTCAATATCAAAACGACGACACACAAACTGAATCGCGCCAATTTTCCAATATCTTCCGCGTCCCATTTGTAGATTATGCGCGCGGAGACGGTCTTAGTATTGGGCCGGATCAAGAGAAGATTTGGGGCACGCCGCGTTTGTTGAGTCCAGCGCCGCGCTGGATCCATCTGTATCATGGTCTGTGGGGGCTGTATGCCCATGATCCAATGTTAGGCGAAGATGCCCCAGCTGGCCCCATGTTTAACCGGAATGGCAGCGCGCGCCGCGCCTGGTATGATCCGGTCGGCTGGGCTGGCTTGGACAAAGTTGTCCCACCCGATGAGGCGCTCGGCAAAGTATTAACCGAGCAGACGGTTATTCGTGAACGCCAGGTGGCGCTCTATAAAACCGTAGAGGAAAAATCGCGCACGCTGCAAAGCCTAGGAACACAAAGCGCCGCCATCCGCAATCAGCCGCATCTGCTGATGCTCTACACGGAACAGCAGCAACAACTGGAACAACTTGGCCAAGAAGTGAACGTCTTACGCGCCCAAATTGCCACCGATCAGGCCTTGCTAGAAGCGCTAGAAAACTACGCCGAACAGTTGCGGGCTGGGGATCAAGGCCCCGTCCGCGCCCACATTCGCCGCGCCCTGCGCCCGGCTTCGGCCGAACGTTTGCGCGCCAGCCGTTTGGCCGAAATCTGGGCGGCGGCCAGTGTTGGTTTGATGCTGATCATCCTGGTGATGTTACTCTACTTTGGCCGCCATTATCGTATTATTGGCCTCGTTGCGATGCTTACCGTCGTCACCTTTATCGAGGCCAGCTTTCGAGGCCGCCTGATCAGCTTGGTCACCAG
>JAPLGZ010000083.1 GCA_026389895.1 Chloroflexota bacterium | reverse complement strand
GCTCGTCATGGTCGCGAGGCGCTCGAACGGCTGGCCCAGCCCCACCATAACTACCAACTTGTGCTTATGGATTGCCAGATGCCCGAAATGGACGGCTTCGAAACTACGCGGTGCATCCGCCAGCGCGAACAAGTGGAAGGTGGTCATATTTCAATTATTGCGATGACTGCCCAGGCCATGAAAGGGGATCGCGAGCGCTGTCTGGCGGCAGGGATGGATGATTACGTCAGTAAGCCAGTGCGCATGGCAGACTTAAGTCAAGTGCTCGTGCGGTGGCTCAAGGTTGAAACGGTGCCAGATAGGTGAGCGAGTGGCGCTATCGAGTAAACTGGCGGCTGTTTGGACAACTTTAACCGCGGAGGGCCTGGCGGGAAAGGTTCCAACCCACTCCGCGGTTAACTGCCAGGCTTGTTTATCTGTTCTGCATAATAATTACACCTCTCTTCTAGGTCCTTATTGTGCATCAATCTGGATTGTGCATCAGTCTGGAAATTCATCAGTCCTTCTTCTTCCTCCATCTATCAATGCCACCTCTCTGCTTTGTGCAGAAAATTCAGCCGATGAACTCGTTGTATAACGCACCGAATAGACGAACATGATAACAAGTCAGCAGACCCAGCGGTTTTTATCGACGGTCGGCTCAGCATTTTAGGGTTTATTCGTAAATAAATTGTAATTGACATTTCTGTTACTTAGTGTGATAGTGGACGTTGCACTATTTTTATGCACTGGAGGCTCACTAGCCGAAAGGAAACTCATGAAATTTAGCTACCATAGCATTCATGCATGGCGCGGAAAACTAATCACATTTGCGGTCGGTTTTATCTTTGCAGCCTTATTGTTTAACATCAATTCCTCTTCTGCGCAGAATGGTCGAGCGCTATCATCTGCGAGCACCGCTTATCTTACAGAAGCGACGCAGCGCCTGAATCTATTACAAAAATTTTATGCCACGAGCAATGGCTTTCTCAATAGTAGCTCTACGCTTACGGACGTGATTGCGATTCACGGTGATCTGGTTGTGTTGCTCAAGACGATGAACAGCCAAAAACCACCCAGTGAGTTGCTGGCCTATCACACCCAATTTCTTTTTGCCGCCCAACGTTGTGAGAATTTGGCCTATGACATTCAAAGTTATAAGACGGTTGAAAAATTTCCGCCACTCAGGGTTGCGCCATTTTTTATTGGAAAGGAGAATTGTGTAAACCAAATCCAGGCCGCCAGGTTGCGTTTGATCGACTTTGCCCTCGCTTACGACGTTGATATGTCTCAGGCCACGCTGTTGCCTACCGATATCAATCCACAAACGGTTACGCTAACGCCAACGCTAGGCGCGACATCCACAGCGACTACTACTATGGCGCCACCTGTAGAGGTCAAGCATAAAACGGATGATTTGAACATCTTTTATGAATATGGGCAAATCGATCCCGATATCGAAGTGGTCGATTGGGAAACACACGAAAATGATAGTGGTTATTGGGCCGTGTCGGGAAACCTATTGAATAAGAGCTTAACCGAAGGGTTTTCGTCGGTGGATTTTAAGATTCGTTTCTATAAGAATCAGCGCGTGATCCAAATAGCGAATAAAAATGCGAGTGGGCGTTGGGTTCATGCGGGTGAGTCATTCCCGTTTGAATTCTCATCCTCCGTCAAGCCGGGGGAAGCATTTGATCGGTATACGATTGAGATAAAGGTAATGAACTGGGGGAAAACGCAAGGATAGTCTAGGCAGACCGCTAGAAAGCGGTCTGCCTAGACTATCCTTGCGAGCCCAGTGCGCTCTGTTATAGCGCACTGAGGACAATCAGTCCTCGCTTCACGCCGCTGTGGTCGCCGGCTGGCCTTCTGGCGCTGGACGGTGATTTCTTCTCTCTGGCGCCGGTGCTTCGACATTGTTCGTTGTGAGCACAGCTTTTAAAACAGTACGGAAAGTGTCTGGATGCTTCTCGGCGGCTTCAAGCACTGCTTGGACAACGTAGACATCGCGCTCTTTGGCCGGTGCTGTCAATAAACTGCGGGCGGCCGCAGGCGTCAAATCGAGATCGAGGAGTTGTGCTAACACGCGCTGCGCCAGCGCCAACTGTTCTTTACCATAAGGATGCTGGGTAAAGCCCTGCCAGGCTTGAAAAGTTTTAACATCATCTTGTGCCAGATAGGCTTGATAACAAGCTTCGATATATTGGACGGCAATAATCTGTAAACGAGGCGCAAAGGTAGTTTCTTTATCAACTTTGCCATCCAAGAGCCAAACGAACTCAAACCCCAGATCCGTACAAAAGTCGGTAAGTTTGACAGTTAGCAGTTGGATCACTTCATCGGACAAAGAGGCCAACCAATGCTGAAGGACTGGTTGGTCGGCAAAGGCTGCTGTCGCCCAGGTACGAAAAGCTTGTACGTTATTTTTTGGCTGGGGTCGCCGCCACCCTGCAAGCCAACCCTGGTTGGGTTTGGTCTCACTCTCCGTTGGCGTGGCTGTCGCCGCTAGGCGCGCATGCTTCTGTAGTTGAATCCGTCGATCCGCCCAAACGGCCAGCCAAGCAAAGCCAGCTAGTAAAACAAGCAGGGCAATAAACTCCATCATAAACCTCCTCAGGCATGAATAAAGGTGTAAGTGATATTGGAATCAGATGGGAAGAAGCCAAGACAATGCCGACACCTGTCGGCATTATCTGCTCGTTCTCCAATTTCTCTACGATCAATCTTGTTGCTTTTTGCGGATAAAGAGCCGATCAATAACCACGGCCAAGAACATGACACTCAGAATGACCAAAAATAGCAAAAACATAGATGAACCTTCTTTCTAAAAGCTAAGTGGGCTGTTTACTTAAATTGGACGCCACTAAAATCAAGCCAGCCCGTTGGATGGGGTGCGAAGCCTTGCAAGACTTGGCGCATTGCCATTAACACAGGGCGAAAATAAGGGATCAGGGTGGCACCTTCTTCGCGGATTAAAACCTGCGCTTCTTTGTAGAGCGCTTTGCGTTTGGCCAGATCTGCTTCGCTGCGCGCCGTGTCAATCAGGGTGTCTAGCTTAGGGCTGCTCCACTTACTTTCATTTTGTTGCGAGCTTGAATGGTAGGCGATCATGAATGTTTCGTCGATTGTGGGGCGAAAGTTCCAGTTGCCAATATGAAACGGCACTTTGCCGCCATAGTCCGTCCAATAGATATCGGCTGGCACACGAACGACCGTAATATTGATGCCAGCCGGGCGTGCCATCTCGCTAACCGCCATTGCCAATTCCACCATGCCGGGCCGCGAGGAGGACGTAATCAACGACAAATCTAACCCATTGGGATAACCGGCCAAGGCTAATAACTGGCGTGCCTTATCAATATTCCGCACACTCAGCGGTAGGTCGGCCCAAAAGGGACTCACCGGCGCCACAGGATGATCATTCCCCAAGTTGCCACGACCCTGCAGCACAGCCTGTTGCAAGGCTGGCCGGTCGATACAATATTTCAACGCTAGGCGCACGCGAACATCTGTAAATGGCGGCTCGGTGGCCTGCATGACAACCGTCTGATAGCGACCACTAGGTACTTCTAGCACGCTGATTTCCGAGTGGTCAGCCAACGCGGGTAGGTCAGGAAGGTTGATATCTGGCACCAACTCCACCTCGCCGCTCATTAATGCGTTGACTTGCGCCGTAAAGGAGGGCAGATAGACAAAATGAAGTTCTTGCACCTTGATATCCTCCGCCCCCCAATAGTCGGCATAACGCGCCATTTTGAGGCGGTCACCTGAAATAAATTCGCTAAATTGAAAGGGGCCGGCGCCCATCGGCCTGGCCGCTAAGTCGGCAGTGCTGATCCCATTGGGCACAATCCCCGACTGTGGCGACCCTAACAAAAAGGGTAATTCGGCATTTGGTGCACTAAGCAGAAAACGCACGGCATGCTCACCCTTCGCCTCAACACTTTTCACAAAACTTAAAACTGCGCCAAACGTGGAGTTAAACTTTGGATCTAACAAACGACTAAAGGTATAGACCACGTCTTTGGCTGTCAAGGGCGCGCCGTTATGAAATTTAACATTAGGGCGCAATTGAAACGTCCATGACAACCGATCCCGTGCAGGCTGCCAGCCCAGGGCAAGTAGGGGCTGGGGTGTTAATTCCCGATCAACCCAGGTTAGGGCATCATAAATGGCAAAGGCAATTTGGTACGCCTCGATCGTCGTCATGCGCGCTGGATCAAATTGACCGGGCGCGTTGGTAAAGGCGACGCGCAAAGGTGGTGCGGCAACTGCGGTTGCCGCACCCTTTTCCTCTGCCGAGGGCGTTGGGGTTGCCGTCGGGGCGGGTGTTCCCGGTACGGTTGCGTTGCCGCAACCACTGATGAACAATAGACTGGCCGTTGCGCTGCCCAACCATTTGAGCAAAGCGCGCCGCTGAAGCTGCGATTTCAGCGGTGAGAAAGCAAGTGCTGGCAACATCGTTACCCTTTACAGAAATATAATGACACTTTTACACTACAATCATATGGAAATCATATGGAATAACCGGTCATCGTTGGTCGCAATGACAGAGGTAGATAGATGCTGACCTGTTTACCTGTCTCCTTATCGCTTTGTTCGCTTGGCAAATGGCTATTTTATTGACTGTGATACTGCGACAGCCGTCATGGTATCGGGTGGAGCAAAGCCTTTGGGCCATTGGGTGTCATCATCATATTGGGCGCCAAGTAAATTGGCACTGACGACTTGATTGCCCTCCTTTTCCAGTAAACGACTTTGGCGTAAATCACTACTTTGTAAATGGGCACCTTTGAGCGATGCGCCGAGTAGGTTGGCGTTTACCAAATTGGTATGTTGCAAATCAGCGCCGTCCAGCAAGGCAGAACGCAGATCGGCATTACTTAAATTTGCATAGGCGAACGAGCTCCCAATGAGGTTCACGTTACGGAAGGAGACGCCACTCAAGTTCGCACGCTCCAACACTGCACCGCGTAGATTGACCCCTGTCAAGTTGCTACCGCTCAGAATGGTGCCAATGAGGAGGGCGCCGCGCAGATTGCTGCCTGGATCACGCGCATTGACAGAAGCCAGGTTGGCGCCCTTCATATAGGCCCAACTCAAATTTGCCCCGCGCAGATCGGCGCCCCCCAGATTGATACCGCGCAGATCGGCCCCTTGTAAGTTACAACCGATTAAGATCGTTTGCGTTAAAGAGGCCGCCGTTAGTTTGACCTGCGTCAAATCCATCCGCGTCAGAATGGCTTGGGTTAGATTGGCGCCGCTCAGATCGGCTAGGTCGAGCCGGGCGTTGCTCAAGTTTGCACCGGTCAAGTTGGCCCAGATCAAGCGGGCACCGCGCAGATCTGCCCCCGCCAAATTGGCTTGCGCCAAATCTGCACCGCTTAAGTCGGCATTGCTCAAATTAGCGCCAGCCAACTGTGCCTCGGTCAAGCTGGCATTACGTAAATTAGCGCCCTCAAAGTTCATGCCCGTCAGATTGCGCTTATACAACGCCGCGCCGAGACAGGCCGGCGGACAGTTAGCTGGTAGACCCGTCTGACAACTGGTCAGGCTAAGGACGACCCCGAGAACGATCAAAACTTGAAAGGTGCCTCTATGCATGCCGTTTCCTTGGTTAGGGACTCTTTTTTTGACTTTGTTGTTTTTTTAAGATCGCCTGTAAATTGGCCGCCCACTTGAATTGGGTGAGAAAAGGGTCAGGCTTAAGTGGTGCCTCGGAGGCCGCCACCTCATCGATCAAACCGGTGTCGCGTACGACACCGACACGGGCTATTTTGTAAATTTGTTGCGTCTTTGGGTCAAGCCGGATAGCCCCTTCGGGCGCGGCGTAGGTAATTTTACCATTGCTCATGGCTTTGCGCAGGGCGACCACATCCGTGGTTTTTGCCTGTTCAACCAGGGCCTTCCAAAGATAGACGGCGCTATAGGCCGCTTCGATTGGGTCCGAGGTGACTCGGTCATCACCATAGGCAGTTTTATAGGCTGTGACAAAAGCAAAATTCTCAGGCGTTTGCGCCGTTTGGAAATAATTGCCAGCGATCAAATGTCCAGCCATTACCTCCGGTCCAATAGAGCGTACTTCTTCTTCGGCGATTGTTACACTCATCACGGGTAGGCTTTGCGCCGTGAGACCGGCCGCGGCCAACTGCTGGAAAAAGGCAATATTACTTTCCCCATCCAGTGTATTTAAGATTGCATCGGGCGGCGCGGCTTGCATCTGGGCGATCAGCTGGCTAAAATCGTTTGTACTTAAGGGAAAATAGACTTCACCGGCTACGGGCAAACCAGCATCTGTTAATTGGGCTTTAACAATGGTGTTGACTGTGTGCGGGAAAACTTCATTGGACCCCACCAAGAGAATTTTTTTCCGTTGCTGACGTAAGAGATAATCTACCGCTGGGATGAGCTGTTGCGAAAGGTCTGCGCCCATGTAAACCACCTGTGGCGAACTTTCAAACCCTTCATAGACCACTGGATAGAAGAGCAAGCTGTTCAACTCGGCAAGCACAGGGATCACGGCCTGACGGCTATCACTGCTCCAACAGCCAAACAGCGCTACCACCTTATCCTTCTCTAATAACTTGCGTGCTTTTTCGGCAAAATGCAACGGATCGCTGGCGCCATCCTCCAAAATAGGGGCGATTTGTTTACCCAACACACCGCCGGCGGCATTAATTTCGTCAATGGCAAGCAACTCACCATCGCGCACGGCCAATTCACTGATCGCCAAGGGCCCGCTTAGGGAATGGAGCAGACCCAATTTGATCGTATCGGTGGTAACGGTTGTCGCACTGGCAACTGCCGCCTGTGCACCATTCAGCGCCGTCGCCACGTCTGGGTTCGGCCAGGTCGTCTGCGCATTAAAGCCAACGCCGACCAGTTGAGTGTCGGTCAGAACACGACTGCGTTGGAGTACATTGAGCTCGAGCAAGCTGGGATCCAGGCTAAGAATCAGCTTATCCAAAGCGGCCAGACTGAAGGTCCCCCCATATAGATCTACGGCATTGAGGTTACTCCCTTTGAGATCCGCGCCAACGAGGTTGCCGCCAACGAGGTTACTATCCGTCAGATCTGCGGAGGCAAGATCCGCACCTACTAAGCTGGCGCCAGCCAGATCGCTGTTGGTCAAATCGGCCCCGATTAGATTCGTTAAATTAAGCCAGGCACCACTAAGTTTGCTATTGGCCAAATGCGCCCCGCTCAAATCCGCCGCGCTTAGCACCGCCCCGCTCAAATCTGCATTGGAGAGCTTGATACCGTTCATTTTTGCACCGGTGAAGTCAATCGCATTGAGCCGACCCCCGGTCAAATTCACCCCGACTAGCTCACTTTTATTAAACTGTGTGCCATTTAAACGGGTCTGGGTGAGATCAACGCCGTTGAAGTTGGTATTGCTCAAGTTGGCCCCACTCAGGTCTGCGCCTGTGAGATTGGCGCCCGCCAGATTCGCACCACTGAGATCAGCCCCCAAGAAAAAGGCATCTTGCAAATTAGCGCCCTGCAGATTTACCCCCAATAAGATCGAGCCACTGAAATCGGAGCCCGCCAATTGTGCCCGCGATAGATCGGCGTTACTCAAACTGGCTTCTACAAAATTTACTTTGTTCAAATCTAGGCCGTGAAAATCCCGACCGACCAGATTGACGCCAGCACAATTGGGTGCACAGCCCGTCGAGTGCGAGATCTGATAGCGCAACCACATAAATCCACTCACGACCAGCACCACACTGATTAGGCTGATGGCAATGAAGCGACTACGCATTTTTTCCCACTGTTCGAGCATGGCAAAAACCAGCGCAAAGAGCAACATTAGCACGAACAGGGCAAACAGGATTAACACCATAGCCGTTTTCCTAAAGTGGGCGGAATGACCAGACGACAAAAGACCAAACGAACGCCGACGCTAAATGGTCGGGATTTCCTTGTTATTTTGTCACCTTGTCATCGCGTAACGCTGAAGCAGGACTGACTGTTGTCGTCGATGCCGCTGTTTTTGTCAAGGTTTGGGTGGCTGTCGATGCTTGGGTGGCCGTCAATGTCGCGGTCGGTGACATAAACTGGTTCAAGTCGGGCAACGGCAGGATATATGGTGCGTTGTTGGGCACCAACATGGCCCGAATATTGGGCGACAGCTTATCGATATACTCATAGGTCAACAAATTTGGGTTTTTCGCCAACGCCGCGCCAATCAAATCCAAGGCTTTCGCTTGGGCATCGGCTTCGGTCAGCTTGGCTTTGGCTCTACCTTCCGCCTCAAGTTGGAATTGTTGACTGCGTCCCTGGGCAATAATCGTTAGCTTATCGCGTTCCCCTTCAGCGAGGTTGCGGATCTGTTGGGCTTCATGCGCTGTGCGATCTTGCCCTTCGAGCGCTACCTGTTTTTCTTCGATCGCCGTCGCATATTCATCGCTAAAGGTAATATCGCGCAACAAGAATTGGTCGACCAATAAGCCTTTGGCGGCAAACTTCTCGCGCAAGAGGCGCTCTAGGGTTGTTTCTAAGTCTTTGCGCGCCGAACTGTTTACCTCTTGCACCGTAAATTGTGAGACCTGGGTGCGCACTAGGCCACGAATCACGGGCCTTACGAAATCCTCGACATAACGCGTCTGCCAATCCATATGCAAGGTAACCACTTGTTCTTGATTGATGCGAAAGATAATCGAACTATCGATCCGCACTTCTTGGCCGTTACTGGTGCGCGCCCGGATCGAATCATCACCCTTTGCCTGGCCTTCGCTGGGGGCCCCAGACATGGTGTAGGTTTGCAATGCAGTGGAGTATTTTGTCTCGTGTTCCAAAAGTGGAATGATAAAATGTAAGCCCGCTCGCATGGGTTGAGGCTGCACCCCCCCCGGCGCAACGACCGAAATAACCACGCCCACCTGGGTGGGATCGACGAAAACCAAAGAAGCGCTGAGGAGGTTAAGACCAATGACCAGCAACAAAGGGACAAGGACGCGGGCGGAAATCAGGCGCAACATGGCAATTGCTGGCCCTTCGCGCAAGAAACTGCGTACAAAGACCGTCACGGCATAGACTGTAAAAAGTACCCAGGCTCCGATGGCAATGATACTTAAGAGTTGATCGAGATCAGGCATAAAGTTTATCAGTTCGCTTCTTTTGCTTTGTTTATCTGTTTCGATGCATGAGAATTTGTCGTTTAGGGCATGGCGCTTTGTGGTAGTTGTTCCACTTGCACACGGATGCGCCCTGCGGTAACAATGGTCGCCATATACACTTGATCACCCGCGCGCACGGCGAGCGGTGTCGTGTTGCCGGTGCGCAAGATTAGGTTAACCGTCGCTTCACCCGCGACGACCACCCCGTCAACGGGGATAAACTCGCCCCGATTCACCGCTATCACATCGCCCACCCTGACTTCTGCAAAGGGCCTTTTCATTTCAATATTCTCGTTCACTACCCACACCTCACGCGGCGCGCCGCCCATGGCCTGTTTCGCCAGATCGCCCAGTTCGTTGGTGATTTCGGTCGTCACTTGTTCGCTCATCCCTTGCAACTGACGGCCGATTTGCCGGACGGAGTGGTGTAACCAGGTTAGGGTCGCTGCGGACAGATAGTGTTCGGTCAACAAAGTGCTGACAATCAAGATCGAATTGATAACGGATGGCCTCAAGCGCCCTTCTTCGTACAGCGACCGGCCACCAGCCTCCAAAATTGGCAGAACACTGTAGACTGTCATCGGGATGCTGACCAGTGTGAGCGGGGGAAAGAACAACCCACCCATCGCCAGCCAAAACGCAGTCGCGGCCACGGCGTGCTGCCGGCGCTCGGTCAATGTCGTTGCACCACGCAGTTCGGTGCTGGATCCGTTTATGCGCGTCTCTTCCGCATCCGTCGGCACTGTCTGCAACACCGATACAAACGGCGGCTGCGGAGATTTGCGTTGCGGTTGCCCGATTACAGTTTTCACGCCAGCATAAGCAACGCCACCGGCGACGAGTAGATTAGTAATTAGCATCGTTCGCTCCCTATCATCGTAAATCAGTGAGCAGCGACTGGCCATCTAGCGCCCCGACACTTTTGCTTGGGGCGTTAAAGGAATGGGCTGACAGGCACAGGCCGCGCCTTCAGCACGCATCATTTGTCACTGCGCCAACTTTTTAGCTTTCCGCGCCCCACTGGGCGTGGTTGCAATCCTGCTCTGAAAATGTCAAATGGCTAGATCGGCAGTCACTGGCAGCTCCAGCTACAGAATGGCCTTGACCGCTGCCTTCTGCCGATTGGTGTTCCGGCATGTTGGGCTGGCCAGGATATTAAGCCGCCATACCCAATGGTGTTGCGCCAACGGCTCGCTGTGATATGCCGGTGATCTGCTCTACATCTAACCCCGCCTCAATCTCCAGCAAGGCTTTCAGGGTCTCCATGGCGCGTACCGGGTCGCGGTCAAAGGATTCAATGACGGCGTTAATTTTTTGCTTACGTGTCGGCTGGCGGGTGAACCATTTTCGTTTTGGCGTGCTCGATATGACGTTTTGCTCACGTAGCGCGGCGTACAATTTCTGGATGAGGGTAAATTGTTTACGACCAGTGGGCTTTTGCAGCAGACTGATATAGGTATTGTAGGCGCGAACATCCTCCACCAGTTGCAAGGAGGCCAAAATCGAACGCGCATAGGCCATCACACTTTCTTCAATGGCTTGCTTCAAGATGGGGACTTTCTGAAGTTGGGGAGTAAAAAGCCATGTCAGCTCCCAATTGAGACTGGTGCAAAAACCTGCCAATAAATCTACCAGCACATCGGCTTCGCGGGCTGTAAGGCCATTTACCCACCGCTGCAGATGTAGATCGCTTGCGGCCTGAACACCGATCCAACTGTGCAACTGCCGCAGAACAAGTCGGCGATGTTTTTGCTCATTACGGCGCTGCCATACGAGAACGATGATTACTAAGGAAAGGAGCAGAAGTAAAGTAAACATGGCTAGACTACCTACCTTATCAGTATAATTTCTTGTACAACAATGATTTGCTCGATCTTTTGCCTAATGCCGGCCGCTTGACCAACGGCGCCGTTTTTCCTAATGGCGCTTTGAAGGTTTGACCGGGCGGCATAAGTGGCCGGGCTTGCTCTACGCGTGCTGGCTTTTCGTTCACATCGGTCGCGGTTGGCATAACGGCAACATTGCCTGCGGGCAAGCGGCTGGCAATCATTGGCACGGCTTGGATTGTTGACCCTATCCGAGCCGTGTGCGCCACGCCACGCTTGCCCAGGCGCCCAAGTGTTTGGATCAAAGTTTGTAAGCGTGCCCGTAAATAACGGAGCGCACTTGTGACCCAAACGCCGACTTGATCGTAACGCAAGCCGTGAAAGCGTAGGAGCGCCACACGGGCGCTAATCGGGTTTCCAGGTAGGAGGCTAGCCGCTACCAGGGCAACCACTAGGCTTGCCAGTAGGGCAACCAGCCAGTTGGACGCGATAAGATAGAGCATAAACGCCAACTCACCGACGAGCACCCCAGCCTGCAACAGAAGTGTCACTCGGTCAACCCAGTGCGGCGTACTACGCTGGAGCAACAAAGTCACAATACGCCGCATGTTGCTCACAAGCACAAGCGCCAACACCGTTATGGCTAGCGCCATGAGGATCGGGTATACCTGTGGTGACAAGAAAGTTCGCAATTGTTCTAGCATGGCGCTTTGCCTTGTTCCTCAATCATCATTGCTACAATCTGCCATTTACCCTAACCGCGCGTCGGCGGCGAATGGGTGATCCGCCAGACGCCGTTGGTGCACCCATGGACGCATAACAATGTTCGTGCCTAGGAGTACGTCCAGCAGGTCTAATATCGCCATGTGCGGCAAACCAAACCCTAAGAAAAAGATGCCAAACAACCCGACAGCGCCTGGTGTGAGTACAGCGAACATAAGTTTGCGTTGATTGACGGCAAAGTCTTGCACCAAGTCAAATAACGGCAACAACTGCTGTAGATCGGCATCCATGAGCACAATATGCGCGGTATCGGTGGCGGCGGTCGTGGCGCCCCGCAGAGAAATCGAGACATCCGCTTGTTTAAGCGCCACCGCATCATTGATACCATCGCCCACAAAACAGACTTTGCGTCCGGCGGCTTGCAACCGAGCAATCAACGCCGCTTTATCAGCTGGCAACGTTTCGGCAACGTAATCGGTGACGCCTAATTCTTGCGCCAATTGGGCGGTGGGCGCCGCTTGATCGCCCGAGGCAATCATGATGGATTTAAATTGTGGGCGTTGGCGCAGCGCGGCGATAAGCGCCTTTGCTTCTGGCCGCGCGGTGGCCTGTAATTCAATCGCGCCGAGCAATTGGCCATCCACGGCCACAAATACCAGCGAGTGACCAACTTGCCGGCACACCTCTTGTACTTGCGTGATGGCGCTGGGAATGGCAATGCCTTCCTGTTCGATAAAACGTGCGCTGCCGATCTGCACCCTCTGTTCGTTCAACAGCACCGTCAGGCCATACCCTACTTGATAGGTTGCCTGATCAATGGACGGTAAGTGTAATTGGCGCACCTGTGCCTCGGCGCGTAGTGCACGGGCGATGGGATGATCCTGATACTGTTCGGCCGCGGCGACGTAGGCCAGCAGTTGATCAGCCGGCCAATCGGCGCAAAGATGGATCGCCGTTACTTGCGGCTGCGCCTGGGTCAAGGTGCCCGTTTTGTCAAAGATCAGTGTGTCCACGTCGTTGAGCATTTCCAGCGAGCGACCATCTTTGATCAAGATGCCTTGTTGAGTGGCCAATAATAGAAAGTTTAATGCACCCAATGTCCCCAAGTTGATGAGATGGCGTTGCGGATGGGCATCGAGTACGGCCGCCGCGCGCATTGCCCCCAACCAGGGCAAGCTAACCGCGCTCAAGGTTAGGAATGGTAAGACTAAGCGGTCGGTTAATTTAAGGGCTTTTAACTGGCGCTGGGTGCGAAAATCCAGGGTATGTTTAAGCAACTGACCAATCTGCGCGGCTGTGGTTGCGCCGCCGGCCTTCTCGACTTGAATCGTCAATTTGCCTGTCAGCACCAACGTCATCGCCAAAACAGGCGCGCCAATACTTTTTTCTATCGGTTCTGCTTCGCCGGTAAGCACTTGCTGATCGACCAGCGCTATGCCTTCCAGCACCGTGCCGTCAACTGGAATCACCTCGCCGGCCCGCGCCAAGACCAGATCCCCGGCCTGCAAGGTCTCTAGTTGAACCTGTACAGCCTCGCCATCCACCAGACGCCAGACTGTCTGGCTCTGCAGGATGAAAGTGGCTGTCACTTCTTGCGCA
The DNA here is from genome assembly GCA_026389895.1 of Chloroflexota bacterium. Lineage (GTDB taxonomy): Bacteria > Chloroflexota > Anaerolineae > Caldilineales > Caldilineaceae > JAPLGZ01. The sequence goes on along the minus strand of JAPLGZ010000083.1, from coordinate 8,717 downwards.
AAACGATCCTGAATGACGGTCAGTAGGCGTAGACTGAAAAAGTAGGAGAATTGGGTCATGCTGCCCCATACGAACAAGCCGCCCCCGATGTAGGCCGTATTGATCAGGGCAGTGAGCACATTCATGTTGACGGTATGCTCATCTTGCAAAGCCTGATAGGCCCGTTGGTAGATCACCGGCGAGTTGTAGAGCATGCCCACCAAGCTCAAGAGGTGCAACGGCGGAAAGAGCAGACTACCGGCCACCGCAAGCCCAAACGACCCAGCCGAGACATAGAGCCCCCGATTAAGGCGCTGTTCCTCGGGTGTGAGTGGCCGCCGGGGCAGTGACATCGCCAGGGTCTGACGGTGCTGGCGACGTTTGGACGCTGTGGTGCCGGCCCATTGATCCAACGCTCGGTCGAGGAGGGGGTCCAACTGGATCCGTTCAAATTGCTCAACCGCTGCCCACAGGCGCGCCACAAATGGCCGTGCAGTGTTCGCACGTTCGCGCAATTTTTGCACGACTTCCGCACTCACTGTACCTACCTGGTCGGCTAACGTTGGCATTTTCCTAATAAACATTATTACCATCTTTTACTAAACTTTGCCTGCAAGGCGCAGGCTTGCTCGTAAACCGCACGATGCGGTAAAGAGGCGCTTCGCACGCTTAGCTTCCTTTAGGGGGCGCCGTCTATGGATGTGCAATCACCAATAAAGTGGGCGCCCGCCGCCGAACACATTGTAATGCAATCTGCAAATTTTCGGGGTCCAGCGCCCCAAAACTCTCGTCTAAGATAATCAGATCGGCCTCTTGCAACAAAGCTCGGGCGATGTATAAGCGGCTACGTTCGCCATGCGAGAGCCGCCAACCACTTTCGCCCACCATCTGCTGTAATCCAGCCGGCATACGGTCCAGCAAATCGCCGAGTCCAAGTTCACGACAAAGCGTTTCAGCTTCACTTACATCACCTGGGGTTGGCGGCCAACGTCGACCGAGCAAAAGATTAAACGCCAACGTGCCGGTGAGCACATAATTTTCATGAAACTGCGGCACGATCACCACTCGCTGTCGCCAAGCCGCCATATCCACCGTCTGTTGCTCGTGACCCCACAAGGTCAGCAACCCAGCACTGGGCGAACGCAGACCAGCTAAAAGGGCCGCCAGCGTCGATTTTCCCCCGCCCGATGGCCCAGCCAACAAGAGGCGGTCGCCGGCATTAATACGCAGATTGCAATGCTCTAAAATACGCCGTCCTTGCTCATGGTCGCTTCGTTTATACCGAAATTCTACCGCTTGCACATGTAAGAGCGGTTGCCCATTGTCTTTGTCAGCGTTGCGCATCACAGCTACAGGTTCGTTTCCCACACCCCCTGCCTGTTGTCCCCGTGTCGCGGCCTGAAACAGGGTGCTTACTTCGCGCCAGGCGCTCCGGACATTGGCCAAACTCCGCACCCCTACCGTCATACTCGTCAGCGCTTGATAGGCAAACAAAATACTGCCTAGACGAATCGCCAGTTGGGTGGCTGTAGGCTGAGTAGCCAAAAGCATATAGACAAAACCGGCTAGCCCCAGCACCAGCCAACCGCGCGGGATCGATGCCAGCTGACTTGCCGTCTGATCCACTTGCGCTTGCAACTGCGCATAGCGTTCCAGCGCGCCATCTTCTTCATCGTGCCAATGCCGCCGATCTTCTTGCACCAACCGGGTGCGATGCCCTACCATCCGTTCGACTAAATCGTTGGTCATGGCGCGCTGAGTTAGGGTCCAGGTTGCATTGGCCTGGTCATAGCGCCAGCTCAACCCAAGCGTCACCAGACACCAACCAAGGAGGAGCCAGGCTGACATCCCGCCACCAACAGTGGTCGCGAGGAGAACGCCAGCTACACCCACCTGCAGCACGGCCAACAAACTGACAAAGCCCCCGGCTAATACTAGTTGTTCCACCTGGTCGGCGGCCAATACCCGCCCCAAGAAATGGCCCGCGCCTTGATGGCGAATTTCCTCCGGTTGCAATTGTAGGGCACCGTAAAGCAAACGCACCTTGAATAGTTCGCCAACCCGCAAGACCAATTGGCGCTGTGTCAGGGTGGTCAAGAGTTGAAAAGGGATGGTCGTCAACAAGACTAACGCCCAGGCCAGCAACCAACTCCAGGTAAATTTACCGACCAGCGCCCCGCGCCCGATCAGCCACCAAGCCACAAGGGTTAGCAGCAACTGACCACAATAGCTCCCTACGAGTACGCCGAGGGTGCGCAGTAATTGTGCCTGTGTCGCCTGCTGGTTGAGTGGTGCGCTGGGGGCTAAACGTAAAAGCCAACCCGCGGCCAAGGTGGTCGTACCCAGCAATTCCCCCAGAATCGCCTGTTGAAACTGCGCTTGGCGCTGGGCAGGCACCTTGATTTGTGCTAACACTGGTTCCAGGCGTGCGCTGTGTGGTTTTACAAGCGCAGTCCATAACGCCGCTTCTACAACTTGATTCCGCACCCGTTGCACGGTGCGATTAGGGGCAATCAAATAGGCCCACCCACGCTGGCTACGTAACAATGCCAGAAAGCGCGGCGAAGCGTCTGCACCTGGCAAACGCAACAGTGCCGGTCCAACACTTTGCACGAAGGTTGCTGCCTCGGCATAGGTTGTTTGAATGGGCTCTGCCTCTAGCCCCAGGGCCAGCGCACTAGTTTCGATCCAGCGACTGAGCAGACTGAACTCAACGCCATTCAAGGTCGGCAACACGGGCGTCTCCGCCGATGTTGCCACTAGCCCACTCTGTTGCCCCAAACACAAAAGTGCTTCGCTTGCCTGATGCGCTGGCCAGGCTAGCGTATCCAGTGCCAGCGTAGTGTGGTGCTCGCTGGCACTGGCAGCCGCTGCTTGCTGGGTCACCAGATTAGGCAGCAGGAGTAGGCGTGGTAGCTGTGGTAGCTGCGCTGGGTGTACTGCTCGTCACGCCGGATACAGCGCTGGTCAGCTTACCCCACAAGGCTTTGGCTTGATCGTCGACATCATCCCAGGCCAAGCCGGCGCGCAGATGGGTGCGTACGGGCAGACCACCAAGGCTAGCAGGTTGTGTTTGTTCCATCTTTTGCTTGGTTACTACATTGATCGTCATGTGCGAACTCCTTTTGAATTTTGGTTTCTTGTCGTTACTGTCGAACAAAATAGAATGTGTTTTGCCTGTTGTGTAGGCCCAGTAACCTAGCCTTCACAATGATGAATATAGCAACCAAGCGTGGAATCAACGTGGCATGAACGTAAAAACATGTGAGCCCGCGTAGAAAAATCTAGCGAGCCCACCCGATCTTGCCGCGCACATGCTGCTTAGCTCAGTATTGGCTACCAATGATTAAGATGTATTGAAGTTAAAGCTGGCGAGTGACAATAGCGGCGATAGGCTATCTAGCTCAGCAATCAAGCCCAAGCAACTGTTGCTAGGATAGATTTTATCAGCGATTCCACAGAATGAGAAACTGTTGATACTCACACCATGCATATCTGAGGGTGAGCAATTTTATTGAGGAGGTTGCTCTAGATTTTAGGTAGGTGTGCCAAGCATCAAGGTGGTTTTTTATCAGTTTGATGGCTGGGTCCGTCAACACATTTTTAGCCAGATCACCAATCACATCGTTGCGGGGCATTTGCAGATGTAACCATTCATAAAACAACAGTTTGGATTGCCCTTCACAGGGCTCTTCGCTGTCTATCTTTTTTAGATAGGGGCTCGTTGAAATCAATAGACTGTCTGCGTTATTGCTCATAGTAGAACTAGAACGAGGGCATCGTTGAATAAAAGGAATAGATTGCTTTTGAGTAGGTGTCATTGGCCTGTCTAACAGCGCCACCAAGCCTAATCACAAAAGCAAAGGAAACGGCATCGCGACAGCTGAACTTGTCAACGCCAGAATAAATGCGCCAACGGTATATGCCGTTGGCACATCAAAAACGGTAGTCTGATGGCCCAAATATTGGACTAAAGCCAAGTTGAATTCAACCCTAAGATGCAGCTGATAGGATGCGTCTGGGGATAACCTACTCGACTTTGTACATGTGGGCCGTCAACACAATGAGATCACCCAAGCGCAGCGCCACTGCACAGGTCGCACAGCGGCCACAAGATCGGCGACACTTATTTACTATCCACTGTACTAGCTAGGCGCTAGCATTCGCATGCTGTATTTGTTGCGCCGCCCGATGTACTCGACAGTAGGCGAGCACGATCTCGTCCAACTGGGCCTGAAATTCGGCAAAGGGCGCAAGCGGCGGTGCGGATAACCAGGCCAAATCGATCTGCCAGGTTGCGCAAAACGCCTTCACATCCTTGGTTAAAGCTTGGGCCTCTGGCCGTTTAAGCGTAGCCAACCAGATACGTATTTCATCGTCCACGGGCAGTGTCTTTTGTCCCCACGCCTGCAAGGGCTGCACCTCGGTGTGGGGCGCCCCGCGCTGCGCTGCCCAATGGACAATGCGCTTGCTCAGCGAGGTTTGCGCCGCTGGCTCTGGCATATCCTGGTGGCTGGCGCGATACGCTTTTACGCCAGCCACCAGGATGCCAGCTTTGATTGCCGTTGAAACAACCGTGCCGGCCAGCAACAACGCTACAATAGATGACATTTCTCACTTCTCCTAAACCATTTTCTGTTGCGATACCGGCACGTGCTTGTCTCATTCCTGATCCTAGGCGTTTGCTCCCTCCGCATGAGCAAACCCCAGGCTACCGTCTCCGTTGACAAGTGACGCTGCGCCGCCTGACTCAGGCTCACTCGGTGAGACGCGGTTTTGCATGAAACTCCAGGCCACAGCCCCACCGCCGAGCGCGCCAATGGTCAGGGCAACGGGCGGCGCGGCCAGCATAGTGACAATCGCAAGGACAGCCTGGGCACTGGCGGCGACCACAAGCCCGCCAACCACTGCGCCAGCGGCCGCGGCTCCCCAGGTTTGGACCTCAGCTGGCTGTTGCTTGCCAACTTCCACCAAGCGGCTCAATGTATCCTGTCCACGTGTTTTGAGCGCTGTTACGTTTTGCATCTTCTAAATCTCCTTGTTTTAGATTGTTATATGTGGAACAAAAACGCATCTTTTCAAAAAGTGGGGCGTCTCTTTGTCGGCGCCCGTTGCGGGCGCTTGTTGGATGCCTGCCCCGAAATATTAAAAAGATACGCACAAACTACCCAAAAATTATACTAACCACGCTCATCGACACAACAGCTTGGCTTGCTTCACCCTATACCAACAACATATTTGGCTGGGTCAAAAACTGGCAGAATATCAGCTAAAACAAAAGTAGCCGCCAGGAAATTAGTGGATAATGAGTCTGAAGCTTTGGGCGGAAACATCTCACACCTCGCGCAATTGCCCCCCCTCCAGCCAGAGTTGGCGCCACTCGGCGCCGGCCCACGTATCCTGCTGGATTTGGGTGTCAGCATCCAACAGCGCCCGATAACGGGAAGTGGGTTGAGCGGCCAGCGCCTGGGGCGTGCCGTCCTCGACAATCCGCCCATCTTCTAGTACCAGTACCCGCGTAAAGTCTTGGGTTTCGGCGACATCATGCGTGATGCAGAGCAGCGTGGCCGTTTGCCAATGCTGCCGGGCCGTGGTGAGTAACTGCTGCCGCTGCTGGCGATCTAAGCCGCGAAAAGGTTCATCAAGGATCGCCAAACGCACATCAGGCCGTAACAAGGCACGCCCCAAGCGCACACGTTGCCCTTCGCCACCAGAGACCAAGCCACCCCCTTCCCCTAGGCTGGTTTGCCAACCGTCCGGCAATTTCTCTAAGATTTCGGCGAGATTCGCCTGTGTGAGCACGGGGCCCAGACTGTTGGTTTCATCCGCGGCCAAGCCATAACGCAAATTAGCGGCAAGGGTGCGATTCCACAGTTGTACGGCCGGGTCTACCCATGCTGTCATGCGCCGTAAATTCTGCAAATGTTCGCCCAGCAGCGGTGATCCATCCACCAATAGTTGCCCGGCCGCCGGTTGTTGCCACCCCAACAACAACCCCACCAAACTTGACTTACCCGCGCCCGATGGCCCGACAATCGCCACATGTTCGCCGGCAGCAATGTTCAGATCAAGCTCGTGCAAAACTGTATGTCCACCTGCATGGACGACGACACCCGCCATCTGCAGGGCGACTCCAGTTGTTGGGTCAACAGAGGGTGAGGCTTCCTCACGCGCTTGCTCCCTGTCGCTGTGTCGCTTTGGCTCCTCCTCCGGCGCACCGAGCGGTTCCAATAACCGCAACAGATGGTTGCGCACCATCGGATATTGTTGCGCGCTGGTGACGAGCGACTGGCCAAGCGCTGGCAAGTTAAGCGCCCAGTAGAGCAAGAGCAGCACGCCGCTGGCCGCGCCGCCGTTGATCAGGTAGCTTAAAACAATCCAACTTACGCTGCCAATACCAATTAGTGCCACACTCGCTTGCAAGAGCATTTCTAGTTGGGTTAAACCCCAACTTGCCCGCACCCATTCCACGAGTAACATCTCGTGCTCGCGGCGCACCGCGCGCTCAGCGCTATGCGCGCGAATCGGGAGTAGGCCCAGCAGGGCATCCAGGTAAAAGCGACTTAAAGCGCTTGTATGGGTTCGCACCCGCAGATCGCGTTCTGCCAAGAGTGGTTGGCTCAAGAATGCTGCGCCACCGGCAAAGAACGTGACCAATAAGGCCAGGGGCGCGCTGCTGGGCGCCAACCAGATGACGCCGGCGGCTGTAAACATGAGTTGAAACCCTTGGCGCAACAAATTGATCGCCAGGCTGGGTAAACTATGCAACTGGCCCAGACTATAGGCGCGGTGCGCCATGTCCGAAATGAGCCGGCTGTGAAAATAGTGATCACCAAGCCGAGGGATCTTTTCTAAGAGCGCGATCCGTAAACGAATTTCAAGCTGACGCCCGATCCGCTGCACCAGGGTGGCTAACGGCACTTCCACGAAGAAGACCACTACACTAAAAACTAAGACGCCCACGGCGAGAAGGGTGCGTTGTGGCTGTTGCCCTAGTTCATTATTGACTGTCATCAAACCTCGGAACAACGCCGATTCCAGCGTCACACTCAGCGCCGCCAAGAGCGCCGCGACCAGCAAAATGCTGGGTGTAAAAAGGCCATCCGCGCGCAGTGCCTGCAGAATGGCCCAGGCGGGACGCTCCGCACGCGCCGCGCGTGGTTCAGCCAGTGCCGCGGCCAAATCAGGTGCTAAGGGCGGCGCGGCGATGCGGTTGTTATCTGTTGCTCCGTCGGCATCAGCGTCGCCAGACAGTTGCGGTCGTGGCAGTTGATGTCCGCTCACATGCAAAAGTACAGCGCCACGGAGCAAAAGCAAGGCCTCCGCAGGCCCCGCATCGGTTGTATCGACTGGCAATGATTGCACCGACCAAAAGGTGGGGGGGATCAACTCCAGGCCATCCGCTGGCGTCTGTCGAGCTTGCTCAAAGAAACGTTCCATTAACTGGGCGGCTTCTATGCCGCGCGTCACGCCTTTGGCCTCCATAACCGAGGTGACCAAGCGAGTCGTCGCATCGAGCGCCGCCAATGGTCGCCAAGCCGGGTCGGCCAGCACCGCTTCGACCCATCGCGTGATCGCCGCTTCGGTCAGGCCTAGGTTGCGTAGTCGCTCGCGCAGCGGATCACAAAACCCTGCCGACCCCGCCCAAGTGCGCCATGCGTCTGCTGGCAACCATAATTGGTGGCGATAAATTTCCTGGGCAAAGCGGGCCTGGCTGATCCAACGGCGTCCCGTTGCCGGGTCCATCACCTGGATCCAGCGCCCTACTGTACGCCAAACGACGACAAAGTGGGTGGCGCCACTGGGCTGAACCGTGACCACAAGCGCCGGTAAAAGGTGCGCGGCGGGTAACATGAGGTGATCTACCGGCGCCAGCACTTGTTGGGCTTGCAACCCTAACTGTTGTGCAACATCCTCCAGCCTATCAATTGACGTACCATCCACATCCGTCTGGCATGCCTCGCGCAGCCGGCCATAACTGACCGCAACACCAAAGCCCTCCAACAAACACTTGAGCGCAGCCGGGCCACAATCCATCGCCGATGTCTGCACCACTTCGGGCGCAAAGAAACGCCGCTGGTCTGTTCGGGTGTTACGCATGTTTTCGCTTTTCTATAGATACTTTTCTATCGGTAGTAGTCAGTGATCACTGAGCATTGTTCATCGGGTTTGTGGATCTACGCTCACAGCTGCCGTATTGACCTCTTGCCCAGCGGCGCGCCAGATCATTTGTGCTGGCGAAATCTGTTCCACCGCCACATCGACCTGGCCGCGGAAGTCTTTCAGCACATCCCTAACCGCTTCTTGATCCAATAAGGGGGCTAGATCAACTTGAATCTGACCGTCCACCACTTTGTTACGCACTTCCATCAGCACGGCAGGAATATTCGTGGCTGGTTGCTCTGCATTATCTTGGCGTTTAAGCACGGCCAACTGGCCTGGCTGCATGCGGGCTCCAGCCAACACAGGAAAAGCCGCCACCAGGGTTCCCCGCCGGGTGGTGCCAACAATCTGTCCAGTCTCGTACAAGGTGATCGACGCCCAGAAAAACCAGGTCATCCACAACCCAAGCAGAAGGATGGCGAGCACCAACACCGTCAGGGCGGGCGAGGAACGATCCGTATGCAAAGCACGAGTTGAACGCGCAAAAGGCAATGCCATGAAGACCTACTTTATTACTCTGTGTCTAGCGCGAACGCCAGACGAATGAAACGAGTTCAGCATTCAATACGCTTGAT
>JAPLGZ010000365.1 GCA_026389895.1 Chloroflexota bacterium | reverse complement strand
GATCGCCCGTTCGTGAGCCGCATAGCGCTTTTTGATCACGGAGATCGCCTGGCGAACGGCCCCTTCTGCTTCGAAGTGGCGCAAGAGGAGCACGGTATCCGCTAAGTAGCTAAGATCAAGCGGCTCATTATTGCTCATGTTCATCATCCCGTGTTGGGTTAATATCATGAGGGTTAGAACGCCCCGTTGCCCTAATTCGGCGAGCAACTCATGCATCTGGTTGAGCAACAATTTCTCTTCTGGCATCGAATTAATATAGCCACTTAGGCTGTCAATCACCAGAACCTTAACCTTATGTTTGTTGAGCATGTGACGCACAAGATAGGAGAATTCCCCTGGCGCAATTTCACTCGTATTGATCTGCTCGATATGGACCAAGCCTTGCTCCATCGCCCCCCGCAGATCCATCCCCAGGCTGGCCGCGCGTTGATGCCACGTCGCCAGCCGTTCGTCAAAGAGGAAGATCGCCACATGCTCACCGCGTTGGACCGCCGCATAGGCATAGAGCATCGCCACCGAAGTTTTGCCCGTACCCGCTTGGCCTGTTACTAGGCAGGCTGTGCCGGTCTCTAGCCCACCGCCAATCAAGGTGTCTAGTTGCTCGATCCCGCTGGAAAGAGTTTGCCAGGCTTCCTGGGTCTCTGGCACCGTCATTGGGATGCGCGGATAAACTTCTAAGCCACCTGGTTGAATACGAAAGCTATGATACCCTTCGGTATAGGCCATGCCGCGTAATTTTGTAATCTCTAGGCGGCGGCGCGTCTTCCCATATTCGGGCGTCATGCGATTTAAGGTAATTACACCATGGACCAGGCTATCCAGCGTCAAATCACCAGCTTCTAAAAGATCATTGCTCAAAAAAAGCGTCGTGCAATGTAACTCGAACAGCCGTTGACGAAGGGCTAAAATTTGTTGTCGATAGCGGAGCGGGGTAGTGGCTAGCAGGCGAATTTCTGTGATTGAGTCGAAGACGAGCCGATCGGGGCGAACCTGCTCCAACATGCGGAGGATTTCTTCGGTGACTTCGTCAAGTTCTACATCTGCCGAATGAAAGACCGTCTGGCGGGTGGCTACTTGCGCAATTGCCAGTGGAATGAGTTCGTGGATCTGAATCCCAGCCAATGACCAACCATGCGATTGCGCCACTTGTTGCAATTCATCAAGTGTTTCTGACATGGTGAAGTACAGGGTGGTTTCTCCACGACGCAGGCCTTCTAGTAGAAACTGTAACGCTAACGTCGTCTTCCCTGTGCCAAACTGACCTTGAATCAAGTAAGAACGGTAGCGGGGAAAACCGCCTTGTAAAATCTCGTCTAAGCCTTCGATCCCAGTTGCTGCTTTGGCAGGCAAATTCGCGCTACCTTCAGTCATGATTACCTCAACATAATCGTCAATTCAAAGTGCTCGCCTCGATATCGGTCCGTGTTTCCCACCAAGCAGGGTTCGTTATGACGCTACTAATCGTTATGACGATACTAATCGGTCTATTATAGTAGCTTATGGTGGAACTGTAAAAGTTGCAAAGAAACGGGCGCGCAAACCTGACTCGGTGGCAAACGAGCCTGGATCGGGTTTATCAAACGAGGGTTATTGGGCGCGTCGTATCCAGAGCAGCCAGCGGAAGAGCATCGCAAATAGTGTGCCGAGCAAGGATCCTGTGGCCACATCACCAGGATAGTGATCGCCCAGGTAGACGCGTGAAAAAGCCACCAGGCTGGCTATCGTGTAGAGGAGACCCCGTTGTCGCGGCCAGCGATGGCTGAGCAACCATGCGCCAGCAAAGGCCGTGGCCGAATGGCCAGACGGAAAGGACCACGAGCTAGGCTTTTTGCCGATGACAATCGCTTGGATAATGGTAATGAAAGGTCGCCGGCGCTGGAATAACCATTTGATCGGGTGCTCTACCAGCGTCGTGGCGATAATCAGCGGCAGCAGAGATTCACGCACCATCTGCCCATCTAGGCGCCGCTTGCGTAGCGAGCCTAACCCCATGACCAGATACCAGGCGCCGCCGCCCGTAAAGATAAAGGTGAGGATATAGAAAATGGTATTCAGCAACCGCGTATGGGGCAAGTGATTGACTTTGAGGAAGAGATTCGCATCCAGCGCGTCAAGTGGTTTGAGATGTTTGAGAAGCGCGCGGCGCAGATATTCGCGTTGCGCTTGCTCGGCGACGGTTGGCGCCCCTTGTTGGTCTGGATTGAGCACTTCTTGGGCCGCTTGCGCCACCACCTCTTGTTCCCGTCCCTGCGCGGCTGTGATCACGCGCGCCGTTTCGTTGAGCACCGTGGCCGCAGTGTCACCCGTGGGCGCGGCCTGGCTGGCCTGCGTCACTTGCTGAGCGGCTTCGGTGGACGTAGCGGGCGTGGGCTGGTTTTTCGCTACTTCCGTTATCTTCTGTCCAGCTGCCGCCGCTGCTAGTTCACGCACCACCTGGTCGGCTTTCTCTTGCGAGTCCACCTCGGCCAGGGCTTCGCGCAGCGCGCGCCGTACTGGTTTCGCTTCGGCTTTTTCGGCCGGCGTTGGCATGTTCCAGGGCGCAACCGGCGTATCACCTAGCTTTTGTTCCGGCGGTTTGGCTGGTTGCGCTGCATTATCGGGGGGCATAGGCTGATCGGCCATTGGCATCGTTGCTCCATCAGAGATTGGGTAAGCAAAAAAACACAAGATTTGTCCTGGCGCTGCGAGGAACCCCCACCCAGCCTCCCCCTGGTAAGGGGAGGAGCCGTCACGGGACAGAATGAGTGATTTCGCCTTCCCTCAATCAGTTCCCTCCCTTACCAGGGGAGGGTTAGGGTGGGGTTCCTCGTGCTGCACGAGTATTTGAAGGATAATAATCTTACTTGCGTACAGATTCTTGTCCTTGTTGCCTAGTTTACGCGACATAATCTAACATGGCAAATTTATCTAACCCAGCCAATCCCAGTTGCTCGGGCGTACGCGCCGTCTGCCAGAAATCCTGCTGCAACGCTACACTGGCCAGCGTGATCAAGGCCTGCATGGTTGGCGTCGCTACCCCAATCTGTTCCCCTAGCCGACTCCAAGCCGCCAACCCATACGGAATGTCCTCGGTCAGCCAACGAGTGTTGATCGCACCGGGGGCGCGTAGCTGGGTGAGCATGCGGCTCCCGTTGATCGTCGCCCAGAGATCGCCTTTAGGACCAAACCCCGCTGCATGAAACGCGGCATCAACGGGCGTCAGATCAAAGCCGAAGGCCTGCCCAATCGCACGCCGTTCGGCATCCACGGCATAGATCACTTGTGCCACCGTTGGCGTTACCCCTTCTTCATAGAAATAGAATTCACCGCGCGCATACTCAACGCGCCCAGCGTTCATCAACACGCCCGCGGGGTGCACAACGGGGTTCATCGCCGAAAGACCACAGGCCAGCACATTCGGATAGGGGCTGATCGCCGTTGCCGCGCCGCTGTGCCCATTAACGGTGAAAATATCTTGTAGCGCATCTGCCACCAGCTCAGTTTGGGTGGCTGGATAGACCCCAAGGCCTAACCCGCTGACCACGCCCCAAATGGTGGCCGTGTCGGGCGCGGTTTTGCGACAGACATAGGGCGCAGTGTCTGTTTCGGCAAAGGCAATCGCTGCGTGGTTGCCAGCCTGGCGCACGATCTGCGCAAAGGCCAAGGCGCCCAGCGTGCCAGGCGTCATGACGACCATGTGGCCGGCGCGCAAATAGGGCGCGCACTGTTCGGCGAACGGTTTGTGGGCATAGGCCGGCACGATCAACAGGAGCAGATCATTGCGCAAGGCAATTTGAAGATCGGTCGTCACCTGGTGCAGTTTGGCCACGCCTTGTTCGGCCACGCCGAGCAACTTAATCTGGTGGGTGGCGCGAATGGGATCAAGCGCACCACCAAAGGCTGGATGCTCATAGAGGGTGACTTCGAAGCCACGCAGGGCTAAATTCGCCGCGGCGGCAAAGGCCGTATTGCCACCGCCAAGAATGGTCAATGCTTTCATGCGCTTTGTAAGACCTCCCGCAGACGGCGCGCCACAAGCTGGTCTTCACCATCTTGTAACGTGTTCACCATCACATACAGCTCATTCTGATCCACGCGTACCCAGACGCTGGGATCACCTTCTTTGAGTTCGCTGGCAATGGTCTTGGGGCTTTTGCCTAACGCCGCGGGATCAAGCGTAACGTGCAAGCGCATCCAAGCATCACGCTCGGAATCCCAGATCGTCTCTGCTTTGACATGTGGCAGATCGGCCAACGCTGCCGTAATCGTCTCAATGCGGTCCGCTTGCTGTTGTAGACGCTCTTCATGGTCCATCTGTAACCATTCGCGCAGCGCCACGACCACACCGATCACCTCCTGGCGATCCAGCTTATAACCGCGCCCGATGCTGCGATTGATATAGGTCTCGTAGCCAACAAAGCTGTTGTGGCTGGCTGCATCGACCAGATCGCGCCGCCCAGCGAGGATGCCCGCCGAGTTGAACGCGCCTAAATATTTGGAACCAAAACAGATGAGGTCGGCGCCGCTGTTCGATAACGTGGTCATGCGTTCCACGGGATAGATCTCGGCGGCGGCATCGACGATCACGGGCACGCCATGCGCATGGGCGATCCTCACGACTTCTTGGAGACTTAATGTGCCTGGGAATGCCGTCTCGCCCCGTGCATAAAAGAAGATGCCGGCTGTATTCGGACCAATCGCCGCACTTAATTGTTCGGCTGTTGTGCCCTGTTCGTCGCCGACTTCCACTAGTTTGCCGCCTGGCACGCTAATGCAGCGGTCATAATGATAGCGACTCTTCTTTTGCAACAAAAATTCGTTCTTCATCCCCGTTGTATCGGGCAACTGCGCAATCTTCGCAGGGTCGTTGCCGGTCATGATGCCAGCCATGCCCAGGACCAGCGCGGCAAAGCAGCCGGAAGTGACATAACCACTTTCGGTGTTTAGCATGTTGGCAATTGCCTGACCGGTTTTTTCCATCACCTCGGCCATCGGTACAAAATACTGATTGGCGGCATCCATCGCGGCCTGCACCTTGGGCGATAAGATCGAACCGCCGAGTAACGTCACATTGCCCATGGCGTTGATCGCCCGTTTGATGCCTAATTCTTCGTAAATATTTGCCTGCTCACTCATAGGATCTATGCTTCCCTTTGGCTTGTATGGTAATCGTGGTTGATGGGGCAAATGAGCATTCTGCACTCACTTACTAAGCAGTGGTAAATAGACAAAGCGCGTATCCGCGCCAGCAAAACCTTCTGGCCCACATTTGACGAGCTTGCGCAGGCAGTTCAGGCGGTTGGCCAAGGCGTCGGCCTGCCAGGCATTAAAGAAATCGCCATGCGCTGTATAACCTGCCCCCGACGCCAATCGCATGCCTGCTTCGCCGCGGCTGGCATAGCGCAGTTTGAATTGCAGTACTGGCACGGCAACCGGATAATTGGCCGGGCAAGCCTGATTGATGCTATACGCCATGTGACTTTTGTGGTCTGTGCTGTCCAGATCGCGCCCATTCCAACAGTCGGGAAAATCGAGCAGCAGTTCTAACTTGGAGCCGGCCGGGCAGACTACAAAATCAGTGGTGCTCGAGTCTGGCTCCCCAAGACAACTCCATTTGAAATAAGCCGGTTGCGGGGCGCTTGTTGCCGTGGCCTGGCCTGCGATCATCTTTAAGCCGAGCGGATATGGCTGGAGGCTAGCGGCATCATCAATGTGGACAGTGTAATAAAAAGTCGCCTGTTCAACCGGTATAATAGCGCCACTGGCTGTGTAGAGCGTGGGCACCCAGTATGCTGAGCGATCCTGCGCTGGATCGCAGGTGGTGGGGTTGGCAAGTAGGCTTTCCAGGGTGCTGGTGGCTGCCGTAGAGCTATTGGCAAAAAAATCGTGATTGTGCGAATGCCCAGCCATACCCGGAAAAAGAATCGGGTCATCCATGGCCCGATGGCTGAACGGGCAAAAAGCGACAAATTCGCCAATTGCCACCGGTCTTTGGAGGCTGGCCGCAGTCATGCCTGAGCCGAGGAGCAGCGTCAACCAACCAATTGTCAAAACCAAGGGTGTTAAAGAGCCGCGCCGCCTACACTGGATGGTGCTATGCCTGGGCAAAGGTATGAATTTAGCGCATGCGGCCAAACTTGTGGCCGCCCATCGGTTTATCGTTGCCAACATCCTGTGGTTCCTGATGCGCTTGCTATTTGAGTCGCAACAGTCGCACACCAGATGTCGAGATCATCGGTGCGCCGTGCTATGGTCCGCAGTATAACAGGAGTAAGGGTAGCCAACAAGCGCGGAAAATGCCAAAAAACGGGGTTGTCGCTTGATCAAGCTAGCTAACGAGATGCCAGCCATGCAATGCTTTTGGCGCACATTCAAATGGTCAGCGGATAGGCTGAGGAAGTTTCCTGGGGCGCGGAACCCCGTGCTGAAAAGCGGCTGGTCAAAGCGCTTTGAGGAATTTGTCGTGATGGCTTCCGTCGTTGCGCGACTGGAAAAGACCGAAGACTAGAAACGACTGAAATTGTCACGACAAACGCCCGCTTTGCGTTTTCTCCACGAGTTTCGTGGCGCGGTCTTAATGCGCCCGCACCACTTCCACCGGATTGCGCACCGTATTCAACACCGCGCAGGCTTGCTCGACTGCCGTGTGTAAACGTTCGAAAGCTTCGGGGCCAGCCGGAGATTCAAGCGTCGGTTTGTACCGAATGCTTTCTAGCTTGAGTGCGCCTTCATACGGCAACCCAACCGCACCGGTCATATCCAGCGCACCGGTCACTTCAATTTCCACACTGTCCAGCGGAATCTCCAGCAGCGCTGCTTGCAGCAAATAGGTATGCACCAGGCAACTGGCCAGCGCCCCCAGCAACATTTCGGGCGAAGTAGGGCCGAGTGAATGGCCAGCCAATCCCGGTGCAGAATCGCTGATCACCACATAATCGCCCATCCGCACTGGGCGCACCCCTGTGTTGCCGGCAACGTGTGAGGTAGCTTTGAGTTTCACCAAGGCGGCTTCTGGCTTGGCGGTGAAATCGGCGCGGCGGTCCGCTAAAACAGCTGCTTTGCGTGCTAGGTAACTGTCTAACTTGGCCATGAAATTTCTCTATTCTTGATTTGTGTGGGTGTTCTGGAAAAGGCACGGTGGAACAGATAACGGCGCGTCAGGGTCAGCGCAGCGCGCTGACCCTGACGCGGTCTGGCATTTACATTCGATCCTCGATCAGTGGGGGACGGAGCCACCAATGGTTGGAATGTTGGTGATCAGCGGCATGAACAGAT
>JAPLGZ010000001.1 GCA_026389895.1 Chloroflexota bacterium | reverse complement strand
AGGGGCCTGGCGGCACAACGAACACCACGATCCAGGCGAATAGCAGTGGCAACGCTTCGGCGTGCTCCAGAATTGACCCGCCTCCGTTCTCCAAAATTGACCCAGTCGATCTGATGTAAGCCGCTTGGCTAGGTTCAGGAGGAAGCATGGTGACGATAAACGATCACGATGCCAGAGCCCCGGAAGAGACCATGTTCGATCTGCCGCCGGTGGTTCCGGCCGAACGGGCGCGTGGGAGAGCGCCAAAAAGCGTGCGGGAAACCGGACTGCCAAACCAAGCGCCGGCATAAAACCCAAGCCGATTGGCGGCGCCGGAACCCAAGTTACGCTGCCGATTACCGCCTCGTTCAACGCGCGGCGAAAACCGAATCCCCGCCCGAACCGCTCCGGCTGCCCGCTCCTTTGAACGAACTTCCGTGGGAGTTCGCGAAAGACCAGTTCGGCCCGGAACTCACTGATTTCATTGGAGTTGCCGGAGCACTACTCGTTCGTTTCACGAAAGACCAGTTACTGGCGCATGTCATTGATTCGAATAGGTTTTTCGACACACTTCCCGTTTTGCTGCAAAAGACCAGTTCCGGCTTGGGCCATACTGATCCCCGAGCCGCCAACCATGCAACTGGAATTTCACCAGCTCGATCAGCGATGGGAACTTCTGCGAGTCCGCCAACCGCGCCTCCAGCGGCGTCTGCTGGCGGCGCTGGCTGAGGCGGGCCAGCAAACACCGATCATCGTCGTCACCGCCCCGGACGACAGCGACCGCTATCTGGTCATCGACGGCCACAAGCGCATCGCCGCGCTCCGGCAACTGGGCCGGGACACGGTCGAAGCCGCCGTCTGGGCGATGAGCGAAGCCGAAGCTTTGCTGCTGGAGAGGTCGATGCGAATGAGCCAACAGGAAAGCACGCTCGAACAAGGCTGGCTGTTGGCGGAAATGCAACAGCGCTTTGGCTACTCGCGGGAAGAACTGGCCCGCCGCTTCGACCGCGGCCTAAGCTGGGTGTCGCGCCGTTTGGCGCTGGCCGAGTCCCTGCCGGAAGCCGTTCAGCAACAAGTGCGCGAGGGAGCGATCCCCGCGCCGCTGGCGATGAAATATCTCGTGCCAATGGCGCGAGCCAACGCCGAAGCGTGCGCGCGAATGGCGGCCGGTTTCGTCAAGCACCGTTGTGACAATCGCCAAGCCGGGCTGCTCTACGCGGCCTGGCGCGACGGCTCGCCCATGGTGCGGGAACGCATCCTCGCCGAGCCGGAACTGTTTCTGAAAACACAGCGCCCACCGTTGCTGACGAGCCCGGCCGCGTTGGCGCTGGAGCGCGAACTGGAGATGGCCGCCGTCATCCTGCGCCGCGCCAGCCGGAGGTTGATCGAAGCGCTGCCGGAGATGAATGGTCCGCGGCAGGAACAAGCGCAACGGCACATCGAAAGCGCGCGGGGCGAACTGGAGCGAATGGCGGCGCGAATCGGAAAGGAACAAGGAGCAACACATGCTGAGCCAAGCCCAACGAACGGCGATTGTGGAGCTGAGCGCGAAGGGAGTGAGCTCGCGCGAAATTGCGCGGGTGTTGCAACTCTCGCGGCAAACCGTGCGCACGGTGCTGCGATCAAAATCCACGAGCGTGCCGCCCATCCAGCGGGCGGAGAAAGCCGAGCCGTACCGGCAACAGATTCTGGAGCTGTTGCCCGCCTGCAAGGGGAATCTCGTGCGAGTCCATGAGGAGCTGACGGCGGCCGGCGCGGCGCTCTCCTACGGGGCGCTGACAGGTTTCTGCCGCAGGCAGGGCATCGGGCAAACGCCGATAGTGCCCGCGGGCCAGTATCATTTCGAACCCGGCGAGGAGATGCAGCACGACACGTCTCCGCACGAGGTTGTTGTGGACGGCCGGAAGTACAAGGCGCAGACCGCCTCGGCGGTGCTGTGTTATTCGCGGATGCTGTTTTTCCAAATCAGTCCCACGTTTCAGCGTTTCGATTGCAAGGCGTTTCTCACCGATGCGCTCCAATATATGGGCGGCGCTCCCGAGCGCGTGATGATCGACAACACGCATGTCGTGGTGTTGCGCGGCACGGGGCGCGAGATGATTCCCGTGCCCGAAATGGAAGTGTTTGGAGAACGCTTCGGATTCCGCTTCGTGGCGCATGCGATCGGCGACGCCAATCGTTCGGCGCGCGTGGAGCGGCCGTTCCATTTCATCGAGAATAACTTTCTGGCGGGCCGCGCGTTTGCCTCCTGGGAAGATCTCAACAGCCAGGCGCGGCAGTGGTGCGACCGGGTCAATTCGACTTACAAGAAACACATCCGCGCCATTCCCCGCGAGTTATTCGCGGTCGAGCGAACGCGCCTGAAACCGTTGCCGGCGTGGATTCCCGAAGTGTATCGAATGCATCCGCGCACAGTGGACACGGAAGGATACGTGTCGGTGAGCTCGATTCGCTACTCGGTTCCCGTCGCCTGGATTGGACGCCGCGTGGAGGCGCGAGAGACGCGCGACAAGATCGTGATCGAACTCGACGCCCGCCGCATCGTGACGCATGTCCGCGCCGTGACGCCATTGGAACGGCGCGTCACGCTCGCCGAACATCGTCCGCCGCGCGGAGAAGGCGTCAAGCGAAGCGATCCGCGCCCGGAAGAACTGGCGATTCTGCTCGCCGCGCCGGAGCTCGCCGCCTATGTCGCGGCGCTGAAGGAGAAGGGCCGCAAAGTGGCGGGCCTGGCGTTGCGGCAACTGCTGCGCCTGCTGCGCGAGTATCCGCGCGAGCCGTTCCTAGCCGCCGTTGACGAAGCCGCCCAATATGGACTCTACGATCTCGACCGGTTGGAGAGGATGATTCTGCGCCGCGTCGCGCGCAACTATTTTTGTTTGGAGGATTCCGCCGATGACTGAAGAACTGGACCAATTACTGAAGAATCTCAAGCTGGGGCGCATGCGCAGCGTCTATGACGAGCAGTTACGCGCGGCCGAGAAGGGCGATGTCACTTACTCGGACTTTGTTGCCGGATTGTTGCGCGCGCAGTGGCACGAGCGGCAGGAGAATGCGCTGGAGTGGCGTATCGCCAGAGCCAAATTGCCGGAGCGCTGGTCGCTGGAAACGTTTCCCTCTGCGCGGCAGCCCGGCGTCAACCGCAAGCAGATTCGCGCCTTTGCCGAACTCGATTTTGTCGCCAAGGCGGAGAATCTGGTGTTCATTGGGCCGACGGGCGTAGGCAAAACGGGCCTCGCCAGCGGGCTGTTGTTGAAGGCTCTGCAGAACGGCCACCGCTGTCAGTTCGTCAAAGCGCAGGATTTGTTCGACGAGATGTATGCTTCGCTGGCGGACCGGTCGACGCGGAAGCTGCTCAATCGCCTGGCCAGTTTGGACGTCTTATTAATCGACGAATTTGGGTATTTAAATCTCAAGCCGGAACAGTCGAATACTTTTTTCAAACTGATGGAGGAGCGCTATCATCGCCACGCCACGATCATCACGACGAATTTAGGCTATGACGAGTGGCATAACTTTCTCGGCAACAAGCCGATGGTGGACGCGCTGGTGAGCCGCGTGCGGCATTATTGCCACACGGTGACCATCGACGGTCCGTCGCTGAAAGACCTGCGGAGCTGACTTCCGATGGATCGTTCCGAGTATGTGCGCCGGGTTTTGGCGGCTTATCGAACGGCACCGGGAACGGGCGGCGCCGTTCGCGGCCCGGACCGTTTGTTCGCCGCGCAACTCTACGAGCGCGGCGTGGGGCTGGAGGCCGTCGAGAACGCGTTGCTATTGGCGGCGGCACGGCGACTGGCGCGGCCGGCCGGGGCGCCGACGCTGGGCGTCATTCGGTCCCTGGCGTATTTCTCGCCGGTGATTGAAGAGGTCCTGAATCTCCACGTTGATCCAGAGTATTTCCGGCATTTGCGTAAACGTGTCGCTCGTCTCACCGAGTCCGTGTAGATCCGCTTCGCCCAGCCGAAGGCACGCCTACGGCGTGGATGATGATGTCGCTGCCCCTCTATCGGAAGCACCGCCGCGCCTGCGGCGCGGATGATGACGGGCGCCTCCGCGTTCTAGTTCTTGTTCTCGGTGGGGGTCAGTTTTGCCGAGCGCTACTGGGTCAATTTTGGAAAGCGCCGAAGAGTCGGTTGGCGGCAAACTTTATCACATGGGATTTCGAGGGAAGGTGGCACGCTCGACTTTGGCGGATGCCAATGAGGCGCGCGACTGGAGGATCTTTGCGGATTTTGCGCAAGTCCTGATTGCTAGCGCCCGGCCGTTGTACGCCGGCGACCCGATAGGCATCGACCTCGATGCGAGTTTATATGCGTTGGACTCCACAACCATCGACCTGTGCCTTTCGCTATTTCCGTGGGCCAAATTCAGGAAGCACAAAGGTGCCGTCAAGATGCACACGTTGTTGGATCTGCATGGCAATATCCCCACGTTTATTCGCATTACCGAAGGAAAAGTGCATGACGTCAACATCCTCGATGAGATTCTGCCCGAGGCCGGGGCGTTCTACGTCATGGACCGCGGCTACCTGGACTTCGAACGGCTTTACGGCTTTACGCTCAGCGCGGCCTTCTTTGTCGTGCGCACCAAATCGAACATTTTGCTCCAGCGCCGCTACTCCCATCCGGTGGACACCGCCACCGGCGTTCGATCCGATCACACCGTCATCCTCACGGCCATGGCCTCCGCCAAAGCGTACCCGGACTCGCTACGACGCGTGAGCTATCTCGACCCGGAAACGAAGAAGCGGTTCAAATTTCTCACCAACAACTTCGCGCTTCCAGCACTTACTATCGCAAAGATCCACAAGCGCCGCTGGCAGAGCGAATTGTTTTTCAAGTG
>JAPLGZ010000546.1 GCA_026389895.1 Chloroflexota bacterium | reverse complement strand
TGGGGCAGATACGCCCGAAGCTTTCTGGCAGTTGTTGCAGGATGGCGTTGATCGGGTGCAAGAAATTCCGCGCACCCGCTGGAATGTCGATGACTACTATAACCCACGGCCGCATACCCACGGCAAAATGTATACGCGGGCGGCGGCTCTGCTGGATGATGTGGCGCAGTTCGACCCCGGTTTCTTTGGCATTTCGCCGCGTGAGGCCACGAGCATGGATCCCCATCACCGGCTGCTCTTAGAGGTCAGTTGGGAAACCTTGGAGCGAGCAGGGTTAGCGCAACAGACCTTGGTTGATAGCCAAACCGGTGTCTTTGTCGGCATTGGCCAGAGTGATTATGCACTCTTCACCGGCATGAAAGATGTCACCGATTTGAACGTTTATGCCGCAACCAGCGGTGGTCACAGTGTCGCTGCGGGGCGATTGGCCTATACGCTGGGGCTGCAAGGGCCAACCATGGCGGTGGATACCGCCTGTTCGTCGTCGTTGGTAGCCCTCCATCTCGCCTGTCAAAGTTTGCGCATGGGCGAATGTGATTTGGCTTTGGCCGGCGGCGTCAATCTGATCCTCTCCCCGACCGCCCATGTCGAATTGTCGCAGATGCAGGCGCTTTCACCTGATGGCCGCTGCAAGACCTTTGCCGCCACGGCCGATGGCTATGGGCGCGGCGAAGGCTGTGGCATGGTGGCGCTCAAACGGCTCAGCGATGCCGAAGCGGACGGCGATACAATCATCGCCGTGATCAAAGGCAGCGCCGTCAACCACGATGGCCTGAGCAGTGGCCTGACCGTGCCCAACAAGCTGGCGCAGGAGAAGTTGCTTCGCCAAAGCTTGAGCAACGCCCAGGTCACGCCGGACGAAATCAGCTACATCGAAGCCCACGGCACAGGCACGCCCCTTGGCGACCCGATTGAGTTGCGCGCCTTGGGCGCCGTCTTTGGCCAACGCGAGAACCCCCTACTCGTCGGTTCGGTCAAGACCAATATTGGTCATCTCGAGGCGGCGGCAGGGATTGCTGCCTTTATCAAGACCGTGTTGGCGCTGCAACACGAGCAGATTCCGGCCCATCTCCACTTTGATACCCCCAACCCCTATGTGGCGTGGGACGAATTCTCTATGATGGTCCCGACAATCCAGCAAGCCTGGCCTTTGGCGCAACGCATCGCCGGGGTCAGCGCCTTTGGCTTTAGCGGCACCAATGCCCATGTCATCGTTGCTGCCGCCCCACCGCGAATCGAGTCCGAAGTGGTTCGATGTGAAGCGCCGCCGCAACAGCTGCTGACCCTCTCCGCCAAGAGCGCGCCAGCCTTGGCCGCCTTGGTGACTCGCTACCTGGAGCACCTGCAAGCCCATCCAGCGATAGAATTGAGCGAACTCTGTTATGGGGCGATGGTCGGCCGCAACCATTTTGACCATCGTCTCGGCATTGTCACTACCAGCACGAGCGATCTCCAGACCAAACTGGCCGCGATTCAAGCCAGTCAGGATCCTGCGGGCATCCAGCGCGGCAACCTTGAAGAGCAGGAGACGCCCCCGCGGATTGCCTTTCTTTTCACGGGGCAGGGGTCGCAATACGTGGACATGGGTCGTGAACTGTACGAAGCCAAGACCCCCATCGGCGCTAGCTTCCGGGCTACACTCGACGAGTGCGATGCCCTGTTGCAGGTGCAGTTGGGCAAGTCACTGCTGAGCATTCTTTACCCAGCCAGCGGAGGCGCGTCGCAAGTGGAAGCAAACAATATCGACCAAACCGCCTATACTCAACCGGCCCTCTTCGCCCTCGAAGTTGCTTTGGCGACCTTATGGCAATCCTGGGGTATTCAACCGGACATTCTCATCGGCCACAGCGTCGGCGAGCTTGCCGCGGCTTGTGTCGCGGGGGTCTTCAGCCTGGCCGACGGGTTGACCCTGATTGCGGCGCGGGCCCGCTTGATGGGTGCGTTGCCGCAAGATGGTGACATGGTCGCGGTGACCGCCACAGAAGCCCAGGTGCAGCAAGCGATTGCGCCTTATCACCAGGCAGTGTCGATTGCGGTTATCAATGGTCCTACCAACATTGTCATCTCTGGCAAACGCGCAGCTGTGCAGGCGATTGTGGCGCAATTGACCGCAGAAAGCATCAACACCACCCCCTTGACCGTCTCCCACGCCTTCCACTCGCCACTGATGGAGCCGATATTGGCCGAGTTCCGCCAAGTCGCAGCCAGCATCACCTATCACAAACCGAAACTGCCCTTGATTTCTAACCTAACAGGTAAACTCGCTGGTGACGAAGTTACCACGCCCGACTACTGGGTGCGCCATATCCGCGAAGCCGTCCGCTTTGCCGATGGAGTGGCGACCCTACATGAGCAAGAGATCGGCATCTTTCTGGAAATCGGCCCCAAACCGACCCTGTTGAATCTGGCCCGGTCAATTTACCAGAATGCAACCGCTGACGAAACTACCCTCGTCAATCTAAAATCCAAAATCATAAATCCAATCATGTTGCCCAGTCTGCGCGGCAAACAGCGGGATTGGGCGCAGCTCTTCCGCACTTTGGGTGAGTTGTATGTGCAGGGCGTCGCAGTGGATTGGGCCGGCGTCGCGCAGAGCTACACAGGCCAGAAAGCGCTCTTGCCCACCTACCCGTTCCAAAGAAAACGGTATTGGGTTGATCCGTTGCCCCCCCAAGCCGAGCCGTTACAACCTACACCATCAGTTCGCAAAGTCGAGCTGCTACAACCAGAAAACGTGCTCACCCTAAAGCAGGTCAGCTTGAACGCTGGTCAAGCAAAAATTACTTTGTCCAAGGTCGAGGCGCCGCGCCCGGTGGAAACAGCGTACGCTGCGGCCAAAATCAATCTAGCTGCTTTAGCGATCTCAGCGCCCAATGAACCAGTCCGTTTAGCCAATGCTGGACTGGGGAGAAATCAAGAAATGAGTATGCCCGTGGTTACACAAGCAACAGCGAACGAGCAACGCGCCCTAAAAGAGACCCTCAAGCAACAGTTAGCCACGGTGCTCTACCTGGATGTCACAGAAGTAGGCGACACGAAAAAGTTCGTTGACCTGGGCTTAGACTCGGTGACCGGCGTTGAGTGGGTGCGAAAGATCAACGAGACCTACGCGCTGAACTTGGCGGTCACCGACATCTACGATCATCCCACGCTGAAAGCGTTGGTGACCTATATTGGCGCCACACGCAACGCTTCTGCGCCCAATGAACAGGGGAGTCAACAACTCGCTCAGCCACTTAGTCAACCAGAAGCGCCCCTGTCAGTGACGACAGAAGCTACACAAGTCGATCAGTTTGCGCTGAATGCAATCCTCAAGCAGCAGTTAGCCACGGTGCTTTACCTGGATGTCACAGAAGTAGGCGACACGAAAAAGTTTGTGGACCTGGGCTTAGATTCGGTGACGGGCGTTGAGTGGGTGCGCAAGATCAATGATACGTATGCCCTGAACCTGGCCGTTACCGACATCTATGATCACCCCACGTTGAAAGCGTTGGTCGCTTATATCGGCGCGGCGAGCCCCGTCGCCCCACCGCCGCCAACGGTTGAACCGCTGCACGTTGACCCTCTACCTGCCGACCATAAGCCAGCCGCCAAGCCAGCTGGCCGTGAGGAAGTCGCCATTATTGGGATCGCCGGTCGCTTCCCTGGGGCGAATGATGTGGATGAATTTTGGCGCAACCTCCGCGATGGCGTCAGTGGCATTCGCGAAGTGCCAGCCGAACGCTGGGCGGTCGACGATTACTTTGACCCTGACCCCGACGCCAAGGGCAAAACGTACAGCAAATGGGTCGGGGCCTTGAGCCAGATCGACCACTTTGATCCGCTCTTTTTCAATATCTCCCCGCGCGAAGCGAGCCTGATGGATCCTCAGCAACGGCTCTTTTTGGAAGAAGCCTGGCATGCGCTAGAGGATGCTGGTTATGCGGGCCAAGATTTATCCGCGAGCAACTGTGGCGTCTTTGTCGGTGTGGGGCCAGGGGATTATCTTTCACATTTGCAAAAAGCGGACATGGCCTTGGATGCCTACAGCATGATGGGCACTTCGGCAGCGATTCTGGCCGCGCGCATCTCCTACTTCCTCAATCTCAAGGGACCGAGCATGGCGATTGATACGGCCTGTTCTGCCTCGTTGGTGGCGATCCATGAAGGCTGTCAAAGCTTGTTAACCCACCAGTGTAACATGGTCTTGGCCGGTGGCGTCTATGTTTCCACCACCCCCGATATGCACATTATGACCAGCAAGGCAGATATGCTGGCCGCAGATGGACAGTGCAAAACCTTTGACAACCGTGCCGATGGCTTTGTCCTGGGCGAAGGGGTGGGGGTGATTGTGCTCAAACGCTTGAGCGATGCGCTGCGGGATCGAGATCAGATTTACGGCGTGATCAAAGGTAGCGCACTCAACCAGGACGGAGCGACCAATGGCATTACCGCGCCCAGTGCGACCGCACAAACCGAGCTGATCGCGACGATCTATCAAAAAGCCGAGATTGACCCGCGCACGATCCAACTGGTGGAAGCCCACGGCACCGGCACGAAATTGGGCGATCCGGTCGAAATCAAAGCCTTAACCGCCGCCTTCCAGCGCCAGACCGCCAAGACACAAGCCCCAGCGACCGGTTACTGCGCCATCGGTTCGGTCAAAACCAATATCGGGCATACCTTGGCGGCCGCGGGCGTGGCGGGCGTGATCAAGGCTGTCCTGGCCTTGAAACATAAACAACTTCCGCCCACCCTTAACTTCGTCACGCCGAATGAGCATATCGACTTTGCCAACAGTCCCTTCTATGTCAACACGACCCTCAAAGCCTGGCCGGCCGGTGACACCCCGCGCATGGCCGCCGTCAGTTCATTTGGCTTTAGTGGCACGAATGCCCATCTGGTCATTGCGGAATATGCAGTGGATGCGCGGGCAGCCGAAGTTGCGCCCAAGCGTCCTTGGCACCTTTTGAATCTTTCCGCCAGGAGCGAAGAGGCACTGCAAGATTTGGCCCTCCGCTACAAAAATTATTTTGCGAATCAACCGCATCTAGACTTGGCTGATGTCGGTTACACAGCGAATGTGGGGCGCACGCACTTTCCCCATCGCTTGAGCCTAACCGCAGAGAGCATGTCCCAGATGCAGCAAAAACTGGCTGACTATCTCTTCCAGGAACAGCCGGCCGGTGTTAGCCAGGGCTACCGCTCCGACCGCCAACCGGTGCCCAAAGTCGCTTTTATGTTCACGGGGGAAGGGGCGCAATATGTGGGGATGGGCCGCGATCTGTACGAGACCCAGCCCGTCTTTCGGGGCGCCATGCAGCAGTGCGCGGCGATCCTGGAAGGGAAGCAATCGGCTTCGCTGCTCGACATTCTGTATGGTGGCAGTAAGCCCAAAACCAGTCCACTCAACCAGACTGTGTATACTCAATCCGCGCTCTTTGCCCTTGAATATGCTTTAGCCCAGCTGTGGCTCGCCTGGGGCATTGAACCAGCGGCGGTCATCGGGCATGGGGTCGGCGAGGTGGTGGCGGCTTGTATCGCTGGCGTCTTAAGTTTGGAAGACGCGCTGAAGTTGGTCGCCGCCCGCGGGCGGTTGGTGCAAGCCTTGCCGCAGCCGGGCAGCATGGTCGCCGTGATGGCGACCGAGGCAGAGGTGCAAGCCGCGTTGGCGCCGTATCAGGCACAAGTGGCCATTGCGGCGGTCAATGGGCCAACCACTGTCGTGATCGCCGGGGCGACTGCGGCGGTGCAGGCATTGGTAGCTGGTTTAGAGGCGCGCCGCATCAAGACCCGTCCGCTGACCGTTTCGCACGCCTTGCATTCGCCTTTGCTAGAGCCAATGCTGGGTGAATTTAGACAAGTCGTTGCGACCCTTGCCTTGCATGACCCGCAGATCCCCATTGTCTCCAATCTAACCGGCCAACTGGTCACCTACGAGATGACCTCACCCGCCTATTGGGTGCAACAGCTGCGGAAAATGGTGCGCTTTGCGGATGGGGTCACAACGCTGCACGCGCAAGGTGTGGAAATTTTCCTGGAAATTGGTCCGAAACCGACATTGGTGACTCTAGCCCAGGGCGTAGCAGGGCAGGGCGCGAGTACGACTTATCTCTCCACGTTGCAACAGGGCCGCGCTGATTGGCCACAACTCCTCGAAAGCTTGGGGGAACTCTATACGCGCGGCCTAGCAATCAGCTGGGCCAGCTTTGATCAGGCATATAGTCGACACCGAGTCGTCTTACCAATTTATCCTTTCCAAAGAAAGCGCTATTGGGTGGCGCACTTGCCCCAAAACGGTGCCTACCCTGCGGTCGAGACCCAACCCACGCCTGCGCCTGTCCCCCAAGTGCCGGATAAGCTCAAGCTTCAGTCGGGCAATGGCGATGGGACGGCTGAAGTGCAACGCCCGACGGGGAAAGTCACTTTATCCGCATTGGCTGGCGCGCCTCTTGCGGGAAACGTCCGCCCAACCGAGAACGGGACACCTATGGGTGCGATAGCCAATTCAGCGCCTGCACCAACTGTGGTAAAAAACGTGGATCCGGTCGCGCAGCGCCAAAGCATCCAACAAACCCTCAAACAACTCCTGTCCGAGATTCTCTATCTCGATCTGAAAGACATTGAGCCGGATCGAAAGTTTATTGATCTAGGGCTGGATTCAATCACC
>JAPLGZ010000125.1 GCA_026389895.1 Chloroflexota bacterium | reverse complement strand
GGGTGTGTCATCAGATCATCACGCCAGGGCGCATCGTCTTCGTCAAATTCCAGGATAAAAAAGTTCGGCACGGTTGCGGCGACCGCGGCGGAGACGAGGGTGTTGATCGGGCTGTGGCAGTTGTGCGGGGCGATCAACGTGTCATAGGCATGCGCCATATCACAAATTTTCTTGCCCATCGTGATCCCGTTCCAGGCCAGATCGGGCATGATAATGTCTTGGGCATGTAGTTGCAGATAGGGCTTGTACTGCTGCGTGCCAAATAGGCTCTCGCCGGTGCAGATGGTGGTTTTGGTCGATTGGCGGATCAAGGCCAGCGCTTCGGGGTCTAACGTTTCAGTTTCCAGCCACATCAGATTATACGGTTCGAGCGCCTGCGCCAGTTTGACTGCGCCACCCAATTTGTAGGTAAAGGCCACATCCAACGCGATCCCAACATCTGGCCCCAACGCCTCACGAAACGTGCCGACAATTGCTTCGGCGCTGCGCAGCACCGAAGGTGGCGCGTCACCCGTATAATGCGAGACTCGACTCATGATCGGCGTGGTGTATGGCCGATCTTTGAGGGGGAAAAGGTTGGTCTTGAGCGCGGTGTAGCCCCGTTTCTGCACCTCTTCAGCCAAACGTTTGAGATCGTCGGTGGTCTCTACTTTGGGCAAATTAAGTTTTTCGGCCCAACGCGCCCGCACCGTGCCGCAGTGTGACCAATAAAGCCGTAATTCATCGCGCATTTTGCCACCCAGTAATTGCCAAACGGGTGCGCCTAACACCTTGCCACGAATATCCCATAAGGCCGAGTCGATGCCTGCCATCGCTTTCCAGGCCAGCCCACCGACATGGCGCATGGATGCCGCCGACAGATCCCACCAGATCGCCTCGACCTGCATCGGGTCGCGCCCGATCACCCATTCGCTATAACGTTCAATGGTCGCTGCAACAGGGCCAGGTGATCCCCAATCCGTGCAATCGCCCCAACCGATCAGGCCAGGCTCACTGGTTTCAATTTTGACAAAGGTCCAGGGCCGGAAGCCGCCATCCACGATAAAGGTTTTAATCGCCGTGATCTTCATCTGATTATCCTATTTCTCTGCATGCGATGACCTACGAATAAACTGGCTCAACTTTATATCAGCGGTGCGAGTCCTTCTCGTTTAGAAACTCTTCAATATTAGGCAGGCGTCAATGCCGCTTTGTCGGGCAATAAGCTCTGATAGACACCATCCGTTAAGACGCTGTGTTGGCGCAGGATCGCTTCGACTTCTTGCGAGTTGGTCGTCTGCATGAGTTTCGCGCGCAGATAATTGGCGCCGCGAATTTCGCGGATATACCAAGCGAGATGTTTACGCATCGGGATGAAGCGGTAGCGACCATAGGGCAGAAAAGTTTGCTCAAATAGCTGGGCATGTTCGAGCGCAATCTGGCTGCGTAGCGCCCCCGAAACTCGCTCTTCTGGGGCGTCTGTCTCCTTGTGAAAGATAAATGGATTGCCCATGCTAGCGCGGCCGATCAGCACACCATCAACGCCATAGGTGTTCACGCGACGTTGGGCGTCGGCTTGCGATGTAATATCACCGTTGCCGAGGATCAGAGTCTTGGTTCCTTTCCCCAGTTCGGCGGCACGCCCAATTTGATCCCAATCCGCTTGACCGCTATAGGCTTGGCGCAGTGTGCGCCCATGCACACAAATCGCAACCGGTTCCATTTCGAGCAAATTTGGAATCCAGGCGTCAACAACTGGCTCTTCAAAGCCGATGCGGGTCTTCACGCTGACGGGAATCGCGCGGCGCGCTTGATAGGCAGCAGGCAATTGATGGTGGATCGTGGCGACATGTTTCACAAAGGCGGCCGAAATATTCGGGCAATCCGCCGGCGAAACGCCGTTGCGCCAATCCTCCACGCCAGCCTTCACGGCTTGGATGATCTGTTGCGCCAGATCCGGGGTGCGAATCAGCCCGGCGCCGGAACCGCCATTCGCCACGCTCTTGGCCGGGCACCCCATATTGATGTCGATGCCGTCGAAGCCAAGTTCACAGAGCAGCACGGCGACCTGCCGATAATGGTGTGGTGTGCGACCATAGATTTGAGCGATCACAGGGCGCTGGCTTTCGTCGTATAGCAGATTCAGCATCGATTGCCAGTCGCCATGACAGAGCGCTTCAACACTGGTAAACTCGGTATAAATAATATCGGGATTGCCATACTTTTTTTGGATATAACGAAAAGGCTGATCGCCCACGCCATCCATCGGCGCCAACCCAATGATCGGGCGAGGCAACGTGTCCCAAAAGTTTTGCGGACTAAGACAATCCTCAGCTTTATTCTTCAACAAATTGTCCATAACTGATCCATTCTTCCATCGATCAAAATCGCCGGCTACGCTCACGGCAAGTATGTCATTTTCAGGTAACGGCCTGTCAAAATCAAATTCCCGAAGTCAGCAATGCGCAATTCTGGTCACGCCCGCCTTAGAAAAAGTAGGCCTAGCGCCTAGCGCGTCGAGCCATTGCGCGCTGGATATGGGTAGGGAGAACGTCGAATAAAAAAAGGAACGAGAATTCTGTAAACGTAGGATAATTGTAAGATAACATTACGATTTGATAATTATAGATATTTCTGAGAAAAGAAAAAGAATTTTATTGACGGCTGAGCCTATCTGTAACTTAGCTAAATCTACGATTCAGTCAATATATTACTCTGGCTAGCCACAATAGGCATTGCTAGAAATATTCCGTAGGGGAATCGCCAAAAACTTACACAATTGTAATCTATCATCTTACTTTGTACTGTAGGGAAAGCATAAAGCAAGCTACGGACAAACGTTGGCAAACTATAGTGCAGACAGAGTAAAAACGTAAAGCAAATTTAATAAAATTACGTTACCATTGGCATTCACATAAGCTCAATGGTGAGCCAAGTGAGCACTAGAAAGCAGTGCGGAAAGGAGAATAACCCTGAAACACTTTTGAAGCTATCTAATTGTCGTTTCTATCATCGCCGCCCCACACCGTTGCCACCCATTGGGGATTGACAGTAAGCAAACACAACGAGCCAGTCCCGTCCGACGGCCTAGATGTGCAAACTTATCGTGTCAATGCCCGCGATCTACGTAAATTACGACTGGTAAGCTAAGCCGAAAAAGAGTTCGGCGGCCACCCTGTGCCAACTTGCCCAACAGTTCGTCAGCCAATGATTTGGGCCGTTCATCCCCATAAGCAAAGGAGCCACTATTATGCAACGCAAACATTTTGTGTTTGGGCTACTCATCCTGTCCCTCTTGATCCCATCGGGGACAGTGTTGGCCAATCCCTTGAGTGAAAATCGCTTAAAAACTGTTTCCACCAACGGCGCCACCGTCCACATCAGCCAGGCCACCAACCAATCGGAAGAACCGGGGGTTAGCACGCCGGATCCCGCCGCGGACACAGACGAAACTGTCAACGAAGCCGCAGAACCGAGTGATCCAGATATCCCAACAACGGAGATCACCACAACAGATACCCTCACAACGGAAAGCGCCGCGCAGAACGAACGGATCTATCTGCCGCTGATTATCACCAGTAATAATGAGGCTGACACGGCGCAAGCCGCGGCGGCACCGGTTGCACCGAGCATTGGCATGTGGATCAATGCGCAAGAGATCGCCAAGCTACCCATGTCAGGTACAGCTTGGACGTATCTCAAAGCGCAAGCCGATAAAGCAGTGGGCACCGTGACGCTGAGCGATCAAGAGTCAAGCGCCAACGTTAACGTGATGGCAAAGGCGTTGGTTTATGCCCGCACCGGCATCCCAACGTATCGGGCCGACGTGGTTGCGGCCTTGCGCGCCCTCACCACGGGCAATACCGAAAAAGGCGCGCGGGCCTTGGCCGTTGGGCGTGAGTTGGCGGCCTATGTGATTGCAGCTGACCTGATCAATCTACGCAGTGCCGATGCCGCGCTGGATACACAGTTCCGGACCAAATTGCGCTATCTCTTGACCGCGCCCTTAGTCGATGGCCCCAAAAATTTGATTACATCGAACGAGCTCCGGCCGAACAATTGGGGATTACACGCGGGCGCCAGTCGCATTGCCGTTGCCCTCTATCTGGATGACAAAGCGGAACTTGATCGCGCCGCGCTGGTCTTTCAAGGCTGGTTGGGCGACCGAGCCAAGTATAGTGGTTTTAAGTATGGCGACTTAGGTTGGCAAAACGATCCTGGTCGCCCAGTAGGCGTCAACCCGGTGGGCGCAACCAAAGCGGGCCATTCCATTGACGGTGTGATGCCCGATGATATGCGGCGCGGCGGAGACTTCCACTGGCCGCCCAGTGCAACCGGCTATCCCTGGGAAGGTTTGCAAGGCGCCGTCGTGCAGGCGGAACTATTGAGCCGTGCCGGTTATCCAGCGTGGGAATGGCAAAACAAGGCGATCTTGCGCAGCGTAAAATTTCTATACGCCGTTGGCTGGCCGGCAGTCAGTGATGATCTATGGCAGGTATGGATCATCAACCGCGCCTATGGCACCACCTACGCCACAAGCGCTACGGCGAAACCAGGCAAAAATGTAGGCTGGACCAGTTGGACAAGTGCGCGCTAGGATAGCCTATAAAGACAATCAGCGACCCGCCAACGATGTTGGCGGGTCGCTGATTTTTCACGTCTATCTTGTCATCAATGGTATAGAATGCATTGAAGAAATTCCAGCCCTGAGCATTAAAATGCTCGGCTGACAGTAACAAGTCGCCTCAGCGACTAGGGTCTCAGTGCCTGAGGGCACTTCCTGGCCTGTCACGGGAGCCCACTGGGCGCGGGTTTTAACCCTGCTGCTAATTTAAAATTTCGGGTTGAAGTTTCTTGCATTGTGCAGTAGAGTAGAGTTCTGCAACCCATCAACACTGTCAATGCTAGCGTTTAAATCCACTGAAAATAGAGCCAGGCCAACAGAAAAATGGTAAGGAGAATGGCAATGAAGATAAAAAAACTTGAGATCACAGTGACCCAGCAAGCACCTAGCGCAACGCCGATCCGCGATGCGCTGCAAGCGTTGCCCGGCGCTGGTTCCGTGAAAGTCATGGTTGAGACAGAAGACGGCGTCACGGGGGTCGGTGATGCGGGTTTTGGGCGCATTGCTGGCGCTCCCCAGGCATTGGCGGCGCTGATTGAACATGAATTAAAGCCGTTAGTGCTCAACCAAGACCTTGCCTATATCCGCGCCATTCACCAGGAAATGTTGCGCGAAACGGAATATCACGGCGCCTTTGGGCTGGCGATGTTTGGCATCGCGGCAATAGACACCGCTTTATGGGATTGTCTGGGCAAATCGCTGGGTGTGCCCTGTTGGCAATTGTGGGGGCGGGTCAATCCCCGCATCCGCGCCTATGCAATGGTCGGCTGGCTCAACTATAGTGACAGCGAAGTCCAGGGGATTTGCGCCAAAGCGGTTGCGCAGGGTTTCCACGCGGTCAAGATCAAGGTCGGCTATCCGACGCTTAAGCAAGATATTGCGCGCGTGCACGTGGTGCGCCAGGCGATTGGCGATGCGATCGAGATTATGGTCGATGCCAATCAATCGCTCACGACGGCCGAGGCCATTCGGCGAGGACGGGCCTTTGAACAATTGGGCTGTGCGTGGTGGGAAGAGCCGCTGCCGGCCGATGATATTGACGGTTATGCCGCGCTCGCCCACGCCCTTGACATCCCAGTTGCCACGGGTGAAAATTTATATACCCCCGCGGATTTCGCCCGCTTTCTACAACGCGAGGCCGTTGACATTATCCAACCGGATTTACGCCGAGCTGGCGGGCCGACGGCGCTTTTACAAATTGGCACGATGGCCCACGCCTTTCGCCGGCCCTATGCCTCGCATGGCGGCGGCCCTGTCCAGTTGAACATTATGGCTTGTTTGCCGAATGCGCTCTATCTAGAAACCGGCCTGCTCCAACCGGGTTCGCAACTCACCCTAGAAGACGGTTACGTCCAAGTGCCCAGCGGGCCGGGATTTAGTTGGTAAGGGAGCCCACCCGCGCCGAGTGGGCTCCCGCTCCCCTGGTAAGGGAGGGAACCGTTGGTCGGATAGAACGAGCCACTTCTTCTGTCCACCAATCAGTCCCCTCCCTTACCAGGGGAGGGTTAGGGTGGGGTTAAGCGCGGGTAGGGTTAAGCTCCGCTTGAAAGAATAAAAGACAATAATCGCAAGCCTTGCCTTTACCACGCCATGCTCACGATTTTATTTCGTGCG
Organism: Chloroflexota bacterium; assembly: GCA_026389895.1. Lineage (GTDB taxonomy): Bacteria > Chloroflexota > Anaerolineae > Caldilineales > Caldilineaceae > JAPLGZ01. Next base: position 7,253 of record JAPLGZ010000125.1, on the reverse strand, counting down.
CGCTGGTCGTACTCGTGGTAAAAAGGAAGCAGACCAGGGGCTGGGCATTTCGCCCACGGGTACTTCGATCAGGGTTGGGCCTTTGGTGGCAAAACCCTGGCGGATCGCCTGACGCACTTCATCGGGGGTTTTGGCACGAATTCCCTGGGCGCCGAATGCTTCGGCCAGCTTGACAAAGTCGGGATTGCGCAAGTCGGTGGCGATCACGCGGTTGCCGTAATTTAGCTTTTGCATACGCTGCACGTTGCCAAAGGCGTTATCGTTAAAGACGAGGCTCACCGTGCTAATTTGATGTTGCACCGCCGTTGCCAGCTCTTGCACCGTAAACATAAACCCACCGTCGCCATTTACGGAGAGCACCGCTTTGTCGGGATTGGCGACTTTGACGCCAAGCGCCGTGGCAAACCCCCACCCCAAAGTTCCCTGATAACCGGTGCTTACAAAGGTGCGCGGCTGATACACTGGCAGAGCAAAGCGACTGATATAGCCAATCTGTGTCATCTCTTCGACAAAAAAACCGTCATCCGGCAACTCCTCACGAATGAGCTTGATAAAGGTCATCTGGGGTTCTAGAGAAGCAAGCCGGCCATCCACTTCTGCTTTCAGTGACGCCAGTTCTGCCTGACGGGAAGGACGCGCCTTGTTATACTTTTCGACGGCGGGAATCAGCAGGCGTAACACATCTTGGCTATCAGCGACCAGACTGACCGTGGGCGGTGCAATGCGTTGCTGCTCGGTTGGGTCAATGTCGATGCGGATCACCTTGAGGTCATCGTCATACCCCCAAGTGAGCAACGGTTGTTGCATGCGCGCGCCGACGGCCAGCACCACATCGGCTTTTTCCCATAGCACGTGGGCCGCCGGCATGCGCGTCGCTAAATAATGGCGGCTGCTCACCACGCCATGACCAGAGCGGTTGGAGACCACCGGTGCCTGCAACAGCTCGGCCAATTGCAAGACTTCCGCGCCAGCATCCAGGGCGCCACCGCCCACAAAGATCAGCGGATTTTTTGCCTGACCCAATAACTTGGCCGCCTGTTCCAGCGCGTCGGTATCCACCGGTGGGTGGCGCACATCCGGTTGATGGGCAGTCAGACCGACCTCAGTTTTGGTTGCCAATATGTCGGGTGGGCATTCCAATCCTACCGGTCGCGGTCGCCCCGTATACAGCTGACGAAATGCTTCATCCACCAACCCCGGCGCTTCGGCGGGCGAATTGATGCGTTCCGCCCACTTGGTCAGCGAACGTAAGATGCCCAATTGATCGGGAATTTCGTGCAACATGCCAAAACCGCGCCCAATCTGGGTTGAGGCAATCTGCCCCGTCAGACAGAGCACTTTGGCATTGGTGCTATAGGCAGTGGCCAGCGCGGCGGTCGTATTGAGTAGCCCCACGCCAGGCACCACACTATACGCGCCCACTTTGCCGGTCGAAAGCGTATAACCGAGCGCCATATAGGCCGCGCCTTGCTCATGCCGCGTGTGGATCACACGGATCTGATCGCCCGCGTCGTACAATGCGTTAAAAAAATAATCGTTCTGTACACCAGGCAGTGCAAACAAAGTGTCCACACCATGCTTGATGATCGATTTGACAATGGCCTCGCCGCCAGTTACTTTGGTCATGGGAATGGCTGCTCCTTGGGTGAGTGGGGACGGATGAGAAATCAGCGATGCATGCAGTATAAGCTTGGTTGGTGTCACGTCAAAAGTTTCAGGGGAACCCTAGCGCTTCTCAATCGGCGCCCATGCCCTAAAAGGCGGCGCCGATTGAGCGCGGCGCGGGAATAAATTTGGGATGCAGCCGAATCAAACGGGGTACTTGACAAGCAGCCCTTTCACTCCTACAATCAAGTGAGCAGAGCGTGTCGTAATTTTATTGTAAGCAATGAGAAACGAACTTCCCCATGCCCAATTTGAATGTAAAGCACAAGGCCCTCAAGGACGCGATCAAGAGTTATTATACCGAAATTAACGATTTGAACCAGTTGCGGCTCTTTGGCGAAGGCGCGGTTTCGCCGGCCTTTTCGGGGTTGTTGCGCGCCTGTGCCAAACAATTTCATTGGACGTTGGCCGAGCAATATATGCTCAAGCGCGAGGGGCGCACGTTGCGGGTGGATGGGGCGTTGGTCGATGCTTTTAATCTGGTGCATGGCTATTGGGAGGCCAAAGACAGCCATGACGATCTGGCAAAAGAAGTGCAGAAGAAATTTCAGGTCGGCTACCCGCGCGACAATATCCTCTTTCAAGCGCCGGAACAAATTATTCTCTGGCAGAACGGGCGCGAAGTGCTGCGCAGTTCGATCACCCAGCCCGACCAACTGATCGAGGCGTTGCGCGCCTTTTTTGAATATCAGCCGCCAGCCTATGAACAGTGGGGCCAGGCGGTGGTTGAGTTCAAAGACCGCGTGACAGAAATTGCGCGCGGGCTGCTGGCGATTATCGAGAAAGAACGGCGCGAGAATCGGCGCTTTATTGACGCCTTTACCGCCTTTACCGAATTGTGCCGCAAGGCGATCAATCCCAATCTTTCGGCCCAGGCGGTCGAAGAGATGCTGATTCAGCACATGCTCACCGAGCGCATCTTTCGCACGGTCTTTAACAATTCGGACTTTGTCGAGCGCAACGTGATCGCCCACGAGATCGAAAAGGTGATCCAGGCGTTGACGGCGCGCCAGTTTAGCCGCAGCGAATTTCTCAAGCCGCTCGACCGTTTTTATGCCGCAATTGAACGCACGGCCGCCACGATTGATGACTTTTCGCAGAAGCAAGCCTTTCTTAACACCGTTTACGAGAACTTTTTCCAGGGCTTTTCGGTCAAAGTGGCCGACACGCATGGCATTGTCTACACGCCGCAGCCAATTGTCGATTTTATGGTGCGCTCGGTGGAGGAGCTTTTGCAGCGTGAATTTGGCCGCTCGCTCTCAGACGCGGGCGTGCATGTGCTCGACCCGTTTGTGGGCACGGGCAACTTTATGCTGCGCATCATGCGCGCAATCAAGCGCACACGGCTGGAAGAAAAATACAAAAGTGAATTGCATTGCAACGAAGTGATGCTGCTGCCCTATTACATCGCGGCCATGAACATCGAGCACACCTATTACGAATTGACCGGCCAATACGCGCCCTTTGACGGCATCTGTCTGGTCGATACGTTTGAGTTGGCCGAGGAGGCGCAGGGTTCGTTTTCCTTCTTGACCGCCGAGAACAGCGAGCGGGTGCAACGCCAGAAGGACGCGCCGATCTTTGTTGTGATCGGCAATCCACCCTACAACGCCTGGCAACTCAACGAGAACGACAACAATAAGAACCGCAAATATCCGACGTTGGATCGGCGCGTGAGCGAGACGTATGCGCGCGATTCGGCAGCCACCAACAAAAATGCGCTTTCCGACCCGTATGTCAAAGCCTTCCGTTGGGCCTCGGATCGGATTGGCGACGAAGGGATTGTGGCCTTTGTCACCAACAGCAGCTTTGTCAACGATATCGCCTTTGACGGCATGCGCAAGCAGTTGGCGCAGGATTTTGATGACATTTACATCCTTGATTTAGGTGGCAACGTGCGCAAAAATCCGAAGCTATCAGGCACCACGCATAACGTTTTTGGCATTCAGGTCGGGGTTAGTATTACTATATTGATCCGCAAACGGCGTAAGGAAAGTTGAAGATGGATTGGGGCACAAATTTATCATAGCGTAGTGAAACTGGCTTATACAGGGTGGCGGGTATCATGAAGAGCATTGAAACGATAAGGCAGCAATTGGCGCAAGGTGAATTCGAATTTAGCCGCCACGCTTTTCGACGCGCGGTCGAACGTAATATTAGCGAAGCTGAAATCAGACAGGCCGGCCTATCCGCCCAGTTGATTGAGGACTATCCCACTGACAAATATTCGCCCAGTTGTTTATTGTTAGGATTTACGGATGAGGGAAAAATCCTACATCTTCAGGTTTCACGGACTGAGACAAACCTGACAAAAATTGTGACATTGTATGAACCAGAGCCACAAGATTGGGATTTGAGCTTTACACAGAGGAGATAAAATGTTTCAATGTGATGTCTGTGGTGCAACGGAATTCCAGGAGGAAGTGGTCTCCGAGGTATTTCTAATTGATGGAAAACGGGTATTGGTAGAAGACATTCCGGCACAGGTATGCACCCATTGTGGTGAACCAGTCTTCAGTCGTGCGACAACAGAAAAGGTGCGACGGCTGGTACATGGTGATGCAACACCAGTCAGTGTAGTTCAGATGGAAGTCTACGAATTCGCCTAAATTCGGCTTACTAGTTGCTGACATGGCAAAGATTCACATTGAACAAGCCGGTATCCTGGCTTGTTTGGCTGAACCGTCAAACAAAACTTCCGGAAAGTGACCAGAACCAATCGGGTAATACCAAATTGTCGGCGGTCACTTTCCGGAAGTTGGTAGCCGATACCCCACCTTTCAAGAGACAATCCTCATGGCAACGATCCACTACGCGCGCACCGACGAATTCTGGCGCAAACAAGAGAAGTATGACTTTCTGGAACAACATGAACACGTTGGCAAAATTGACTGGCAAGAAATCGCGCCGGACAAGCATCATCTCTGGTTGACAGAGGGAATGCACGATGAGTTTGAGACGTTTTTGCCGATGGGGACGCGAGAGTCGAAGGCTGGTGAGGCTGATTCACTCTTTAAGGCTTATGGATGTGGTGTTGCTACCTGTCGAGATGCATGGGCCTATAATTTTCATCGCGCTACTGTTGAATCCAGTATGAAAAGGACGATCGATGTTTATAATGATCATGTGACCCGCTGGCTTCATTTACAAAGCAAACCGCAGATAGATGATTTTGTGAATCTTGATTCAAAGCAAATAAGTTGGGGTCGCGATTTGAAGAAGGATCTCAACCGGGGGACTTACGCTCAATTTCATGAAACAAAGATTCGAGTAGCTGCATATCGTCCGTTTATAAAACAGCTTTTGTTTTTCGATAGAGTTTTCAACGAAGAGGTGTATCAGCAACCTCAATTTTTTCCAATTACTGAAACCGAAAATCACAATCGCTTAATATGCATTAGCGATAAAGGCCATCGCGAAGCATTTAGCACTCTTATGGTTAATGTGATACCAGATTTTCATATTCTTGCCACCAAAGACCGTTTCCAATGCTTCCCCTTCTACACCTACGCCGAAGATGGCAGCAACCGCTGCGAAAACATCACCGATTGGGCGCTCGAACAGTTTCGCACCCGCTATCCTCAAGCGCCACTCACCAAATGGGACATCTTCCACTATGTCTACGGGGTGCTCCATCACCCAGAATATCGCAGCCAATACGCCGCCAACTTGCGGCGCGAATTGCCGCGTATTCCGTTTGTGCAGGATTTTTGGGGTTTTGCGCAGGCCGGGGCGCAGTTGGCAGAACTGCATGTCAATTACGAAAAGCAGCCGGAATATCGGCTGAATTTTATCGAAAATGCGGACAAGCCGCTCAACTGGCGCGTCGAGCGCATGAAACTGAGCAAAGACAAACGTAGCCTGATCTACAATGACTTTCTCACGCTCGATGGCATCCCGCCACAAATCTTCGACTACAAACTCGGCAACCGTTCGGCACTCGAATGGATCGTCGATCAATATCAGGTCAGCGTGGACACGCGCAGCGGCATCAGCAACGACCCGAACCAGGCGGACGATCCGCAAGCCATCGTGCGCCTGATCGGCCAGGTAATCACGGTCAGTTTGGCGACGGTGCAACTTGTCAATGGGCTGCCACCGTTGGTGGTATTGGAATAGTCGCAAGAATGTAAGGATTTGTTATAATGAATGAGCAGCCTAATATCTTGTTATTCGATGTACAAACGCCGGTTGGTTTTCGTGTCCATTGTTATCAAGCATACTGGTTGCGCAAAATTGTCGCTCAACATCCTGTGATGGCGGAACGTATAGATGATGTAATCCAGGTATTGACTTCACCTAACGAAATTCGCCTGAGTCGAATTGATGAAAACGTCTATCTGTTCTATACACAAGACACAAAGCGTCTCGTATGTGCAGTAGCACGGCAGATGGATGGTGAAGGCTTTTTGATTACTGCTTATCCTGCCGACAAGATGAAAGAGGGAAAGATCGTATGGAAAAAATAAAGATCCGCTTCGATCCAACCGATAATACGCTGCAAGTCTGGTTTGCCGATCCGCAGACGATGGCCTATTTGTCACCGCTGCAAGAAGAAGCGAACGGTGATCTTCACCTAATTAAGAATGAAGCGGGCGAGGTCATCGGCTTTGAATGCCAGTTCTATCAAATCAAGCCAGGTCAATTGACAGTGGAGTTGGAAACTGCGCCATTGCTGGCAACGTTACTAGAACATGCCTGAGCAGCGAACGTACAATGAGGCTTGTTCATGTAATCCCCAGTTTGTGTGGCCCATCTCCCAGAATGCAGATCGTCTATTTATTTCGTTGGCATGGTCTCTAAGTAGGATAGAACATGGAATACCGCACACTGGGCCGCACCGGCGTCCAGATCGCCCCGCTGGCCCTCGGCACCGATAACTTCGCCAACCCGATTCCCGAAGCAGAAGCGACGCGCATTCTCAATCGTGCGCTGGACGCTGGCATCAACTTGATCGACACGAGCAACAGTTATGCCCAGGGCGAAAGTGAGGCCATCATCGGTCGCGCCCTGGCGCAGAATGGGCGGCGTGATGATGTGATCCTCGCTACCAAAGCGCATTATCCCACCGGCCCAGGGCCGAACCAGCGCGGCAATTCACGTCTACATCTGATCAAAGCCTGCGAAGATTCGTTGCGCCGTTTACAGACCGACCATATTGATCTCTACCAACTCCACCGGCCCGTCTTTGACATCCCGATCGATGAAACCCTGGGCGCGCTTACAGATCTGGTGCGCCAGGGCAAGGTGCGTTACATTGGTAGCTCAACGGCGCCGGCCTGGAAGGTGATGGAGGCGCTGATGGTCAGCGAACTCAAGCAGTATGCGCGTTTTGTCTCCGAACAACCACCCTATAATTTGCTCGACCGGCGCATTGAAAACGAGCTTGTGCCGCTCTGTCAGGCTTATGGCTTGGGCATTTTATCTTGGGCGCCACTGGCAATGGGCATGTTGGCTGGCCGTTATGCCGATGCGCAGGCCTTTCCCGAAAATTCGCGCGCCCAGTTGCGGGGCGGCATCTACGCCAACCGCATCACGGACCGTGCCATCGAAAAGGGCAATCAATTTGTGGCATTGGCGCGTGAACA
>JAPLGZ010000360.1 GCA_026389895.1 Chloroflexota bacterium | reverse complement strand
TTACACCGGCGCTGCAAGCTAGCTTATCGAGCCTGTGGGATAAGCAAACGCATGACGAGGAAGCACGTTTCCAACAGCAACTGGCGGCCACGAGCCTAACGTATGTGCTGGCGGCTTTCGCCAAGGTTGGGTTTACCTTCCAGCCGGGCATGCGTTGGCGCAATGAGCAGATCGCCCAGCAGGTCGGGGTGATTCCGCAATACCGCCGGCTATTAGAGCGCATGTTGGGCATGTTGGCCGAGGCTGGCATTCTACAACGGATCGGGGAGGAGTGGCTTGTGGTCCAAACACCGCGCGCCCAGCTACCCATTCTCGCACCGACCAACCGCCCGCAAGCTTCGACTGAACGTGCAGAAGTTACCTTGCTCGAACAGTGTGGCCCCAAACTAAGCGAGGTGTTGCGCGGTCTGCAAGAGCCACTGGAACTCCTCTTTCCAGGTGGCGACACTGGCATCGTCACCCAGTTGTACACTGAATCACCGGGTGCAATATCCATGAACAAGCTGGTGCAACAGGCAGTGAGCGCGATCATCCAACACCTGCCGCTGGCGCGTGGGATGCGCATTGTAGAGGTTGGCGCTGGCACGGGTGGTACAACCGTGGGTCTGCTGCCGTTGCTCCCAGCGGCGCAGATCGAATATTGCTTTACCGATATCGGTCCGCGCTTTTTGAGCAAGGCGCAGGAACGCTTTGCTGATTACAATTTCATCCGTTATCAACCGCTCGATATTGAACAGTCACCGCTGACCCAAGGCTTTGCCCCGCAGCAAGCAGACCTCGTCATTGCCGCCAATGTGCTGCATGCCACGCGCAATCTCATGGAGACGTTGGGCCATGTGCGACAGTTGTTACAACCAGACGGCTGGCTCGTGCTGGTGGAAGCGACAAGCCGTAGCCGCTGGGTCGATTTGACCTTTGGCCTGACCGATGGCTGGTGGCGTTTTGCCGATGACCGGCAAGACTACCCGCTACTCACCGCGCCGCAATGGCAAACACGGCTATACGAAAACGGTTTCCAGGCCGTGGAGACCTTTGAACAGGATGGTCAGACCCTTATACTGGGTCAGTTGGCGGTTCGACAGGCTCACCAACCGCTTGAACGTGCGGCTTGGTTGATTTTTGCCGATACACAGGGCGTGGGTGCAGCATTGGCGGCCCAACTCCAAGCGCAGGGCGAAGAGGCAGTTCTAGTCTATGCGAGTGACCATTATCAACAGGTCGATGGGCAGACCTTTTGGATTCGCCCCGATACGCTCACCGATTATCAAGCCCTCTTGACGGCGCAATCCTCTTTGCAGGGCATTGTCCATCTTTGGAGTCTGGATGCACCCAATGTACAAAGCGCGGCGGATGTTGCGCAAGCCGCCCAACTTGGCTGCGGTACGGTCTTATTGTTGGTGCAGGCATTGCTAGCAAACCAGTTCACTTTCACCACCGCAGCCGGTGGACTTTGCTTAGTCACACAAGACGTACAGCTAGTGAGCGAACAGGATAAGGCGACCGGCATGGCGCAAGCTGGCTTATGGGGTCTGGGTAAAGTCATTGCGCTGGAACATCCCGAACTCCGGTGCCGCTGTATTGATCTGGCGGCGACCCCGGTGGGCGAAAGTCAAGCGCAACAACTCTGGGCTGAGCTGAAAGGCGCACCGACACCGGCTGGGCAAGAAGCACAGGTTGCCCTACGCGGGGGTGCGCGCTATGTGGCCCGTTTAGGCCGTCATACGCCAGAAGCCAATCTGGCCATCCCAGATGAACCCTATCAGTTAACCATTACGGAACGGGGTACACTCGACCACTTAGCTTTGCAATCACTGACCCGCCGTCCCCCCGCTACCGGGGAAGTCGAGATTCAGGTGCAGGCGAGTGGCTTGAATTTTCGTGATCTCCTCAATAGCCTGGATCTGTATCCTGGTGATCCCGGCCCGATTGGCGCAGAATGTACGGGCGTGATTGTGGCGGTGGGCGATGGGGTAGCCAATTTTGCCCTTGGTGACGCAGTCCTTGCACTGTGTGCGGGGAGTTTTAGTCAATATGTAACAGTTGATGCGATCCAGGTGGTTCATAAACCGGCTACCCTCAGCTATCACGCGGCCGCAACCATTCCGATTGCTTTTTTAACAGCGTATTATGGATTGCATCACCTGGGGCAGATGAAAGCAGGTGACCGTGTGCTGATCCACGCGGCAACCGGTGGGGTGGGCATGGCGGCTGTCCAACTGGCACAGTTGGCGGGGGCCGAGGTCTTTGGTACGGCCAGCCCAGGCAAGTGGGACACGCTTAGAAAGCTGGGTGTCACCCATATTTACAACTCGCGCCGAGAGCCCGATGGGCGCGATTTTGCGCAAGCGGTGATGGCAGACACAGGCGGTCAAGGCATCAATCTGATTTTGAATTCGCTGACCGGCCCCGGTTTTATCGAGGCGAATCTCGCGCTGCTGGCTGCCGATGGACATGTAGTCGAGATGAGCAAACGGGGGATTTGGACACCCGAACAGGTGGCGGCTGTGCGTCCGGATGGGCAGTATACAGCCTTTGACCTAGGTGAAGTGATGCGTCAGCAACCGCAGTTGGTCAACGACATTTTTACCATGCTCATGGCACGATTTGCAACGAATAGCCTCAAACCATTGCCCTATCGCACCTTTCCCTTGCCAGCGGCAGGACGGGCCTTTCGCCTGATGCAGCAGGCCAAACAGATCGGCAAACTTGTCCTGCTCCCGCCGGCCACGCAAGCGATCAAGATTCAGGCCGACGCCACCTATCTGATTACAGGTGGCTTGGGTGGGCTAGGGCTGGCCATGGCAGAGTGGTTGGCGGCGCAAGGGGCGCGGCAGCTCTTGCTACTGGGACGCGGCCACCCCAAACCGGTGGCTCAAGCGCAGATCGCCGCGCTGAGCGCCAAGGGTGTGACAGTGACCATTGCCCAGGCCGATGTAACCAACCTAGAAGCGCTCAAAACCACGTTGCAACAAGTGGATGAGCGCTACCCATTGCGCGGTCTGATCCACGCCGTGGGTGTGCTGGATGATGGCGCGCTGCGCCAACAAAATTGGGCGCGTTTTGCCCGTGTGTTAGCGCCCAAGGTGACCGGCGCATGGCATCTACATGCATTGACCAAAGAACTTCCGCTCGATTTCTTTGTGCTCTTTTCTTCGGCCAGCAGCCTCTTTGGCAATCACGGCCAGGCCAACCACGCCGCCGCCAATGCCTTCTTGGATGCCTTTGCGGCCTATCGCCAGGCTCAGGGCTTACCCTGTCTCAGTATCAACTGGGGCGCCTGGTCAGAAATTGGGGCGGCGGCGGACCGCGTGCGTGGCCAAAAACAACAGATGGCCGAACAAGGCGTCGGCGTGATTACGCCGCAGCAGGGCGTTGCAGCCTTTGCCTATCTGCTCCAGCAAACAGAACCGCAGGTTGGGGTTGCCCCGATGGCGTGGCCAAAGTTTCTGGATCGCCCCTTCCGCAACGCTTTCTATGCCGCATTTACAGCCCCAGAGCCATCCAGCATGGTTGCTGTTCCGCCACCAGTGCGCTCACTACGCCAGCAATTGTTGGCCGTGGCCGGTGAGGAACGGCGCCGCTTATTAATGGACCATCTGCGCGGCGCGGTTGCCAAAGTTTTGGGCTTGCGCTCGCCCGAACAGATCGATCCACAACAGGGCTTATTGGCCATGGGTCTGGATTCGTTAATGGCGATCGAATTGCGCAACCATTTGGCGCGCACGCTAGAGCAACCACTGCCCGCCACCCTGATTTTTGACTATCCAATGCTGGAAGCATTGTCTACCTACCTACTTTCGACAATCAGATCGGCCGAGGACGAAATCGCTGCCGGCGACCAGATCACAGTGAAGGGGCCAGTCACAGTGGATGACTTGGCACAATCTGCGCCAGACTTGCTCGAGGCAGATCCGTCTACGGAAAATGACGTTGCCCAAAAATTACGTCGATTGGAAGCTTTGCTAGAGGAATAAACGCATGTCACAGGAAACGAATAGCCAAGCCGCGTTGATGCCCCGCATTATGCGGGCGCTTGACAAGGCAACGGCCCAGTTAGAAGAGATCAAGTATAAAGCAAGCGAACCAATCGCTATTCTAGGCATGGGGTGTCGTTTTCCGGGGGGAAGTGATACGCCGGAACAATTTTGGCAGCTGCTGGCGCGGGGCACAGATGCAGTCATAGAGATGCCCCGGCCACGTCGTCATGCCACTGGGGCTGCTTTGTCAGCGTGTTATGGTGGGTTTCTGGCGGAGATCGACCACTTTGACCCCACCTTCTTTGGCATTTCGCCGCGCGAAACAGTGTGGATGGATCCGCAACAACGGCTGTTGCTTGAAGTGGGCTGGGAAGCATTAGAAGCCGCCTATCTTGTACCAGCCACGCTCTTTAACAGCGTGACCGGTGTCTTTGTGGGGTTGTGCAGCTATGACTATGCCTTGCGCACCCGTTATCAGCAGATAAACTCGCCGCAAGATGAACTCCATCAGATGACGGGCATGGCCCTCAGTGTCGCTGCTGGCCGGCTGGCCTATACCTTTGGCTTTACAGGGCCAGCCGTGGTGGTGGATACAGCTTGTTCAGCTTCGCTGGTGGCTGTCCATCAAGCATGCCAGAGCCTACGCCAGCGCGAATGTCAGATCGCCTTGGCCGGTGGCGTCAATCTGATTATGGATGACCAGTGGGCGACTGGCCGGGCGGCAGCGGCGGATCGCATGTTTGCCGTCGACGGACGTTGTAAGACCTTCGATGCGGCAGCCAATGGCTTTGGACGCGGCGAAGGCTGTGGCATGGTGGTCTTGAAACGGCTCTCAGATGCTCAGGCCGCGGGTGATCCGATTTTGGCCATCATCCGTGGCTCGATGGTTAACCAAGATGGGCGGAGCAGTGGCCTGAGCGCGCCCAGTGGCCCGGCCCAACAGACGGTAATTCGGCAGGCGCTGCGCAACGCAGGGGTCGAACCAGCCCAAGTAGGCTATATCGAAGCCCATGGCACCGGCACCGCCCTGGGCGATCCGATTGAAATTGGCGCGCTGAATGCCGTCTTTGGGAAACGCACCGAGCCGCTCTGGGTTGGGTCGGTCAAAACCAATTTTGGTCACTTAGAAGGGGCGGCTGGGATTGCGAATCTGATCAAAGCTGTATTAGTGCTGCAACATGGACAGATCCCGCCCCATCTTCATTTCCAAAACCCTAATCCCTACATCGATTGGGCCGAATCGCCGGTGCAGATTCCACAACGCATGACGGATTGGCCCAGCGAGCGCCGCATTGCGGGGGTCAGTTCTTTTGGCATCAGTGGCACGAATGCCCATATCATCTTGGAGGAAGCGCCAGGGAGAGACAAGGAGACAAGGAGACAAGGAGATAGGGAGACAGCCAGTCAGCGGGAGGCGGTTGCGCAACCCTACGTTCCT
>JAPLGZ010000509.1 GCA_026389895.1 Chloroflexota bacterium | reverse complement strand
GCGGCTTGATTAGGATTGCCAGGGACCGCGCCATTATTATTTTTTTCAGGCGCGGTTTTGCTTGCGTTGTTTTTCATCGTTGAAAAACTCCTTGTCAGTAATTACTTTACGCGTAACAAATCGAAACAGCAGTGATTGTCTGAACCAACCGCCATATTCACGATGGGCCATCGACGATATTGGCGACGACCACCCTTATTTTATCATAAATGTGGCAACACAAAAGTAATCTTTCTCTTGGCTTGATTTTGTACAGGCTACTATAGTTACGCCGGGATCGGCGCTTGGGATAGCGCCGCGCACGATCCGTTCCCTGCTTAGCAGTTCACGCGCGAGGTGACTCTTGGGATCGAGACGTTCCTATACACTTAGGTCCGCCATCACATGATTTTTGTCACTTTATAACACCGTTGAGTGTTATCGGCTGGGGATGAGCCGCGGGCGTCGATGTGCTGGAGCGGGTATCGTCTGCCTTGCAGGCCTCGTCAGACATGCGCAAAGCCATCAGAACTGGATATTGACAAGTCAGATCATCGGTTGTACAATGCTCGCCATTCAGTAAGGTAAGATACAAATAGAGGAACTGAGCCGCCGTCAGCAGCAGAGTGAAGAGAGTGACACCTAATTCGCGGGCTAATGTAGCATCCGACATACGATTTGGGTAGCCACTTGGACCAGTACGAAGCCGCTCGGGCCAGATCATCCGCGCAACAGACGAAAATCAACACCTTTCCCCAGAGGCGTTTCGGTTTTGACAAAGCAGACGCTGTTGTTGACAGCGGCACTTAATACATACACACAACTTGTTCGTTATAATGCACCCTCGTTTGGCGCCGTCTTTTAGATGCGCGCCGGGCATCGCACGGTGCAAGACTCCAGATGTCATTGAGGTGGCAGGCATGACGATTGGCTACGTTGTTCGACGGATCGGGATATTCCTTCTCATTGTGATCACCGCGGTCACGCTCAACTTCTTCCTGCCTCGCATGAGGGCGACAAACCCGATCGAATCTCGGATGAACCAACTTGCGGCGCAGGGTGGCGTCTACGCCAACCAGATCCAGCAAATGGTCAAGATCTATAACCAGAAGTTTGGCCTAGACAAGCCACTCTGGCAGCAGTACTTGCTCTACTGGCGCGACTTGCTCAGCCTTAATCTGGGCGTGTCCCTGGCCTATTATCCACAAACGGCCCTTGACATGATTGCGCGGTCCGCGCCGTGGACGATTGGCCTCCTGATCGTATCCACCCTCATTGCGTTCGTGCTCGGCACGCTTTTAGGTGCGTTGATGGCCTGGCCTAGAACAAGCCGAATCGCGCTCGGGCTATCGCCGCTCTTTATGACGCTGTCAGCCATCCCGTACTATCTGCTGGGCATGTTGTTTATCTACGTGGTGGCCATGCGCTGGCGACTGTTGCCGGTTGGCGGGGCGTACACGTCCGGTGTGAACCTGACCCTGAGTTGGGCGATGGCACTCGATATTGGCAAGCACGCTATTTTGCCAGCTGCGTCGATCGTGCTGAGCAGCATCGGCTCCTGGGGCCTGGGGATGCGGGCGATGATGACAACCACGCTGGGCGAAGATTACCTTCAGATGGCGGAGGCCAAGGGCCTGAAACCACAGACCATCTTCAGAGACTATGCGTTGCGCAACGCACTTTTGCCGCAGGTGACATCGCTCGCCATATCGCTGGCGATGGTGATGTCGGGGGCGGTGCTGGTGGAGGTGATCTTCGGCTATCCAGGCGTGGGAAACCTCCTCTTCAAGTCAATCGCTGGGAACGACTACTTTGTCATCCAGGGAATCTCGCTGTTCATTATTTTATCGATCGGCGTTGTGTTGCTGGCGCTCGATCTGATCTATCCACTCATTGACCCACGAATCAGATATTAACAAGGCTAGGAAGCGTAATGGCAAGGAAAGAGAGCAGGTTTGTCGAATCGTTGGGTCGCTATCGCTTGCTGATTGCAGGCGCTATTCTGGTCCTGCTGGTCACGCTTTTCGGCCTGGTAGGTCGTCTATTCGTACCACGGGATATGGCGGAGGTGGGCGCTGGTCGCCCAGCAAAGCCGCCTTCCGCTGAGCATCTGCTCGGGACTGATCAGCAGGGTCGCGACGTGCTCGCGGACCTCATCTACGGCACCCCAACGTCGCTAGAGATCGGGGTGATCGCGGGTGTGTTCGGCGTGACCCTGGGTGCGCTGATGGGCCTGATTGCCGGTTATGCTGGTGGGATTGTCGACGAGGTGATCCGGATTATCGTGGATATCCTGTTGACGATCCCAAGTCTTATGATTCTGATCATCGTCGCGTCGATGCTGGGCGCTGTCTCGGTTGAGGCGATGGCGCTGATCATCGCAGCGCTGGCCTGGATGTGGCCGGCGCGGGCCGTGCGCGCCCAGGTGCTCACGATTCGCGAGCGGATGTATGTCCAAGTAGCCAGATTCAACGGCGCGAGCAATTTGCGGATCATCATCGGGGAACTACTCCCGAATCTGGTGCCGTATCTGGCGGCCAACCTGGTCGGCGCGATTTCGGGCGGGATTCTCGCTTCGGTAGGCCTCTCGACACTTGGGCTAGGGCCAATGACCAGGCCGTCACTGGGCTTGACCTTCTACTGGGCCATCACCTACGGCGCCTTGATCCGCCAGATGTGGTGGTGGTTCATGCCGCCGATCATTATCATTATCATCCTCTTCCTGGGGCTGTTCCTGATGAGCCAGGGTTTGGACCAGATCACCAATCCCAGACTCCAAAGCAAAGCGTGATCCCAGGAATCTACGCCTGCCAGCCCTGGCTTAGGGCTGGCAATTCTTCTCACAGAGGTGTGAATTGAACTCTAGCATCCTTCAGGTGCGCGACCTTCGTGTGAACTACTACACCCGCCAAGGCGCGGTGCGGGCGGTCAATGGTGTATCCTTTGACCTGCACACCGGGGAGCGCCTCGGCCTGGTCGGCGAGTCCGGCTCGGGCAAATCGACCGCAGCGCTCGCGCTAATGCGTCTGAGTAGGGCGCCTGGAAAGATCGAGGGTGGCCAGGTGCTGCTCGACGATCTCTCCCTCCTCGAATTACCCGAGGAACGTATGCGCCAGATCCGGCTTGCCGGCATCGCACTGGTCTCGCAGGGTGCCATGAACTCGTTGAACCCAGTGGCGCGAGTGCGCAGACAGATCGAGGACGCGTTGCGTGACCACGATGTGAAACTAACGCCGCGCGAACGGACCGAATGGATTGGCGAATTACTGGAACGCGTGGGTCTCCCGCGCTCCGCCGCCGAAATGTATCCCCACCAGTTGAGCGGCGGGATGAAGCAGCGCGTCTGCATCGCCATCGCCATCTGTTTGCGGCCAAAGGTCATCATCGCCGACGAGCCCACGAGCGCCCTTGACGTCGTAGTCCAGCATCAGGTGATGGAGACTTTAGAGACCATCCGAGCAGATTTGGGCGCGTCGGTCATCCTAATCGGGCACGACATGGGCCTGATGGCGCAGGCCGTTGATCGCCTGGGCGTGATGTATGCCGGCAATCTGATCGAGACCGGTGGCATTCAGGAGCTTTTCGATGAACCCCTGCACCCTTACACCAGATTGCTCATGATCAGCCTGCCCTCTCTCGAACGAAAGGAGGCGGCCAAGGGTATCCCTGGGTTGATGCCCTCCCTGCTCAACCGGCCAACGGGATGCCCATTTCATCCCCGCTGCCCAGACGCGTTCGACCGCTGCAGGGTCGAGGAACCGAAATTGCAAACGGTGCGGCCCAACCGCGATGTCGCCTGCCATCTATATTGGGATAATTCAACCAGTAGGGAGGCCGCATGAGCGCTCTGCTCGAAGTCCGAAACGCGACCAAGG